>NZ_RBXL01000001.1:3745004-4051505 GCF_003634315.1 Thiocapsa rosea
CTCGGCGGTGGCGACCTGAATGCCGAGGCTGATGCGCGAGAGCTCACCGCCCGAGGCGACCTTCGCGAGCGGCTGCAGCGGTTGGCCCGGGTTGGCGCTGACCAGGAAGGCGATGCGCTCCAGTCCGCCCGTGCCCGCGCGCTCGGGCGGCAGTGCCTCGATCTCTACGGCGAAGCGCCCGCCCGCCATGCCGAGCTGCTGCATCGCCTCCGTCACCGTTCGGTTCAGGCGTTCTGCCGCCGCGGCCCGTGCCTCACCGAGCGCGCGCGCTTGGTCGAGAAAGGCGTTCAGCGCGGTGTCGCGTGACGCGCGCAGATCGCCGAGGCGCAGATCGGCTTGCTCGAGCGTCTCCAGCTCGGCCTGGCGCGCGGTCAATGCCTCCGGCAGCTCGACCGGCAGGACGCGGAATTTCCGCGCCAGGTCGTGAAGCTGTGCGATGCGGGTCTCGACCGCTTCGAGGGCGGCCGGATCGACCTCCAGACCGTCGAGATAATGGCGCAGGCTGGCAGCGGCCTCGCCGGCATGGATGGCCGCTGTTTCCAGCAGGTCGCGAGGCTCGACCAAGGCCGGATCGATGGCGGCCAGATCGGCCAGATCGGAGCCGGCCGAGCGTAACTGATCCGAGATCGCCGGCTCGGCATCGGAGAGCATATCGAGGACGCGCGCGGCGGTCTCCTGCAGACGCCCCAGGTGGCTCAGGCGTCGCTGTTCTAGGTCGAGGGTCTCGATCTCCGCGGCGCTCAGTCCCAATGCCGATAGCTCTTCGACCTGAAAGCGCAGCAGATCGAGCCGCTCCGCCCGTTCCTGTCGCGCCGACTCCAGTGCCCCGAGTTGTTGGTCGAGCGCACGGTACTCGCGAAAGGCAACGGCGACCGATCCCGCGAGGACCGCGTGGCCCCCGTAGGCGTCCAAAAGATCGCGCTGGGCATTGGCTCGCAGGAGCGATTGGTGGGCGTGCTGGCCGTGGATGTCGACCAAGAGATCGCCGAGGTCGCGCAGTTGGGTGCCGGTGGCGGGACGGCCGTTGACATAGGCGCGCGAGCGTCCGTCGCGCACGATCAGGCGGCGCACCAGACAGTCGCCGTCCTCGTCGAGATCCTGCGCGGCGAGCCAAGCGCGCGCACCGGGGACCGCCGCCAGGTCGAACCCGGCGACGATCTCGGCGCGCTCGCAGCCGGCGCGGATCATGGCGGCGTCCGCCTTATCGCCGAGGGCAAGGCCCAAGGCGTCGATCATGATCGACTTGCCCGCGCCGGTTTCGCCGGTGAGCGCCGTCATGCCCGAGGCGCAGTCGAGCTCAAGCGAGCTGACGATGGCCAGGTCTTTGACAAGGATGTGTGTCAACATCGGGAAAGGTCCGACGGCAGCCCTAGGGAACGGGAATGCCTTTGCCACGGTGGTCGTTGTCGTTGTCGTTGTCGCAATCGTAATCGACAACGACAACGACAACGACAAGGATTGGATTCGGTGCTCAACGTCTTGCTGAAACGTTGCTAAGTCACGAGGGGGGGCATGTGGCCGCCCCAGCCGAGTTTCGCCCGCAGGATCTGGTAGTGATCGTGGCCCCGCGGGTGGAGCAGATGGGCGAAATGCGGATGTCGAACCACCTCGATCGTTGCGCGCGGGGGCAGCTGCAGGTCCGCCTGTCCGTCGCAGGTCACCTGCACATGGCCTTGATCGAGTCCGCGCACCCTGACCTCGATCCGCCGATCGCCCGGGACGACCAGCGGCCGGTTGCTCAGATCGTGCGGGCAGATCGGCACCAACAAGAGCGCATCCAGGGCCGGGTCGACCAGCGGGCCGCCTCCCGAGAGTGCATAGGCCGTCGATCCGGTCGGCGTGGCGATAATCAAGCCATCCGAGCGTTGGGCCGAGACGAAGACGCCGTTGATGTCCATCTCGAGCTCGATCATACGGGCCGTATTCCATTTGTGGATGACGACATCGTTCAGGGCCGAGTAGCTGCGCTCGAGACCGTCCTCGGCGATCACGCGCACCGACAACATGGCGCGGCGGTCCGATTGGTATTCGCCGGCGAGGATCGGGTCGAGTGCGGACTCGATGTCTTGCGGCGAGACATCGACCAGGAACCCGAGTCGCCCCAGGTTGATCCCCACCAGAGGGACGCCGTAGGCGGCCATCATACGCGCGGCGTGAAGGAGGGTCCCGTCGCCGCCGACCACGATCACCAGATCGCATCCGGCGCCGAGCTGCGCGACCGGGACCGCTGCCCCGACCTCCGCACCGAGCAGGTGGGCGCTCTCCGCATCGAGTCGCACATGCAGGCGCCGCGAACGCAGGTAAGTGACGAGATGAAGCAAGGTCCCGACCACCTTCTCCGGGTCGCCTTGTTTCGCGATGATGCCGACGGTGTTGAATTGCGGCATGAGGTCTGTCAGAGGCTGGGATCCGGAAGCGCTTACAACGCCTAAAGCTAGCATGGGCGGGGGATGGCGCCAATAGGCGCGCCGAGCAGCCTTGACAGGCTTGGCCCGAATCCCTAAATTGCGGTGTTAGCACTCTGTCGAGGTGAGTGCTAAATCGCGTCCGGTCGGTTCGAACGCGCTCCGACGACGTCGCTCGTTGCGGTCGGAATCCATATCATCGCCGGTTTCATGGCAGACGCACCTTGTCAATCGAGACACGTAATACCGAGGGCCAGGTCAGCGATCGTGCGCTCCATTTCCTGAAGGCGCTCGTGGAGCGTTACATTCGGGAGGGTCAGCCCGTGGGCTCGCGGACCTTGGCGAAAGACACCGGGTTGGATCTGAGTCCGGCCACGGTGCGCAATGTCATGGCGGATCTCGAGGACCTGGGTCTCGTGGTCTCGCCGCACACCTCCGCGGGACGGGTTCCGACGGTGGCGGGATATCGGCTGTTCGTCGACACGCTGCTGACCGTGCGTCCGCCGTCCGAGGACGACATCGCCAGTCTGCGCACCCGCTTCGATGTGCGCTCGGACGCCAAATCGCTCGTCGAGATGGCCTCGACACTCTTGTCGGGCATCACGCACCTGGCCGGTGTCGTCATGCTGCCGCGACACGAGCGCAATGTGTTTCGCCAAATCGAGCTGTTACCCTTGTCGGGGACACGGGTGCTGGCGATCCTCGTGACCAGCGAGGGCGAGGTTCACAACCGCATCATCGCCACCGAGCGCCGTTTCACGGCGTCGCAGCTGGAGCAGGCATCGAATTATCTCAACGAGATCTTCACCGGCCAGGACATCAAAGACGTGCGCAAGCGTCTCGTCGAAGATCTCAAGAACACGCACTTGAACATGGATCAGCTCATGATGCGCGCGGTCATGCTGGCCCACGAGGTGATCGAGTCGGCCGAGCGCAAGGACGACTGCTTCATTGCAGGTCAGACCAATCTTATGGAGTTCGGCGAGCTGGCCAGCATGGAGCGGCTCAGACAGCTGTTCGAAGCCTTCAACGAGAAGCGCGAGATTTTGCACATTCTCGACCGGTGCATCGCCGCCGACGGGGTCCAGATCTTTATCGGCGAGGAGTCGGGTTATTCGCTGCTCGGCGACTGCAGTGTCGTGACCCAGACCTACCGGGTGGACGACGAGGTCGTCGGGGTGCTGGGCGTGATCGGCCCGACGCGCATGGACTACGAGCGCGTCATCCCGATCGTGGACGTCACCGCGCGACTGCTGGCGGCGGCGCTCAGACAATAGTGTTTGGTTTTTGGGGTCGGCTGTGCGGCCGAGTCGCCGACATCGAGGCGCGGCGCGACGGCGGACCGGGATACTGGAGATCGTAATGAGTACGGAATCAGCAAAACAGACCGAATCGAACGCGTCGATGGCGGACGAGGAGGCCCTTCTCGAGGATGCCTCGGCATCCCGTTCGGGAGAAGCCGAAGACGATCGCGCGAGTGCTGCGCCGACGCCCGAGGAGCTCCAGTCGGAGCTGATCGCCGCGCGCGCCGAGTCGGAATCGCTCCGCGATCAGGCGCTGCGGGTTCGTGCCGAGATGGAGAACCTCAGGCGGCGCCATACCATCGAGCTGGAGAAGGCGCATAAATACGCGCTCGACAGCTTTGTCCGCGAGCTCCTGCAGGTGCGCGACAGCCTTGAGCTGGGACACGATGCAGCGCTGGCGGACGGGGCGGATATCGCCAAACTGCGCGAAGGCACGGAGCTGACGCTGAAGCTGCTCGGCGACGTGATGGATCGTTTCGGCGTGGTCTCGGTGGATCCGATCGAGCAACCCTTCGACCCGGAGTTTCATCAAGCGATGACGATGCAGCCGCGCTCGGATCTGCCGCCGAACACCGTCGTGGCGGTCATGCAGAAAGGCTACACGCTCAACGGACGCTTGGTGCGCCCGGCGCTGGTCATGGTCTCTCAACAGGCATCCTGATCTCGGCTTGAACGATCGGGGATTTTCCCCAACCTCCGAGGCAACTTAGAGGTCGTTCGGCCACACAAGACACATTTTTGGAGAATATGCTCATGGGAAAAATCATCGGTATCGACCTCGGGACGACCAACTCCTGCGTCGCCGTGATGGAAGGCGACAACGTGAAGGTCATCGAGAACGCCGAAGGCGATCGCACCACGCCGTCGATCGTCGCCTACACGGGTGACGGGGAGGTCCTGGTCGGACAGTCCGCCAAGCGCCAATCGGTCACCAACCCGGCCAATACCCTGTTCGCGATCAAGCGACTGATCGGACGTCGCTACGAGGACAATGTCGTCAGCAAAGACAAGGACATGGTCGCCTACAAGATCGTCAAGGCCGACAACGGTGACGCCTGGGTCGAGGTCAACGGCAAGAAGATGGCCCCGCCGGAGATCTCCGCGAAGGTCCTTCAGAAGATGAAGAAGACCGCCGAGGATTATCTGGGCCACGCGGTCACCGAGGCCGTCATCACGGTCCCGGCCTACTTCAACGACTCGCAGCGCCAGGCGACCAAGGACGCGGGGCGGATCGCCGGTCTCGAGGTCAAGCGCATCATCAACGAGCCGACCGCGGCGGCGCTCGCCTACGGAATGGACAAGAAGCGCGGCGATCAGAAGATCGCGGTCTACGATCTGGGCGGCGGCACCTTCGACGTGTCCATCATCGAGATCGCCGAGATCGAGGGCGAGCATCAGTTCGAGGTGCTCTCGACCAACGGGGATACCTTCCTCGGCGGCGAAGACTTCGACATGCGCATCATCGACTTCCTGGTGGCCGAGTTCAAAAAGAGCCAGGCGGTGGATCTGCGCAACGACCCGCTGGCCCTGCAGCGCCTGAAGGAGGCCGCCGAGAAGGCCAAGATCGAGCTCTCCACGAGCCAGCAGACCGACATCAATCTGCCCTACATCACGGCGGATCAGACCGGGCCGAAGCATCTCAACGTCAAGCTCACGCGCGCCAAGCTCGAGTCGCTGGTCGAAGAGCTGGTCGACCGCACCATCGAGCCCTGCCGGATCGCGTTGAAGGACGCGGGCCTCACGGCGGGCGAGGTCGACGAGGTGATCCTGGTCGGCGGCCAGACCCGCATGCCCAAGGTCCAGGCCAAGGTCGAGGAGTTCTTCGGCAAGACGCCGCGCCGCGACGTGAACCCGGACGAGGCCGTCGCCATCGGTGCGGCCATCCAGGGCGGTGTGCTCGGCGGCCAGGTCAAGGACGTGCTGCTCCTCGACGTCACCCCGCTGTCGCTCGGCATCGAGACCCTCGGCGGCGTCATGACCAAGCTGATCGAGAAGAACACCACCATCCCGACCTCGGCCCAGCAGGTCTTCTCGACCGCCGACGACAATCAGAACGCGGTGACCGTGCATGTCCTGCAGGGCGAGCGCGAGCGGGCGATCCACAACAAGTCGCTGGGTCGGTTCGATCTCAGCGACATCCCGTCTGCACCGCGCGGCGTGCCGCAGATCGAGGTCAAGTTCGACATCGACGCCAACGGTATCCTCAACGTCTCGGCCAAAGACAAGGCGACCGGCAAGGAGCAGTCGATCATCATCAAGGCGTCTTCCGGTCTGTCGGACGCCGAGATCGCGCAGATGGTCAAGGATGCCGAGGCCCATGCCGAGGAAGACCGCCAGTTCCACGCGCTGGTGGCCGCGCGCAACCATGCCGATACGATGATTCATTCGGCGCGCAAGTCCATGGAGCAGCTCGGCGAGAAGATGGAGTCCGGCGAGAAGGACTCGATCGAGTCCGCGATCAAGGAGCTCGAGGAGGTTATGAAGGGCGAGGACAAGGACCGTATCGAGTCGCTGACCAAGACCCTCGGCGACGCCTCCGCGAAGATGGCGGAACGGCTCTATGCGCAGAGCAGTGCCGGTCCCGGCGCTGGCCCGACCGGTGCCGGCGAGCCCGAGGGTTCGGCCGGTCCGGCGCGTGACGACGTGGTCGACGCCGAGTTCGAAGAGGTCAAAGACGACAAGAAGTAAGTCAAGCGGCCGGACAGCTCGAAACCATCCCCCGGACGGGATCATGTTCCGATGGGTGCTCGGTGGTTTTCAGATGCAATTCGGCCCTGTCACCGGTCACGCTGTAGTGCCCTTGATGCGGCATCGACGCATCGAGGGCACAGGCGCTGTTTCCGAGTCGGCTCGGCTTCGCATGAATCGACCGATCTCCATCGCTGGCGTGGTCTGAAATCGTCATGTTTTTCGATCGAAACCGCGTCACGCACAACGACCTCTCGTGTCTCGAGAGGTCGTTCCCGGGACACCATCGGTCATGACTCTGGACGCGGTTTAGGATTCAATGGCAAAACGCGATTATTACGAGGTCTTGGGCGTCGCGCGCAACGCGAGCGAGGCCGATCTCAAGAAGGCATTCCGTCGCCTGGCGATGAAGTATCACCCGGACCGCAACAGCGGGGATGCGGATACCGAGGCAAAGTTCAAAGAGGCCAAGCTGGCTTACGATGTCCTGAGCGATCCGAAGAAACGCTCGGCCTACGATCAGTTCGGCCATGCCGGCGTGGATGCCGGCGCGGGCGGATTCGGCGGTCCGGGCGGGGATAGCGGGGCCTTCTCCGATATCTTCGGGGACGTCTTCGGGGACATCTTCGGCGGGCGCTCGGGCGCTCGACGCACCCAGCGCGGGGTGGATCTGCGCTACGACATGTCGCTCAGTCTCGAAGACGCGGTCAGCGGCAAGGAGGTCAAGTTCCGTATCCCGGTTCAGGTGGACTGTCAGTTCTGCGGCGGTACCGGGGCCAAGCCGGGCACCAAACCCAAGACCTGCTCGACCTGCGGCGGAAGCGGTCAGGTGCGGATGCAGCAGGGCTTCTTCTCCATCCAGCAGACCTGTCCGACCTGTCGCGGGACGGGCAGCGTGATCGAGGAGGCATGCAGCCATTGTCGGGGTCGGGGCCGGATCCAAGAGGAAAAGACCCTCTCGGTACGCGTTCCGGCCGGCGTGGACACGGGCGACCGGATTCGCCTCGCGGGCGAAGGCGAGCGCGGCGAGTACGGCGGGCCGCCCGGCGATCTCTATGTCCAGATCCAGGTCAAGGCGCACCCGATCTTCACCCGCGAGGACAGTCATCTGCACTGCGAGGTGCCGATCGGTTTCGTGACCGCCGCACTCGGCGGCGAGCTCGAGGTCCCGACGCTCGACGGTAAGGTGATGCTCAAGATCCCGGCCGGCACCCAGACGGGCAAGATGTTCCGTGTGCGCGGCAAGGGCGTCAAACCGGTCCGCGGTGGTGTGATCGGCGATCTCATCTGTCGCGTGACGGTCGAGACGCCGGTGAATCTCACCGAGCGCCAAAAGGAGCTGCTGCGCGAGTTCGAGACGAGCATGACGGAGGGCGGATCGCGGCACAGTCCGCAGTCGCATTCTTGGCTCGACAGCGTGAAGAGCTTTATCGACAAGATCGGCCTCTGACGCTGAACCGCGTCCGGCGCTTCCTTGACCAGGACGAGTCCGGTGTCGGTCGTTTTCGCATCGATCGGCGTTGGAGTCGACGCGGTTCAGGAATTTTTTTCGGGGGGCCATGCCCCGAGAGTTTCCGGGTCCGACCACTAACCACTAACCACTAACCACTAACCACTAACCACTAACCACTAACCACTAACCACTCGCCAAAGGAGCTACGATGCAGAAGATCAGGATCGCCGTGGCCGGGGCGGGCGGGCGTATGGGCCGCACGCTGGTGCAGGCGGTGAACGAGGCCGAAGGGCTTGTCTTGGGTGCGGCGACCGAGCGGGCGGGTAGCTCGTTGCTCGGGGCGGATGCCGGCGAGCTTGCGGGGGTCGGGCGCTTGGACGTGTCGGTGGCGTCGGATCTGGCCGAGTGTCTGGACGAATTCGATGTCTTGATCGACTTCACCTCGCCTACGGCGACGCTCGCACATCTCGAGATCTGCCGCGCCGCCGGCAAGTGCATGGTGATTGGAACGACCGGGCTCGACCAGGCGCAACGCGACATGATCGCTGCGGCCGGTCGGGAGATCGGCATCGTCTTTGCGCCCAACATGAGCGTCGGTGTGAATCTCTGCTTCAAGTTGCTCGACATCGCCGCGCGTGTGCTCGGCGACGAGGTCGACATCGAGATTATCGAGGCGCACCACCGTCACAAGGTCGATGCGCCGTCCGGGACCGCGTTGGGAATGGGGGAGGTGATCGCCTCGGCCTTGGGACGGGATCTCGACGAGGTTGCCGTCTACGGGCGCGAAGGGCAGACCGGACCGCGCGAGCGCCGCACCATCGGATTCGAGACCATCCGGGCCGGGGACATCGTCGGCGAGCACAGCGTTTGGTTTGTCGCCGACGGCGAGCGGGTCGAGATCGCCCATAAGGCATCGAGCCGGATGAACTTTGCGCGTGGCGCCGTCCGGGCCTCGAGCTGGATCGCCGGGCGTGGTCCAGGGATGTTCGACATGCAGGACGTCCTCGGGCTGCGGGGATGATGAGGTGATTTTCGGGATAGGGGCTCGATCATCGTTTCGGCCCCATCGGCAGTGTCCAGGTCGCCGACCGCGACCGCCCGGGTACGCCGACTTCAGTCGGCCCACCGAGCACGCCCGCACGGCGGACTGAAGTCCGTCTCCCCGGGGGCCGACTGAAGTCGGCGTACCCGGGTGTGGGGCCGAAGTCTTGCGTCCGGTTGGGAATCCAAGAGGCATGGACGAGAGGATGACTAACGCCTCGTTGTCGTCATCGGATTCCGGACGAACACGACAACGACAACGAAAAAGTTCGGCGACGCTTTGATCAAGTCTGACGGCATCAAGGACTCGATGCCTTCCAGGCACTCGCTGTCGGGATGACGATTCCCGGAAATCACCTAAGTACACTCCGCTTCGGAGGCTTCGCGGATGTCCCCTTACACACGAACCGACGCCGTGACACGGCGATTGATGGCGGTCATCGCCATCGCAGCGATCATCCTGTCGTTGCCGCTGCGTGCCGCGGACCCGCAGGACACCGCCCGGGCGTTGATCACCGGTGTCTCGGCCGAATCCGTCGGCTCCGAGGCGCCGCACTACAGCACCCAAGTCCAACCCATCTTCGATCGCCGCTGCATCGCCTGTCATGGCTGTCTGGGCTCACCCTGCAACGTCAAGCTGGATTCCTTCCGCGGGGTCGATCGCGGCGGCTTCGGCGAGAACCCCTATTCGACGCGTTTGACCGCGGATCCGCGCACCGATATGGACGCCGCCGATTCCACGGCCGAATGGCGCGAGCGTGGTTTCTATCCCGTCCTGGCGCGTACCGGGTCGACGCAGACCAATCTCGACGACTCCATCCTCTACCGGATGATCGACGCCGGCATGCGGCACAACGGCCCGGGCTTCTCGCGCGCGTCCGTCGACCCGTTTCGGCTGCAACGCTTCGCGGCGACCTGTCCGTCGACGGCCGATGCGCTTGCGGCCAGGCTGCAGGAGCACCCCGGTCTGGGGATGCCCTTCGGTCTGCCGGCGCTTGCCGAGGAGGATTTCGCGATCTTGCGGGACTGGATCGCGCAGGGCTCGCCCGGTCCGACCGAGGCGGAGGAGGCCCAAGCGCAACAGGTCGCCAACCCGACGGCCGTCGCCGCCTGGGAGGCCTTCTTCAACGGATCGGATCCGCGCCAGGCGCTCGTGAGTCGCTTTATCTTCGAGCACGTCTTCCTGGCCACCATCGTTCTGGAGGACAGCCCCGGAGATCGCTTCCGCTTGGTACGCTCCCGTACCCCGCCGGCGCGGGTCGCGGACGACGGCGAAGGCGGCCGCCAGGTCGAGAGCGCGCCGATCGATCTCATCTCCACCGCACTGCCGTACGGCGATCCCGGCGCGGAACGCTTCTGGTACAGGCTGGAAAAACTCACCGCAGCACCGGTGCAGAAGAGCCTCTTCGTCTGGTACCTCGCCCCGACGGAGATCGCGCACCTGAGCGATCTCTTCCTGTCGCCGGATTGGGCCGCCGATGCGGATCTGGATCCGCCTTGGGACGTCGGCAATCCTTTTCGTGTCTTTGCGGCGATCCCGGCCGAGTCCCGCTACCGCTTCCTGCTCGAGAATGCCGAGGTCATCATCGGCGGGATCACCTACGGACCCGTCTGCAACGGACAGACCGCGACCTATGCCGTCAAGGATCAGTTCTGGGTCTTCTTCCTGGACCCGGCGCACGATGTCTCGGTGCAGGACCCGAGCCTGGGTCTCGACGGTTGGGATCTCTTCATGGACCGCTCGCTCGTCGGCAATGCCGAGTATCTGGATGCCTACGCCAAGACCCGGGCTCGGCTCGAACCGGACGGCTGGTCTCTCGACGCGATCTGGGACGGCGACGGCGAGAACCGCAACGCCTGGCTGACCGTGCTGCGTCACGAGACCAACGTCTCGGTGCTCCAGGGCGCGCAGGGAGGCATGCCGCAGACCTTCTGGCTGATGGGCTACAGCGGGTTGGAGCGTCTCTACTACGACACCGTGGCCAGCTTCGAATACTGGGCCGGCGACGGACCGAAGCTCGAGACCCTGCTCTTCTTCAACATGCTGCGGCAGGAGTTCGAGGACGGTTTCCTCGGGCTGCTGCCGCGCGAGGAGCGCGAGCGGATCCGTCATCAATGGACGCGCGGTATCGGCTCCGTGGCCCTGAGCCTGATCCCGTTCGAGACCGCGGACCAGCCGACCCGGGTCGACGTTCGTGGGCCGGATCCTCTCCGCGACCTGGTCGAGCAGATCGCGCACCGCCTCGGGCCGCGCATCAGCGGCCTGCCGGATCGGCTGAACCCGCGGGTCAAGCCCGAGGTCGCCGTCGATGCCCCGATCAAGGACTTCGAGGACTGGGAGGCCGCTGTCTCCATGCTGACGGCGGTCCAAGGTCAGCGCTTTGTCCCCGAGTTGCCGAGTGTTCTGGTGTTGAGACTGAATCGTTCCGAGGGTCCGCCGCAGGATCGGCATCGGGTCTATTCGTTGGTGGCGAACCGGGTCTACAAGTCCCAGTACACGCTCATGTTTCAAAACGGACAAGCACTCCCGGAGGAGGACACTCTGAGTGTCTATCCGACCCTGGTCAACGGCTTCCCGAATCTCTTCATCGATCTGGACCTCGCCGATGCGCGCCGTTTCCTCACGGATCTGCGTGCCGTTCAAGGCAAAGACGACTGGAATCGGTTCGCGTCGCGCTATGGGATCCTGCGCGACAGCGCGCGGTTCTGGCCCTTCTACGATTGGATCAATCGCTGGAATGTCGAGCACCGCGGCGATGCCGCCGGTTGGCTCGACCTGAGCTATTACGACGCGCCCGAGACCTGACCGGACGCCGATGCGCATCCGGATGGGTCGAGCCTCTGGTGTGCCGAGCGGCATGCCCCCACTCTGGTGTCATGCAAAGACAAAGCCGTATTCAAGCCCATCAACAAGCCTGCTCGATCCTCGGCTGGTGTGCCCCCTGCAAGCCTCGCCGGGGACAACCTCGCAGGAGCCGCACATCCGCGCTCGCGGTGGCGCCGCGGCGGGATTCAGCGCGATGGCGGCGCCTGCTGGCCGTCTCCTGCCTCCTGTTCACGGTTGCGGTTGCCGGTTGTGCCACGGCACCCGAGACCGGCCGACGCCAGGTCCTGCTGATCGACAGCGCGCAAGAGGCCCAGCTGGGGCTTCAGGCTTTTCAGAAGATCAAGCAAGACACGCCTGTCTCGCGAGACCGACAGGCCAATGCCCAGCTCCAATCCGTCGGCAGGCGCATTGCGAGCGTTGTGAACATCCCGCATGCGCAGTGGGAGTTCGTGCTGTTCGAGTCCGACGAGCCCAATGCCTTCGCGCTGCCCGGCGGCAAGATCGGCATCAACACCGGCATCTTGCCGATCACGCAGACCGAGGCTGGACTCGCCACCGTCATCGCACACGAGATCGCGCATGTGACGGCCCGCCACGGGGCCGAGCGGATGTCTCAGGACATGCTCGTGCAGGTCGGCGGCTCGGCGCTGTCTGCCGCACTCGGCAGCCGATCGCCGGTTACCCGTGATCTGGCCTTGCAGGCCTACGGCATCGGCACGGAGGTCGGTGTCATGCTCCCCTATTCACGCACCCAGGAGTACGAGGCCGACCGGGTCGGGCTGCTCTATATGGCCCGAGCCGGCTTCGATCCGACCGAGGCGGTCGGGTTCTGGGAGCGCTTTCAGGCCAAAAATCGGGGCAGCGGGACCCGCACGCCGGAGTTCCTGAGCACGCACCCGCTCGACGATGCGCGCATCGCCCAGATCCAGCGGTTCCTCCCGCAGGCGATCGCCGAATATGAAGCCGCGCGGCGTTGATGCGCGCATGAAGCCACTTTTGGTCCTGATCAGCCTGTTGGTCCTGCTCGCGGGTCTCGCCTCGCTCTGGACCCTCGGATCTCGGGGGCCTGAATCGATGCCTACGCCTTCGTTGGACGCCCTGCTTGATCTCGATCTCGATCTCGGCGCGGAGGGTTTTGCCGAGGTTGTCGAGGACAGGCCATTGCGCTTCCCGGAGGATCATGGCGCCCATCCCGAGTATCGGGGGGAGCTGTGGAATCTGTTCGGACAGCTGACCGACGCCGAGGGTGGACGCTACGCCTTCCAGCTCGGCATCACACGTCTCGGCCTCGCTGCAAATCCGCCGCCACGTGCATCCGCCTGGGCGGCCAACGCCGTCTACCGCGGTCGACTCACGCTCGTTCGGGCCGACGAGCCCGGGGTGCGCTCCGCCGAGCGGTTGACGCGAGCTGCTTCGGGACTCGCCGGAGCCGACGTGCAACCCATGTCGGTCTGGATCGAGGACTGGTTTCTGTCGGTCTCCGACGGCGAACCGAATCGGCCACGGATGCATCTGGTCGCAGGCGGCGAGGGGCCGGCCCTGACCTTGGATCTGATTGCGGGCAAGTCACCCCTCCCATTTGCCGATTTGGGCTTGTTGGGCGGTGACATCGGCGAGATCGGACTTCAGGCGTACCTCCTCCCGCGCATGGCAGCCGTCGGCACACTCATCCTGGACAGTCAGTCCCGGTCGGTGGAGGGGCAGGTCTGGCTCGATCATGCTTGGGGGACGCTTCCGAGGAGCGGGGGGCAGGTTGGCCTGAATCGATTCTCGATCCAGCTCGATCAAGACCGCGAGCTGCTCTGTCTCCAACTGCGTCGCGAAGACGGCACGGGCACCCCCATCCCCGCCTGCGCCCTAATCCTCGCCGACGGTCAGGTGCAGAGTTTTCGGCGCCGCGAGATCCGGCTCGAGCCGTTCGAGCGCTGGCTTAGCCCCCGCACCGGGGCACGTTACCCGGTGGCCTGGCGGTTGGGCATCCCCATCCTGGATCTGGAGCTGGAACTCGTCCCGCGCACTCGGGATCAAGAGGCCGACGACGCGGTCCGACTCTGGAGCGGCGCCGTGCAGGCCGTCGGTCGTTTGGGCGGCGACGCCATCGCCGGGCACGGGCGGATCGAGACCACGGCCGAGGTGGCCGGGCCGGCCGGGATCTGATCGCGTCACCCTCTTAACCGCGTCCCGAGCGAGATGCTCACTTTCGAGTGAGTTCGACGTTTGGTCCATCCACGGGCCTTAGCGGGGATGCGGTTTAGAATTTTATATTTTTTAATACCTTAAACCGCGCCGGCTCCGACAATGATCGGAGTCGGCGCGGCCAATCCAATCCAACAAACGACGCATACCGCAGCAGGGCGCGGTTTAAATCCAACCGGATCATTATGGTGTTCACTATCCCTTTTATACCCAATGCGCACCCTGGTTTTGGCTTACAGGTCGCGCAGTCACTGTTCAAAAAACGGTTTCCAGCCACTCACCACTCGCCACTCGCCACTCGCCCTGATAGGTTCCTTCACGTCCCTCTGATCCTGCTGACGCTGTCCTTGGTCGCCTGCGATCGAGGTCCGACCGAGAAGGACGGTGTTTTCAAGGCCGAGGTCGGGGAGATCCCGGCATCGCCCCAGCGTCCGGGCGATCCCGACACGGGTTACGATGCGCTCCTCAACCGCTCGGTCGTCACCTGCGGTCTACCTTACAGTGCCTATCTCAAGACCCGGGGTGCCGCGCAGGATGCGGGTCCGCAGTTCCCGGGCCGCACGGGACGCAACGCCGAGCTTCCCTACATGTTGACCTCCCATGTGGCGGCTTCCGGTGTCGAGATCGTGACCTCGAACTGTCTGGCTTGTCATGCGTCGACCTTCAACGGCGAGCTGGTCATGGGTCTGGGGAACGAATTTCTCGATCTCACTGAGGATCCCTTGGTCGGGATCGAGGCCGCCGCCGCGCTGGTCGCGGACGGACCCGAAGCGACGGAGTGGCGGCGCTGGGCCGATCGGGTCGGTGCCATTGCCGACTACATGATGACGGACACCGTCGGCGTGAACTCGGCCAACAACCTCACGCTGGCCCTGATGGCACACCGCGACCCGGAGACGCTGGCCTGGTCCGACACCCCGCTGATCGAGCCGCCGCCGCAGACACCGCTCCCGGTGAGCGTGCCGCCTTGGTGGAACGTCGGCAAAAAGCACGCGATGTTCTACAACGGCGAAGGGCGCGGCGACCATGTCCGCTACATGATCCTCGCCTCGACCACCTGCACCGATTCGGTGGAGGAGGCCGCCGAGATCGACGCCTGGTTCGTCGACGTGCGTGCCTATCTGGCAACCCTGAAGCCGCCCGAGTATCCCTTCGCCATCGATCGGGCGCTCGCCGAACGCGGTGCCGCGGTCTTCGAGAAGACCTGCAAGGAGTGTCACGGGACCTACGGCGAGACGCCGACCTATCCGAACCGCGTCATCGCGCTCGGTAAGGTCAAGACCGATCCCGAGCTCGCGCGCAATGGCTTCAGCGATGCCGACCGCTTTCTGAAGTGGTTCGGAAGCTCCTTCTACGGCGAGCTGTCGCAGGCCGCGCCTGCGCTGGGCTATGTCGCACCGCCGCTGGACGGGGTCTGGGCGACCGCGCCCTATCTGCACAACGGCTCGGTGCCGACGATTGCAGCCCTGCTCGACAGCCGCTCGCGCCCGACCTTCTGGCGGTTCGATCGGGAAGGCGATGAACGGCCCGTCTATGATGAGGTCAGCCTCGGCTGGACCTATCGGGCGTTGGACACCGGCAAGGCCGGTGCCATGAGCTGGGAAGAGCGCAACCACATCTACGACACGAGCCTTCCCGGCTACGGCAATCAGGGCCACGTGTTCGGCGACGATCTGACTGACCCCGAGCGTCTGGCCCTGCTCGAATATCTCAAGACCCTTTAAACCGCGCCCGGCGCGGTATGCGGTGTTTTTGGATGAGGTCGGCCCCCGAGGACTTGACTGCCGTTGGAGTTGGCGCGGTTTCGACCATCGGAAAACCTTCGAGACATCATAAAAGAGGACAACCCACATGATTCGAACGACAAGCATCCCCGTCATCCTGGCTGCCGCACTCCTGACCGCCCCGGTGCCGATCCTTGCCGGCGACGACGAGCATGATCTCGGGCTCGTGACCTGGATGGGGCGCCTCCAGTACTACACACACAAGCTCGGTCTCGCCGTCGATGCCGGAAACAAGCCGCTGGCCGCCTACTACATCCACGAGGTGGAAGAGGTCATCGAGAAGATCGAAGACATCGACGATGCCGACGGTGTCCCCATCGGCAAGCTCGTCAAAGAGATCCTTGTGCCGAGCTTCGAGAGCCTCGAGACGTCTTTTGAATCGGGCGACGAGGCGCGTGTCGATGCCGATTACAACGGGCTGCTCGGTGCCTGCAACCAGTGCCACGAGAAAGCCAACCGCCCCTATCTCATCGTCGAGCGACGGCACGACAACCCGTACATGCAGCGCTTCAAACCGAGCAAGCCGGCGGTCTCGTCCGCGTCCGAGTGAGCCTTGACCCGTCGCCGTCTCCGGCTTCGGGTGGCGGTGATGCAGCGCAGGAAGGGGGAGGTCGGACGCGGGTCGAGCGAATCGACGATCAAAAAGCGCTTGCACTCTCGGCCTTTCCCCTGTAATCTTGTCGACTCAGTTGCGGGGTGGAGCAGTCAGGCAGCTCGTCGGGCTCATAACCCGAAGGTCGTAGGTTCAAATCCTGCCCCCGCTACCAAATAGAAAAAGGGCTTACGGTTAACCGCCGCAAGCCCTTTTTTTTGCTCGCGAATCCTCTATGCCACCGGCTGTGGGGTCGATAAGATCGGTCCGTGGATGAGCGAGCGACCCCCCGGGAAGTGCGGCGAAGAGTGCCGACGACCAAAGAAAGAGAAATCCATCCGTGAACATGCAGGCGCACGAAGAGCTGAAAGGAAAGATCTGGGAGATCGCGAATCGGCTCAGGGGGCCGTATCGGCCGCCGCAATATCGCCTGGTCATGCTCCCGATGGTTGTTCTACGCCGGCTCGATTGCGTCCTGGAGCCTACGAAGGATGCCGTTCTGCAGCAGCGCGCCGTGCTGGAGGCGCAGCAGATGCCCACGGCGGCCATGGATCGGCTGCTCGGCAAGGCCGCCGATCCGAACCGCAAACACCCGCTCTACAACACCAGTCCCTACACCTTCGCCCGCCTGCTCGGCGACTCCGAGAACATCGCCCCGAACCTGGTCTCCTACATCAACGGTTGCTCGCCGACCGCGCGGAGCATCTTCGAGCGCTTCAAGTTCGCCGACCAGATCGAGAAGCTGGACGCCAGCAACCGCCTCTTCACCATCGTCAAGGCGATGGCCGAGATCGATCTTCACCCAAATCGGATCAACAACCTCCAGATGGGCTACCTGTTCGAGCATCTGGTGATGCGTTTCAACGAGCAGGCCAACGAGGAGGCCGGGGATCACTTCACCCCGCGCGAGGTCATCCGCCTCATGGCGAACCTCATCTACACCGGCGAGCAGGACGTCTACAAACCCGGCATCTACCGCACCATCTACGATCCAGCCTGCGGGACCGGCGGCATGCTCTCCGAGTCGGAGAAGCTGATCCTCGACCAGAACAAACGCGCGCAGCTTGCACTCTACGGCCAGGAATACAACGACGAGTCCTGGGCCATCTGCTGCTCGGATATGCTCATCAAGGACGAGGACACGGCCAACATCGTGCTCGGCGACACCCTCGGCGACGGCAAAACCCGAGACGGCTTCGAGGGCAGGCGTTTCCACTACCTTCTGGCCAACCCGCCCTTCGGCGTCGAGTGGAAGGACCAAAAAGACTCCGTCGAGCGCGAGCATAAAACCCTGGGCTTCTCGGGCCGCTTCGGTGCCGGGCTGCCGGCCATCAACGACGGCTCGCTGCTGTTCCTTCAGCACATGATCTCCAAGATGCATCCCTTTGCTGCGGGGGACGAGGACCGGGTGGGCTCCAAGATTGCGGTTGTCTTCAACGGCTCGCCGCTTTTCTCCGGGGATGCCGGATCGGGGCCGTCCAACATCCGCCGCTGGATCATCGAAAACGACTGGCTCGACGCCATCGTCGCGCTGCCGGACCAGCTCTTTTACAACACCGGCATCTTCACCTACGTCTGGCTGGTGACCAACCGCAAGCCAACCGAGCGGCGCGGCAAGGTGCAGCTCATCGACGGCACCCGCTTCTTCCGGAAGATGAAGAAGAGCCTCAACAACAAGCGCAACGAGATTACCGAGGAGCAGATCCGCCATCTGACCCGCGTCTATGGCAACTACCAGGACGGGGAGACGGCCGAGGTGCCGATCAACGGCGACACGGAGACCCGCGTCATCTCCCGCATCTTCGACAACCGGGAATTCGGCTTCCTCAAGGTCACGGTTGAGCGCCCCTTGCGGATGAATTTCGAGGCCAGCGCAGAGCGCATTGCGAAGCTCGACTACCAAACCGCCTTCGCCAATCTGGCGACCTCGAAGAAGCGCAAGCACACCGCGGCGGTTGAACGCGAGATCCTAGAGGGGCAGGGGCTTCAGGACGTAATCCGCGAAATGCTGACGACGCTGGAAGGCAAGGGGCGGTACATAGACCGCGCCGCGTTCGGGGCCGACCTGACGCAGGCCGCGAAGGACGCGGGAATCAAGCTCCCGGCGCCGATCAAGAAGGCCATCTTTTCCGCTCTCGGCGAGCGCGATCCGGACGCCGAGATCTGCCGAGACACCAATGGTCAACCTGAGCCCGACAGCGAGCTACGCGACACCGAAAACATCCCGCTCCCGCCCGGCACCGCGCTGCCCCTACCGATGGACTTCGGCCCGGACAAGCCCAACGATCGGCTGGTCGCAGCCTTCCGAGCCGAGATCGACGCCTACATCGCGCGCGAGGTACTGCCTCATGTGCCAGATGCCTGGGTGGATTACGACAAGACCAAGGTCGGCTACGAGATCCCGATCAATCGGCATTTCTATGTTTACAAGCCGCCGCGCCCGCTGGACGAGATCGAGGCCGACATCAGCCAACTGGAAGGGGAAATCGCCGAGCTGCTGAATGGACTCATCGCATGAGTGAGCAACAGGAAAACCATCCCGGTGGCGGCCTGCTGATCTACCGCGCGGGCGAGGGCGCGGCGCCCATTCGCGTTTTGCTCGAAGGCGAAACCGTCTGGCTGACCCAGCGCCTGATCGCTGAGCTTTACGGCACCTCGGTTCCCAACATAAACCAACATATAACAACCATTTACGAAGAGGAAGAGCTGCGGCCGGAGGCAACTCTTAAGAAATACTTAATTGTTCAAACCGAAGGCAAGCGGCAAGTCAAGCGCCTCGTCGACCACTACAACCTGGAGATGATCATCTCCGTCGGCTACCGCGTGCGCTCGACCCGCGGCACTCAGTTCCGGCAGTGGGCTACCGCACGCCTCAGCGAGTACCTAGTCAAGGGCTTCACGCTCGATGATGAGCGGCTCAAAGGCACGGCGAGCCCGGTGGACTATTTCGATGAGCTTCTTGCGCGTATCCGCGACATCCGCGCCAGCGAAGCCCGGGTCTACCAGCGTATCCGCGACATCTTCGCCCTCGCGAGCGATTACCGCGATGGCGAGCGCGAAACCCAGCTCTTCTTCGCCACCGTACAAAACAAGAGGCTCTCCCGGATCTCAGGGAACGCCAAGTTTAGTAAAATCAGTGTTCTACGCAGCCAATCTTGGTAAACTTCCATTCGAACGCTTTTAACTCAATGGAAAACCGATGATTGACCAGAGCCAACTCCTGCGCCTGCTCGGACTGCCGCAGATCGCCATCGACCGCGTCGAGATCACGGACGCCGCTGTGCTGGAAATTCATGTGCACAGCACCGAGGAGGGCACGCAGTGCCGGAGCTGCGGCCGACGCATCACTGAGCCGCATGGACTCGGTGAAGAACGGCGGTTGCGCCATCTGTCGATCTTCGAGCATCGCACCGAAATTCTCATTCGTCCCAAACGGTATCGCTGCCCCGATTGCCGGGATCATCCCACCACCACCCAACGGGTGGACTGGTACGACCCGCGCAGCGGCTTCACCCGTGCGTTCGAACACAGCCTGATGCGCGCCCTGATCAACAGCACCCTGGAAGACGTCGCGCACAAGGAGGCCGTCACCCCGGAGCACCTCGACGGTATTCTCGATCGGTGCGTCCCGAGCCAGATCGACTGGACGACGCTCACGGCGCTGCCCGTGCTCGGGCTCGACGAGATCGCCTTGACCAAAGGCCACGGCAATTTCGTGGTGATCGTCAGCGCCAGGGTCGAGGACACCCTGAGCATCCTCGCCGTGCTCAAGGACCGTAAGCGCGCGACCATCGAGGCGTTTTTGCGCACGATCCCAAAATCCTTGCGGCGCACCGTTCGCGTCGTGTGCACCGACCTGTACAGCGGCTTCATCGGTGCGGCCAAGGCCGTCTTCGGCACGCACGTCGCCATCTGCGCCGATCGCTTCCATGTCGCGCGTTTGTATCGCGACGCCGTGGAGACGTTGCGCAAGACAGAACTGCGCCGGCTCAAGCGCGACCTGTCGAAAACCGAGTACGGCGGGCTCAAGAACGTCCATTGGATCCTGCGCAAGCGCGAATCCGACTTGAGCGCCGAGGAACGGCGGATCCGCGCCCGGTTGTTCGCCTATTCCCCGCAACTCGCGCAAGCTCATGCCCTCAGCCAAGCCCTCACCGAGGTCTACGACATGCCCCTGTCCAAAGGTCAGGCCAAGCGCAAACTCAGTGGCTGGATGCGACGGGTCAAGAACGCCGAGATGACGTGTTTTCAATCCTTCCTGAAAACGTTGCGCCGTCATTGGGACGAGATCACCAATTATTTTACCGAACGACACACGAGCGGTTTCGTCGAAGGTCTCAACAACAAGATCAAAGTATTAAAACGGCGGTGCTATGGCTTGAGCAACCTGCGCCGGCTCTACCAGAGGGTGTACCTCGATCTGTGCGGTTATCGGGTTTTCGCGCGCTGATCAATGAAAAACAACCGCTTAAAAATGGCTTGGACGGGGTGCGTCCAGCGATATTTTCAACCAACGTGTTCGGTCAAAATGACTACAACGTCATGTTTTTAAATATTTTAGCGCTTTCCCTGAATTCCGGGAGAGCCAAACAAGATGCACTTTGCCGCCACCGGCCTTACAGCGGCCGAGATCGTCTACGAGCGGGCCGATGCGGGGAAGCCCAACATGGGCGCGACCAACTGGAAAGGCCGTCAAGTGCAGAAGCGGGATGTCGGCACCGCCAAGAACTACCTCGACGACCAGGAAATCGACACCCTGAACCGCATCACCGTCATGTTCCTCGATCAGGCCGAATTCCGCGCCCAGCGGCGACAGGACATCCGCATGAGCGATTGGGAGGTCTTTCTCGATAAATTCCTCCGCGATACCGAGCTGCCCGTGCTCAAAGGCGCGGGCCGCACCAGCCATCAGGACGCGCTCGACCATGCCAACCGGCAATACGGTGCCTTCGCCGAGCGGCGTCGCATCGAAGCCGAAGCCGAAGCCGAAGCCCGTTATGTCGAGGATCTGAAGGCGTCGGCAAACGTGCTTGGCACCGAGCGGAAACAACTGAGGAAAGGCGCCCGAGGTAAAGGTAAAGGTGGAAAGGAGCAGGCATGATCAAGGTCGGCTTTCGGATCCCGATTAACCGGCGTTTCTGCGTCTACAAGCCGCCGCATCCGCGCGATGAGATCGAGGCGGATATGACGAAGCTCGAAGGGGAGATGGCGGGGCTGCGAGAGGGGCTCATGGAATGACGGCCCACGACTGGCAAACCTGGAAATTGTCCCATGCCTTCGGTCGCATTGGAAGTGGGAGCACACCCACATCCAGGGCGGAACCGTTCTAGCCCAGATTCACTGTTTTGCCGTGCGGTTGTCCTCGACTCTGGACACCACCGGGCAGCGCGGGTATAAAGCGCTGTAGTCGCCGCCACCCGAGAACCCGAGCGTGAATCTTCGCGAGGTCGTCCTGCAACCGGTTGCCGCGTCCGACGAGGCGCGCTTCCAGAGCCTGATGGCGACCCATCACTACCTTGGCGCGTTGCCGAAGATCGGCGACACGCTCCGGTATGTCGCCACTTGGCAGGGCCAATGGCTGGCGCTGCTGAGCTTCTCGGCCGCGGCCTGGAAGTGTGCCGCGCGCGATGCCTGGATCGGCTGGGACTTTCGCCATCAATACGATCGTCTGCACCTGATCGCCAACAACAGCCGGTTTCTGATCCTGCCCGAGCACCATGTGGCGAACCTCGCCTCGCGGGTGCTGGCGCTGAGCGAACGGCGTCTGGCCACCGACTGGCCGGCGCGTTTCGGTTACCCGTTGCTGTTGCTGGAGACCTTTGTCGACCCGCAGCGGTTTCACGGCACGATCTACCGCGCCGCCAACTGGCACGAGGTGGGCGAGACCCGCGGCTATCGGCGCACCCGCACCGGCTACAGCGCCGCGACGGGCCCCGCCAAGCGTGTCTTTGTCCGCCCCCTGCACGCCCGCGCCCGCGCCTGCCTGTCTCATCCCGTCCTCGATCCCCGTTACCGTCACGGAGCCCCGCACATCATGTTGAGCGCCGATCAGATGCTGTCTTTGCCCGAGTTCTTCGCCGACATTCCCGATCCGCGTCGCGGTCAGGGCCGGCGCCATCCCCTGCCCACGGTGCTGGCCATCGCCGCCGCAGCCACCCTGTGCGGGATGCGCGGCTACAAGGCCATCAGCCTATGGGCGCAGGACTTAAGCCAG
The DNA here is from genome assembly GCF_003634315.1 of Thiocapsa rosea. Classification (NCBI taxonomy): domain Bacteria; kingdom Pseudomonadati; phylum Pseudomonadota; class Gammaproteobacteria; order Chromatiales; family Chromatiaceae; genus Thiocapsa; species Thiocapsa rosea. The sequence goes on from NZ_RBXL01000001.1 coordinate 3,767,509, forward strand.
CAAGCGCGGGCGCGCTTTCGCTGCCGCTGGCGCAACCGCCGCTACGAGGTTCCCAGCCGCACCGTCATCCGCGAGGTGCTCGTGCGCGTCGACCCCGACGCGTTGAACAGCGCCCTGCAACGCTGGAACCTCCAGCATGCCGAGGACGAGGACTTGGCCGTCGACGGCAAGACGATGCGCAATGCCATCGACGCCGATGGCCGTCAGACCCACATCCTCGGCGTCGTCGGCCACCGCAGTCAGACCTGCTACACCCAAAAAAAGTCGGCACCCTGCCCGTAGAGGGTCGCGACGAGGCCAAGCAAACCAACGAGATCGGGATGGTCATCCCGGTCCTCGAGACCCTGGACATCACCGGGAAGACCATCACCGCCGACGCCTTGCTCACCCAGCGCAAGCTCGCCGAGTACCTGCGTGCGCGCGACGCCCACGACGTCTTCACCGTCAAAGACAATCAGCCGAACCTGCACGCCGATCTTCGCCTGTTCTTCGAGAAGGACCGCGGTCAACCCGATTTCCGCGAGCCGCCCACCCCGGGCCATGGCCGCATCGAGAGCCGCGCGATCTGGACCTCCGAGCGCCTCAATGACTACCTGGATTTTCCCGGTGTCGGACAGGCCTTCCTCATCGAGCGCCACACCGTGGAGAAGAAGACCGGCAAGACCTCCACCGAGACCGTCTACGGGGTGACCAGTCATACCCGCGACACCGCCGATGCCGCACGGGTACTGGGCTTGAATCGCGGCCACTGGACGATCGAAAACGGCTGTCACTACTCCCTGGACTGGAACTGGGACGAGGACCGCTGCACCATTCGCACCGGCCATGGCCCCGCGAACATCACCGCGCTACGCCGCTTCGCCATCGGCGTCATCAAGGCGAAGTCCCGCGACACCGTCTCCGCCACCATCCAGCGTCTGGCGCGCAACCTCCGCCTGGTATTCGACTATCTGCGCATGACCGAGAACTCCCGCCGGCGCCCGCCGGTCCGGCTGGCGCCGGCGGGCTAGAACAGATTTGCCGTGCACCCACATCCAACGATGCTCGATACTACACAGATTCCGACGGCACGCCTTGGGTTACCACTGCGGAACTCAGAGAGAACTACATATCCTCTACGCGGCAGCAGGTTACTCAGGAAGCCTTAGATGATTATTCGACCCTAAGAGTGTACCGGCCGGGATCTGTGATGATGGCGATGTACGGCGCAACCATCGGGCGGTTGGGGATTACCGAAGTCGCTGCAACTTGCAACCAAGCGTGCTGCGTGTTCGAGGCGTCCGAGCAGTTTGACAATCGTTTCCTTTTCTACTGGCTTTGGCACCGCCGGGGCGACCTGATTGCCATGTCGGTTGGCGGCGGCCAGCCGAACCTCAGTCAACAAGATTTGCGAGAGGAACGAGCCCTTTGTCCACCGCCCGACACGCAGCGGCAGATCGCGCGGTTTCTGGATGAGAAGACCGCGCGGATCGATGGGCTGATCGAGAAGAAGCGCGCACTGCTGGACCGGTTGGCCGAGAAGCGGCAGGCCCTCATCACCCGCGCCGTCACCAAAGGCATCAATCCCGACGCCCCCATGAAACCCTCCGGAATCGACTGGCTTGGTGATATTCCTGCGCATTGGGAGTGCAGGCAGCTTAAGCGCCTCGTTGAAGATGGAATCGGCCTGCAAATGGGACCGTTCGGCGGAATGCTAACCAATCTTCCAGATTATGAAACGGGGTTCAAACTGTACGGACAGGAAAACACAATATCGGGCGATTTTTCGCGCGGAAGCAGATGGGTAGAGGAAGAACGATACGAGGAATTGAAGCGCTACGAACTATTGCCTGGTGACTTGGTCATTACCCGGAAAGGCTCGCTCGGCAACTGCAGGCGTGTGCCGGAGGGAATTGCCCCCGGAATTGCGGATAGCGACACAATCCGCATCCGGCCGAATCGATTACGGTTGATACCAGAGTGGGCGCTATTGCTCTTGCATGAGGCGCTATTCGTTTCAGAGCAGATTGCGGCAGAGCGCCGGGGAGCGATCCTTTCGGGTCTGAACACTGCTGTAGTGGGCGGCTTGATCTTGACGCTACCTCCCGTAACCGAGCAGCGTGCGTTGATGGACCATTTAGGTGCCCTGCTGTCCCCTATCGGCGCTATCGCCGAAAGAGTCAGGGATACAATTGACAAGCTTGTTGAATATCGGGCTGCTCTCATCACCACCGCGGTTACCGGCCAGATCCCGGAAGTGACCTAGCATGACCGGATCGAGCCACACCTGTGCGGCGTAAGACACCACTTAATCTGCGGCAGACGTCCGCCACGATCGACCAGCAACGTCGCACCATCGAATTGTCCCATCGCGGCCCTTCGACCAAAGTTGCTGTCAATGACAGCAATCGAGAGGTCACCACCATGGCAACCCTGACGGTCCGCAATCTGCCGGACGATGTCCACCGGGCGTTGCGGCTGCGCGCTGCCGAGCATGGCCGTAGCACCGAGGGGGAGGTCCGCGCCATCTTGGCCGAGGCGGTTAAGACTCCCGAGCCCCGGCGCTTGGGGGACGCGCTGGCTGCCCTGGGCCGGGAGGTCGGCTTGACCGACGATGAGATCACGATGCTGGAGGCATCACGTGACCGCACAACGGCTGCACCGGTGAATCTGGATTGATCCTGTTGGACACCAACGTGGTCTCCGAGGCGATGCGCCCCGAGCCTAATCCCCGGGTGCTCGCCTGGCTGAATACGCAGCCAACCGAGACGCTTTATCTGCCCAGCGTCGCGCTGGCCGAGTTGTTGTTCGGCATCGCTACACTGCCTGACGGGCACAGAAAGGAGCGGTTGGCCCGCGCGCTGGAAGGTCTGATGGCACTCTTTCCCGGCCGCGTGCTGCCGTTCGACGCCGACGCGGCGTGCCATTACGCCGACCTGGCACTTACGGCACGGCAGACCGGGCGCGGCTTGTCCACCGCCGATGGCTACATCGCCGCCAGCGCCGCCTGCTGGGGCTACGAGGTGGCTAGCCGGGATGTCTCACCCTATCGCGCGGTCGGGTTGACGGTGATCGATCCCTGGGCTACCCCGCCCGAGACGAGCTGAGCCCGCTGAAGTCACTACATGTGCGTTATGACGTTGCGAAGGAGAGCTGATGTCGGGACATGACGAAGCCGCGTTCGAGACTGCCATCGAGACCGGCCTGACGAGCGCGGGTGGTTACGAGAAGCGCAGTCCGAAGGACTACGATGAGTCGCTGGCTCTCTTCCCCGAGGATGTTACCGGCTTCCTAAGAGACAGCCAGCCGGCCAGATGGGAGGCGCTGGAGGCGCTGCTCGGGGCGAAGACCGCGACGACCGTGCTCGAGAGTTTGTCGAAGGAGTTGGAGCTCAAGGGCACGCTCCATGTCCTGAGGCACGGGTTCAAGTGCTACGGCAAGACCTTCCGAATGGCCTTTTTTCGCCCGAACACCCGCATGAATCCCGATGCGGCGAAGAGCTACGCGAAGAACCGGTTGACCATCACCCGGCAGGTCGGCTTTACCTCTGTCATGAAGAAAGCGGATGGCCCTAATGGAAATAGGCACCGCCGCTGCATCATCGACGTGACCCTGGCTGTCAACGGCATCCCCGTCGTCACCGCCGAGTTGAAGAACCCGCTGACCGGACAGCGGGCCACCGATGCCGTGCGACAGTACGAGAGCGAGCGGGACGAGCGCGATCTGCTCTTCGCATTCAAGAAGCGCGCCTTGGTCCACTTCGCCGTGGACCCGGACGAGGTTTGGATGACGACCCGACTGCAGGGCAAGGAGACCCATTTCTTACCCTTCAACCGGGGCAACAACCATGGGGCGGGCAACCCGCCGGTGGAGGGGAACTGGAAGACCCATTACCTCTGGGACGAGGTGCTGCAGGCCGACAGCCTGTTGGAGATCCTGCAACGCTTCATGCATCTGGAAGTGAAGGAGAAGCAGGTTACGACCGAGAAGGGCGTGCGCACCGTGCGGAAGGAGACCATGATCTTTCCGCGCTACCACCAGCTCGACGCGGTGCGCAGGCTGGTCGCGCACGCCAAAGCCGATGGGGCGGGCCGGAATTACCTGATTCAGCACTCGGCCGGCTCGGGCAAATCGAACTCCATCGCCTGGCTCGCGCACCGGCTGGCGAGCCTGCACGACGCACAGGACCAGAAGGTGTTTCACTCGGTGATCGTCGTGACCGACCGGCGTGTGCTGGATCAGCAGTTGCAGGCGACGATCTATCAGTTCGAGCACAAGACCGGGGTGGTCGAGAAGATCGACGAGGACACCCAGCAGCTCGCCCGTGCCCTGTCCCGGGGCACGCCCATCGTCATTACGACCATGCAGAAGTTTCCCTTCATCTCTCAGGCACTCTCGACGCTGGAGAAAAACGGCGGCGGTGTGATGATCGACACGGCGGGCAAACGCTTCGCCGTCATCGTCGACGAGGCGCACTCGTCCCAGAGCGGCGAGACCGCCACTGCGTTGAAGGGCATGCTGAACAAGCACGGGATCGAGGCGGCCATTGCCGCCCAGCTCTCCGGGGAGGAGGACGACGACCTGTCGGACGAGGCCAGGGCAGCCGTGCTGCGCGATGCCCTGCAACGCACCCGGCAGCCGAACTTGAGTTTCTTCGCCTTCACGGCCACACCGAAGTTCAAGACCAAGGCCCTGTTCGATGAGCCAGGTCCGTCCGGCACGTCACCCTTCCACGAATACTCCATGCGGCAAGCCATCGAGGAGGGCTTTATCCTGGATGTGCTCCGGAACTACACCACCTACAAGCGCTTCTTCGGGCTGATCAAACAGATCGAGGATGATCCCGATGTGCCGCGCAAGAAGGCCGCGAAGGCCCTGACCCGTTACCTGGAGCTGCATCCGGTCAATATCGAGCAGGTCGTTTCCGTCATCGTCGAGCATTTCCGGCTCTATGTGATGCATGAGCTTGGCGGGCGCGCGAAGGCAATGGTGGTCACGGGGTCCCGCCTTGCCGCCGTGAAGTACAAGCTCGCCTTCGACCGCTACATCAAAGCGCAGGGCTACAGCGGCATTCGCTCGCTGGTGGCCTTCTCGGGCACGGTCGAGGACCCGGACGCCCCGGATCGTCCTATACCGAGGTGGCGATGAACGGCGGATTGGCCGAGAGCGAGCTGCCCGAAACCTTCGAGCGCGACGCTTATCGGGTTCTCCTGGTCGCTGAAAAGTATCAGACCGGCTTCGACCAGCCCTTGTTGCAGACGATGTACGTGGTGAAGCGACTGGCCGGTGTTCAGGCGGTGCAGACCCTCTCGCGCCTCAACCGCATCGCGCCCGGCAAGTCGCGCACCCTCGTGCTCGATTTTGCCAACGAGGAGGACGACATCCATCAGGCGTTCAAGCCCTACTATGAGACGACGCCTGTAGGCGAGAATGCCGATCCGCAGCGCCTGTCGGAACTGCAGCACCGCCTGCTGGAATGGGCAATCTTCACGCCCGCCGATGTGACCGCCTTCGCCGAGGTCTGGTACCGCGGCAAGCGCGACCACTCGGCGAGCGATCATAAAGTGATGAATGCCGTGCTCGATGCCGTCGTGCAGCGTTTCCAGGAACGGGGGGAAGACGAACGCGAGGAGTTTCGCGGCCAGTTGACGGCCTATCGAAATCTCTACGCCTTCCTGTCGCAGATCATCCCCTACCAGGACAGCGATCTCGAGCGGCTCTATGCCTTCGTGCGGAACCTGTTGGCGAAGCTCCCGTCGCCGGGTGATGGCCGGGGATTCGTGCTGGATGACGAGGTGGCCCTGCGGTTCTTCCGGCTCCAGCAGATGACCGAGGGCTCCATCGACCTTGCGCAGGGCGAGATCTATCCGCTGAAGGGGCCGACCGATGTCGGCACGGGCGGCGTCAGGGACGAGGACGTTGCGCTGTCGAGTTTGATCGACCGACTCAACGAGCGCTTCGGCACCGATTTCGCCGAGGCGGATCAGTTGTTCTTCGACCAGATTCGGGCCTCGGCGGAGCACGACGAGACAATCGCCGAGGCGGCCCGAGCCAACAACTTCACGAACTTCGCGGCCTATCTGGATCGCATGCTGGACGAGTTGTTCATCGCACGCATGGAGGGCAACGAGGAGATTTTCTCGCGGGTGATGACGGACACCAAGTTCCGCTCGGCGGCACATGAGCACCTGGCGCGTGAGATCTTCCGCCGTGTACGAGGCCAAGACGAAGCGCACTGAACGAAGCGTCGTGCTGCGCTTTCGACGTCGCCTCGGCAAGATCTGTTCGTGTGCCTTGGCAAGATCTGTTCGTGTGCCTTGGCTGCGTGCCACCGCGGAGCGGGTGTTACGAGTTCCTTGAGGTTGGGATGGTCGTTCGTTCTAGTGGACGACGAGGCCGCCGGGAGGTCCGGAGCCTCGATTCTCGTGGTAGGGCACGGACCGACGCCGAGCGCCGGTCCGTGTGGGCGGGTCAGTCTTCCGCGCGTTGGTAGGCGTCGGCGAGCTGCTTTTGAATGGTGGCGGGGACCGCGTCGTAATGGCTGAGCTCGATGCTGTAGGTGCCTTCACCGCCGGTGAGGGCCTTCAGGCGTGCATCGTAGCCGTTGAGTTCCGCGAGCGGGACCTCGCCCTCGATGACGATCCGACCGCGGCTCTTGCTGTCGCTGCCGTTGATGCGGCCGCGGCGGCTGGAGAGGTCGCCTGCGAGGTCGCCCATCGCGGTGCCTTGGGCGGTGATCCGGATCTTGACGATCGGCTCGAGAAGGGCCGGGCGGGCCTTCTCCACAGCCTCGATGAACGCCTTGCGCCCTGCCGTCGAGAAGGCGATGTCTTTGGAGTCGACGGGGTGGAACTTGCCGTCGTAGACCGTGACGCGGATATCGTGCATCGGAAAGCCGGCGATGGCGCCTTCTTCGAGCACTTGGCGCACGCCTTTTTCGATCGACGGAATGAAGTTGTTCGGGATCACGCCTCCAACGACGGCATCGACGAACTCGAAGCCGGCGCCGCGCTCCATCGGCTCCACCCGCAGATAGACCTCGCCGAACTGTCCGGCGCCGCCGGTTTGTTTTTTGTGGCGATGATGTCCCTCGGCAGGGGCCGTGATGGTCTCGCGGTAAGGGATGCTCGGCGGATGGCTCTCGACCTCGACATGGTACTGCTCGGCAAGTCTGCGCAAGAGCACGCGTAGATGCAGCTCGCCGAGTCCGCGCATGACCGTCTCGTTTGCGGCGGCGTTGTGCTCGACGTGGAAGCAGGGGTCTTCGGATTCGAGCTTGTGCAGGGCATCGGTCAGCTTTTGCTCGTCGCCGCGTTTGGTTGGGTGGATCGCGAGACCGAACAGCGGAACGGGGCACTCCAGGCTCGAGAGGTGGAAATGGTCCTCCTCGTGCGAGTCGTGCAGGACGGCGTCGAAATGGATGTCGTCGATGCGGGAAACCGCCAGGATATCGCCGGGAACGCCTTCGGGGACCTCGATCTGCTCGGCGCCGTGGAGTCGATATAGATGGTTGACCTTGAACGGCTTGCGGGCGTCGCCGATGTAGAGCTGGCTTTGCGCCGTGATGCGTCCCTGGTGGATACGGAAGATCCCGAGCTTGCCGCGGAACGGATCGTTGATGATCTTGAAGACGTGCGCGATGGCGTGCTTGCCGGGGTCCGGATCAACGGTGACAGGCGTCATGTCGGCACCTTCGCCCTTGAGGAAGGGCGGGGGATTACCTTCCGAGGGATTCGGCATCAGGCGCGTGATGATCTCGATGAGCTCGTTGATGCCGGCCCCGGTCGTTGCCGACACGTAACAGATCGGGATCAGGTGGGCCTCGCGCAGCGCCGCCTCGAAGGGGTCATGCAGTTGATCGGGCTTGAGCTCCTGGCCCTGCTCGAGATAGATCTCCATCAAGGCTTCGTCGACCTCGACCACTTGGTCGATAATCCGGCTGTGGGCCTCGGCGACCGATGAGAAGTCGGCACCTTCGCCGCTCGGCTGGAAGAAGCAGTCGATGACCCGCTGGCCGCCTTCGGCAGGCAGGTTGATCGGAAGACATTCGGCGCCGAAGGTCTCGCGGATTTGATCGGTCAGTTGGGCCAGGTCGACCTCGGGCGCGTCGATCTGACTGACGATGATCATTCGGCAGAGATTGCGGTTGTCGGCCGCCTTCATCATCCGCAGGGTCATCGGCTCGATCCCGGACTGCGCATTGATGACGATCGCAGCGGTCTCGACGGCCGGCAAGACCGAAATGGAGCGTCCCAGGAAATCCGGATACCCGGGGGTGTCGATCAGGTTGACATGCTTTTCGTGTGCGTCGAAGCTGGTGATGGAGGCGTCCAGGGAGTGGAGCAGCTCCTTCTCCATCGGATCGAAGTCGCAGACCGTGGTCCCTTTGGTCACGTTGCCGGGTGTCGAGATCACTCCGGTCGCGGCGAGCAGCGCTTCGACCAGCGTGGTCTTGCCGGATCCGGCGTGACCGACCAGGGCAATGTTGCGGACGTCCTCGGCGTTGTAATCAGACATCGGTGATCCTGTAGTGGCGTTTGGGAGAGGTGCGGGGCGTCGTTCGGCTTCCCGTCGAGGTGTATTGACGGGGCGAAATTATACCGTAACTCGGGTGTCACCCTGATTGGGGATCGGGCGGAATTCGCGTCTCGGCCTGTCGCGGATCAATTTGCAAGCCGGATTTGCAGGCCAAAAAAAGGCGGCCGATCGGCCGCCGAAGGACGCACAGCTATTGAGAGGAAGAGCGATTTCGAGGCGATCGTGTCCGCCTGTCCGGACGAATCGATCTCTGGTCTCGACTGTCTGTATTCGCGCTATCCTAAATAAGGGATCCGAGAGCGTGGGCTCGATCGATGTCGCCGAGCGACTTCCGCTCGGTTTAAACGCCATGACCCGAATCGTTGTCGAAACGAGAGGACGGGGCGCTGATGCCCTTAGGTTAGCACATCTGTGGAGACGAAAAGATGTCAATGGTTCTGAAATCGGACGCCTTTGTCGACGGAGCGCGCATCCCGGTACGCTATACCTGCGAGGGTGACGACATCTCGCCGCCTCTGTCCTGGGCGAGTCTTCCCGAAGGTACCGCGAGCCTGGTCTTGATCGTGGATGATCCGGATGCCCCGGATCCCGCCGCTCCGCGGATGGTCTGGGATCATTGGATCCTCTATAACCTGCCGCCCGATGCCGTGCTCGCCGAAGGAATGACCTCCGATCGTCTTCCCCCGGGGACCGGCGAGGGGATCAACAGTTGGGGCCGGGTCGGCTATGGCGGGCCTTGCCCGCCGATCGGCTGTCACCGCTATTTCCATTGTCTTTTCGCGCTCGATGTCCGCCTGCCGAGCGAGCTGGGAAACCCGACCAAGGATGAACTCCTGCTGGCCATGGACGAGCACATCCTCGACCATACCGAGCTGGTCGGCATCTACGAGAAGCGTTAAACCGTTAAACCGCGTCTTGGAGCGACACGCGAGGATTTCAGGTGATGATGCGTCGCGGCGACACGCAAGGGGTGCAGCGGACGCGGTTTAAATGAATTTTTTTAATTTTCTAAACCGCGTCTACTGTAAGGTCTTTGGGTCGATGCGAGGTCGAGGTCAGGCGGAACCGGCGCTTGTCGCGCCGGACGCGGTTTAGTGGGTTTAGGGCCTGATACGGTCGATGACGACGGCGACTTGCGTCTTTCCGGCGCTGTCGATCGGCCCGCTTTCGCCTTCGAGGTCGCCTGGTTGCGGTGTCGCTTGGCCGCTTTTGGCCACGCGTGCGCCGATCATGACCTGCGGAAAGGCCGAGAGACTCATTTCGGGCATCATGGCCATGCTGTCGTCGAGGGTCACGCGGGTCGGCAGGTCCTTGACCTGAACGCGCTGGACGGCGAGTGGCATCGGCGGGCCGGCGACGGCGCGCGCGAAGACGAATACGATGTCGTCCGGCGCCGCACCGGCCGATATGGCTTGATCCAGGCTCACGTCGGCGGTGACCGATGCGGCCGCAACCGGCTCGGATGCTGGCCCGGATGCCGACTCGGAGGCGGGCGCTGCGGTCTCTGACGGCTGCGCTGCGGGTTGTGCCGCCTGTTCCGTTCCTTCGGGCGTCGCCGCAGAGGAGGCTGTTTCGGCAGCAGCGTCCGGCGCCGGCGCACCCGCACGCGTCCTCGCCTCCGTGATCATCGTGCGCATGTCTACAGCGTCCTCAGACGCGGGGTCCATCTCGTCGAGGATACGCTGCCATGCGGTCGCCGCGGCGGTGTATTGCCCGCGTTGGTAATAGAGCATCCCCGACAGCCAGCGGGCGCTGGCGTTGTCGGGCTCGACCTCGAGGACGCGCTCGATCAACGCAGCCGGCTCGCCTTCCAGGCTGTTGTTGTTGTTCGCGGCCGTGGCCTCGGCGAAGGCTAGCATCACATCCGGGCGCTCCGGGGCCAACGCATAAGCCTTCGAGACGGCGTCGAGTGCCTGCCCCGGACGGCGCATGGTGAAGTAGGTCCGGCCGATCATCAACCATCCATCGACGTTGTTCGGATCCTCGGCCAAACGCTCCTCGAGACGCTGGACCAAGACCTCGAGCGGCGGGAGCTCCTCGCCATTGGGTCCGATCAGGGTCTGTGGTGTCTCGCCGCGCAGTGCGACACCCTCGAAGCGCTCGATGATCTCGCGGTTGCCGATCTCGTTGTAGATCAGCACCGCCGATGTCGGCACCGCCACGGCCAGCACGAGCGCCATCCAGCGGCCGCCGGAAGGACCGCGACGGCCCGAGGCAGCGATCTCGCCCGGGATGTCGCGCAGCAGATCCCGTTCCAGATCGCGTCGTGCCGCGGCGTACTGATCCTGTTCGAGAAAGCCACCGGCGAGGTCGGCATCGAGCTCCTGCAGGCGCTGCTTGAAGACCGTGAGGTTCAGCTCGTCCTGCTCGGGTGCTTCGTTCGTCTGCTCGGGTTGCAGCAGGGGCAGGGCGACATAAAACAACGCCAGGCCTATGAGCCCGGCGGTCAAAATCCAGAAGATGATCATTTGAGTTTTTCTTGGTTGTCGCCGCTGGCGGCGAGCAGTCGTTGGAGACGGGCGCGTTCGGCTTCGCTGAGATCCTCCTCGGCCTCGTCCTTCTTTCGCCCGAGCGTGCGGAAGAGCAGGTAGCCGCCCACGCCGAGGAAGATGAAGGGGCCGAACCAGAGGATATAGGTCGATGGCTTCATCGGAGGCTCGTAGAGCACGAAGTCGCCGTAGCGATCGACGAGGAAGGTCACGATCTCCTGATCGCTTTGCCCCTCGAGCATCATACGATAAACCTCTTCGCGCAGGTCCTGCGCCACACCGGCCTGAGAGCCGGCGAGCGACTCGTTTTGGCAGACCAGGCAGCGCAGCTTGGCGATCAGGTCGCGAAACGCCTCGTGTTGACCGGGTTGTTCGAACTTGAACTCTTCGAGCGTGTAGGCCGATGGTTGACCGAACGCCAGGATGCCGGCGATCAGCGCGAGGGACAACGACAGCTTGCGGACGCGATGAATCATGATGACTGAGGTCTGTACTGCTCGACGATCGGGCGGATGGTGGTTTCCCAGACGTTGCGGTCGACCGGCCCGATGTGCTTGTAACGGATGATGCCTTCGCCGTCGACCACGAAGGTTTCGGGGGCACCGTAGACGCCCCAGTGCAGACCATAGCGGTTGTCCGGATCGTAGGCGCTCACGACGTAGGGATTGCCGTAACGCCTGAGCATCTCGAGCGCCTCGGGTCTTGTGTCCTTCCAATTGAACCCGACGACCTGGACATCGTTGTTGCGTGCAATCTGCATCAGCTCGCCATGCTCCTGACGGCATGACGGGCACCAAGAGGCCCAGACATTCACCAGCGAGACCTTCCCCATGAGGATCTCGTTGGTGACCATTCGGCTCGGGTCGTCCAGCGACTCGAGCTCGAACACGGGTGCAGGCTTGTTCACGAGCGGCGAGGGGACCTTGCGCGGATCCAATTGCAGCCCGTAGAACAGCAGCGCGGCCAGTGCCATGAAGATGGCGAGCGGGATGAGCGCGCGCCGCTTCGCCTTTGTTGCCGCCTTTTTGGCCGCCGTTGTCGCTGAGGGGGTGGTCGTCGTCATGAGCGTGCCGCCAGGGCCCCGGCCGGGACATCAGCAGTGCGCCGCATCGTGCGATAACGCCGATCGGCCATGGCCAGGAGGCCTCCGAGTGCCATGAAGATCGCGCCGAGCCAGATCCAGCGCACAAAGGGTTTGTAATAGACCCGCAGTGCCCAATCGCCATCCGTTCCGACCGGCTCGCCGAGCGAGACGTAGAGGTCACGCAGGAATCCGGCGTTGATGGCCGCTTCGGTCATCGGCATACCGCCCGAGAAATAAGAGCGCTTCTCCGGATAGAGCACGGCGATCTGTCGTTCGTCTTTGAAGACGATGAACTCGCCTTGCTGCGCGAGGTAGTTGGGTCCGGGGACCGCCTGTACGCCGTTGAACTGGAAGCGGTAGCCCGAGTCCTCGTGCACGTCGCCCGGAGACATCCGCACATCGGTCTCGGAGCCGTGGATCGAGACCATGGTGACGCCGACGATGAAGACGGCGATGCCGATATGCGCGGTCCACATGCCGTAGTAGCTCAGGTTGCGGGCGCTGAAATCGGCCGACAGCCCCCGGAAACCGCCCTTGTTCTTCAGCCGCTCGGCGAGGCTGATCAGGTGCGTGCCGACCAGCCAGGCGCTCATGCTCAGGCCGAAGGCCATCGCGAGCCCGCCGTCCTCGAAGATCGGCTGCAGGGCCACGATGAAGACGGCGATGCCGAGCGCGAGCGCGATCCAAAGCGAGCGCACCAGCCGCATCGGCTCGTCGTGCTTCCAGCGCGTCGAGGGCCCGATCCCCATCGCTACGATGAGGAAGGGCGAGAGCGATATGAACATCTTGTTGAACCAGGGGAAGCCGACCGAGATCTTGCCCCATCCCGCAGCCTCGTAGATCAGCGGTGCAAGGGTGCCGAACAAGACCAGGACTGTCAGCGTCGCGAAGAGCAGATTGTTTACCAGCAGAAAGCTCTCGCGCGAGAGGATGTCGAAGCGGCCGCCGCCTGAAATGGTCGGTGCACGCCAGGCATAGAGCGCCAGCGAGCCGCCGATCACGATGCAGAGAAAGATCAGGATGAAGCTGCCGCGGGCCGGGTCGGTCGCGAAGGCGTGCACCGACGTCAGCACGCCCGAGCGCACCAGGAAGGTCCCGAGCAGCGACAGGGAGAAGGCCGAGATGGCGAGCAGCACTGTCCAGCTCTTGAAGGCCGCACGCTTCTCGGTGACGGCGAGCGAGTGGATGAGCGCCGTACCCACCAGCCAAGGCATGAAGGAGGCGTTCTCGACCGGATCCCAGAACCACCAGCCGCCCCAACCCAGCTCGTAGTAAGCCCACCAGGAGCCCAAGGCGATACCGATGGTGAGGAAGACCCAAGCCGCTGTGGTCCAGGGCCGCGACCAGCGTGCCCAGGCCGAGTCGAGCTTGCCGCCGATGAGTGCGGCGATGGCGAAGGCGAAGGCGACCGAGAAGCCGACATAGCCCATGTAGAGCATCGGCGGATGGATCGCCAAACCGAAGTCCTGCAGCAACGGATTCAGGTCGCGACCCTCGAGCGGTGCCGGGAAGAGCCGGTCGAAGGGATTCGAGGTCAGCAGCATGAACAGCAGGAAGCCGATCGCCACCATGCCGAGGACCGAAATGACGCGTGCCGCCATCGCCAACGGCAGATTCTTACTGAAGGCCGCGACGGCCGCGCCCCATCCGGCCGCCATTAAGGCCCAGAGCAGTAAGGATCCCTCATGACCACCCCAGATTGCCGAGACCTTGTAGAGCAGCGGCATCAGGGTGTTGGAGTGGCCCGCGACGTATTCGACCGAGAAGTCGTCGGTCAGGAACGCATGCAGGAGCGCGACGAAGGCAATGGCGACGAAGGTCAGCTGGCCGCGGGCAAGCGGTCGAGCCATCTCCATCCAGCGGCGGTTGCCGACGAAGCTGCCGAGCAGCGGGACGGATGCCTGCGCGATCGTGATGACGAGTGCGAGAACAAGGGCGAAGTGACCGAGCTCGGGGACCATCAGTTGGAGGCTCCGCCGGTGCCGGCAGTGCCGACGGACTCGATGACCCCGCTCACATGCGCCGTCTTGAGGGTGTCGGCGACCTCCGGCGGCATGTACTGCTCGTCATGCTTGGCGAGGACCTCTTCGGCATAAAAAACGCCGTCCGCACCGAGTCGACCCTTCGTCACCACCCCTTGGCCCTCGCTGAAAAGGTCGGGCAGGATCCCGGTGTAGGCGACCGTCACCGTCTCGGCGTTGTCCGTGACGTCGAACTTGACCGTCAAGCCGTCCTCTTGGCGTGCCACCGTGCCCGGTGTGACCAAACCCCCGAGACGGAAGACGTGCTCGGCCGGCGCCTCGCTGGCGATGACTTGAGACGGGCTGAAGAAATAAGAGATGTTGCTGTTGAGTGCACTCAAGGCCAAGGCCGAGGCCGCGCCGACGCCGACGATCGCGAGGCCGACGAACACCAAACGTTTCTGTCTTGCTTTCATTGATTCACTCCAGAGTCGCGCATCCGGATCAATCGACCAAGACGGGCCAAAATGGTTCGCCGTTGAGCGCGCAATTGAAGAATTTCCGCCACGAGCAGCACCACGACCATGCCGTAGGCGCCCCACACGAAGAAGGCGTAACCGCCTTGAGAGAAGAAGTCACTCATGCTCGATGGCCCCCGACGAGAAGGTCCCGGACCCAAGTGTTGTCGGCCTCGCGGGTCAGGATGATGCTGCGCAGCCGCATCAGGACGGTTGCGAAGGAGTACATCCAGAACCCGAAGGTCACCGCCAGCATCGAAAAAAGGATGTTGCCCTCGATCTGCGTCAGGTCGGACCGCTGATGTAGTGCGGCGCATTGGTTCGGATCCGGGCAGTTCACGGACCAGAAGATCAGCGGGACCATGACCAGCCCGACGATCGCCAGTAGTGCGGCAGCCCGGTCGGCACGTCGCGTGTCGTCGATCGCCGAGTGCAGCGCGATGTAGCCGATGTACATGAAGAAGAGGATCAGCTCCGTGGTGAGGCGTGGATCCCAATCCCAGTAGGTGCCCCAGCTGGGACGCCCCCAAAAGGCCCCGGTCCAGAGCGCCAGGAAGGTGAAGATGGCCCCGGTCGGTGCGATGGCGTTGGCCATCATGAACGAGAGCCGCGTGTTGAACACCAGTCCGATCGCAGCCCAACCCACCATCACGACATAGAGCCACATCGACATCCAAGCGGACGGGACGTGGATGAAGATGATGCGGTAGTACTCTTTCTGCGCATTGCTCCCGCCGAGCTGGTCGGGCGTCTGGAAGAACCCCCAGTAGAGGCCGACCAAGAGACACACCCCGGTCAGGATCCAAAACACCGGGATCAGTCGTCCCGCAATCGGGTAGAAGGAGGCCGGAGCGGCAAATCTAAACCAGTTCGAAGCCATTGGTGAAGGGGTCATCCCTCGGTTTATTCGATTGAAATCTTAAGCGCAGCCGACGATGCCAGCGGCGCAAACGTCAGCGCAGCAACCAAAAACGCCCCGAGCAGGGCGAGATAGGGTCGCGTGTCCGCCATATCGATGCCGCTCGCCGTCACCGCCCCGGCTCCGTAGACCAGCACCGGGATGTAGAGCGGCAGGATCAACAAGGACAAGAGGATGCCGCCGCCGCGCAATCCCAGGGTCAGTGCCGCGCCGATCGCTCCGATCAGACTGAGCACAGGTGTGCCGAGTAAGAGGGCCGCCATCATCGTCACGATTGCATCGTTGGAGAGATGGTACTGCATGCCGACCAGCGGGGCGATGAGGACCAGCGGCAGACCGGTCAGCAACCAGTGTGCCGTGATCTTGGCCAACACCAGAAGCGACAAGGGTTGCGCCGTCAAGACCATTTGCTCAAGCGTGCCGTCCTCGTAGTCCGCGGCGAACAGGCGCTCGAGCGCCAACATCGAGGCCAGCAGGGCCGCCACCCAGACCACACCGGGGCCGAGGATCTGCAGGACCTGTCGCTCCGTGCCCACGCCCAACGGAAACAGGCTCACGACGATGATGAAGAAAAAAAGTGTGGTCAAGACGTCCGTGCGTCGCCGCAGGGCCAGCGTCAGATCACGCAGCAGAACACACCAGAAGACACGCAGCACGGCCGGTCAGCTCCCGAGTTGAAGGCGTTCGACCTGACCGGAGGTCAATCCGACCTCCTGGTGAGTCGTCAGGACGACGATGCCCCCGTGCGCCACATGCTCGGCGATGAGGGTCTCGAGCAGATCCACGGCGCCGACGTCCAATGCGGTAAAGGGCTCGTCGAGGACCCAGAGCGGGGCGTTGCTCAGGATCAGCCGCGCCAAGGCCACGCGCTTTTTCTGACCCTGCGACAGCATGCGCGTGGGCAGATCCTCGAAACCGACCAGGCCGATTCGGGCCAGCGCCGCCCAGATCGCGGATTCGTCGACGCGGTCCCCGTCCAGGGTTGCAGCGACCCGGAGATTCTCGATACCCGTCAGGTCGGCCTTGATGCCGTTCAGATGCCCGAAGTAGAGCAGATCGCGACGATAGTCCTCGCCGAGACGACGGGTCGACTCGCCGTTCCAGCGGATCTCGCCCGAGTCCGGCGTGAATAGCCCGCACAGCGAGCGCAGCAGCGTCGTCTTGCCGCTGCCGTTCGCGCCGCGCACGTGCAGGAGCGTGCCCCCCGCAACGGCGAAGTCCAGGCCGGAGAACAGCATGCGGTCGCCCCGCCGGCATTCGAGCTGTGTCACCTCTAACATAGAAACGAAAGGGTTCCCTGGAAGAATCCGAACGCGCCGGTTGCGCGATCGCTTCACGGATCTTGTCGAATCCGCTTGATGTTCGGTCGCAGACCGAGGCCGGCGAGCAACCATATACGCTGGGTTCGGATTCTACAACCGCCCCGAGCGACGACTTCCGGCAGGATCCACTCGCGCGGTCGTTGTTGCTGCAGCTGTCTGCACGCGCGTCGCGGGCCGCCGGCTCATTGCGCTCGGCGCCGCCAAGGCAAAAAACGCATCCAGTCGCTTTCGGCCGGCGTCTTTTCGGCCGTTATGCAGGGCGCCAGTGCAATGAGATCCTCCCCGTCGAGCAGACGTCGCGGGTTGTCCAGTGTCAGCAGGCTCGCCGCCTCCTCCCCCAGCCATTCGACGACGCGGGCGCGTGCCGCCGACAGCGTGTCCGGACTGCGGCCCGTGGGACGATGGGCATCCGAGGCGATCAAGTGTACCCATCCCGACTCCAGCCAGCGACGACTGAGTCCTTGCAGACGTTCGCCGAAATCACCGCTGCAGCTCTGCGCGGTGAGCTGGACCTTGCAGCCCCAATCGATCCATTCAGCCAGGCGCTGCGGGCGTCGCGCGAGCACGAGATTGCGCTCGGGGTGGGCGATGACGGGCGTGATTCCGTGCCTCAGGAACTGTCCCAGGAGCACTTCGGCACCCCGCGGAACAACGTTCTTCGGAAGCTCGACCAGCGCGGCCTTGCCGCGATCGTTGTAGGTCAGGGCGCTGCCGTCGAGCACGCGGCTCGGCGCCTCGGGGACGAGATGGATCTCCGCGCCCGGAAAAAGGCCGAGCGTGATGTCCGCGTCGGCCAGGCGTTGCTGAAGGTCGGCCAAGGCGTGCCGGATAAGGTTGCCGGGGTTCTTGTAGACCCCGTTCAGGTGATGCGGGGTGCAGACGATTGCCCGGGTTCCACCCGCGACGGCTGCCCTGGCCATCTCGATCGCCGTCTCGAAGGTGTGCGCACCGTCGTCGAGCCCGGGGAGGATGTGGCAATGGACATCGATCACTGCGGGTTCCTGTCGCATGGATCCCTTGTGCGGGCGCTAGAGTCGATGAGATTCAACAAGATGCCTGATCGCGTCCGGGACGGCATCGGGGCTCCCCTCCGGGTTCTCATCCGGCTTCTCATCCGGCCCCTCGGCGTGGATTGCGTGGGGCGTCTCGCCGCCGTGTTGCCGATAGAGCCTGAGCATCGCCTCGGCGACCTGCGCCCAATGGGCGCGACCTTGGTCCGCGATTCGCACGAACGCATCCGTAGAGTCGGTCTCCAGCCAGGTCGCATAGGCATCGCGTAACGCCGGAAAAAGATGCAGACGCATACCGGTGAGGGTGCCGATGTAGAAATGCAGCGAGGCCGGCTCGCGGGCCTCGGCCAGCGCCGGCAGGGTCACGAGACAATCGGCGAGGTGGTCGCGCACCGCACGGGCCATCAGCTCGGCCGGCGTGTTGGCGAGCGCCGTCAGCATGGCGTTCCAATCCTCCCCGAGCCGGAGGCCGGCCTCGAACTCGCCTTGTTCGTGCAGCAGCAGCGCCGTGATCTCGCGCTCGGTCATGGCATCGAGCGACGACTCGAGTGCACCCTCGAAGTCGTAGCAGGCGAATGCGCGCCCGAGCGCGTTCTCGGGGCGGTGCCAGCGCCAGCCTTCGAGCTTTTCCCACAAGTAGCGTCGCAGTGACTCGCGCCGCACGAAGATGGTTCGACCCAGGGTCATGGCGGGCGGCGCGGTCAGGTCACGGGCGTACTCGTCGGCGACCACGAAGACCGAATACCCTTCGCTCGAGCGGTATTGCTCGAGTGCGCCGAGCACGAAGTGCGGCTTGGCGCGGTTGCCGAACCCGCCGCTGTAGACCAGACCGAGCGGGGCGAGTCGGCTGTTGATGGCCTCCGCGTCGAAGGGGTCGAAACGCTGTCCATCGATCTCGATGGGCCGCATCTCCGCCTCTTCGAGCTCTTCCCAGAGCTGCTCGCGTGCTTGGAGCCACTCGCCGACTTGCTCGCGCTCCAAGGACGCACCATAAGGGAGGTGCTTTTCCCAGCGAAAGTATTCCCGCATCTTCATCAGATAGATGCAGAGCGAGTCATCGGCGCCGTGGCGCGCATCCGAGACGTGACAGTTGTACTGCACGGCCTCGGCCAGCACGCTGATTGCAGGATTCGGCATCTGAACACCTCGAGCCGGAAAGGTCTTTTTTCTGAGTAGAATGATAGGACATTAGGCCGGCAACTTCCCGCCGCCCTGCCAATCTCGGGGCGGCGTCGGCCCAAACAAGTCGCGAAACAGGAGTCGGACGTGGCATTACGTATCAAGAGTCATTGGTGGAACGACGATCAGGAGCGCTCGCTCCCGGAGATTGCGAGCGCGCTGGCCTTCATCGCCTGGCGCATCGCCGTGGACAAGGCCATCAATCTGCACTGCGAACGCTTCGTCTACGAGAGCGATCGTCAGCGCCTGGACGTGATCGAGGAGTATCTGGTTTTTCTGATCCAGATCGCGGATCGCATGTCGCAGGTCATTTTGAAGGACGAGGAGCGTCGCACCCTGATTACCGCCTTCGCGAAGAAGGTCTTCGAGCATGTGCAGGACAACACGCAGGACCTGCTCGGTCCGGGCGATTACGGCGGGCCCTTCATCGCGCGGCTCAACGCGCGCTCCGGCGAGTATGCCGACTACCAATTCGACGACGAGGGCCCGAGCTACGCCTTCCTGCGCCATCTCGGCTTCGAGATTCAATCCCTGATGGGTCCGAGCGAGGAGAACCGCTGGGTCATCGATCAGGTGATGGACAAGGACGGATGGGACGCTTACAAGCGCTTCTCCAAAGCCTTCCGCGATCTGTTCGAGTGAGTTCGACGTCTGCGCAAGGCATGGAGTCCCTGACGCCGTGAGTCTCGAGCCAAACCGTTGCGGAATGTTTCGTTGTCGTTGTCGTCATAGGATTCCGGACGACAACGACAACAACAACGAGTAGAGCCTTCGGCCACTTTTCCCGGTTCGGGCTCTGCCGGTAGATCCTTTTCCGGAAATCACCTCACCACTAACCACTAACCACCATATCCCAACCTACCCCGGCCTACGGGGAGCCGGGCCCCGTGCGGGCGCGGTGCCGCGGCGCTCCAGTTGGGTGACCAGGATGCCGCAGAGGATCAGACCGAGCGCGTACAGATGGTTCGGCTCCGGCTCCTCGCCGAGGAAAAGCATCCCGACGCCGACGGCCCACAGCGGAATCAGGTAGTTCAGCTGAGAGACGAACGACGGACCGGCCGATTTCACCAGTTTGAAATACACTATGGTTGCAATCGCGGTCGCAAAGACCCCGAGCAGTGCGACCGCGATCAGGTGCGGTGTGTCCGGAACGACCTCTAATCCGCCAGCCACGGCGATATCCCCGGTGATGAAGAGGATCGGCACCATCATCAGCGAGGCCAGAGAGATGGTGGAGGCGGCGCTGAAGAGCGCATCGCTCGCCGGGCGAAGGCGCGCCAGGATCGAGGAGACGGCGTAGCTGATGGCCCCGCCCAGCACCGCCAGCATCGGCAGCAGGTGCCCTTGTCCGTTGGCGAGATCCGAGAAGGCGTCCGGGCCGACCAGCACCACGACACCGGCAAACCCCAGGACAAAGCCAGCCGCGCGATAGCGTGTGAGATGCTCGCCCGGGACCAGGAAATGGGCGAGCCCCAGGGTCGCCAGCGGCATGACGGCCATCAGGATGCCGGCAAGACCGCTGTCGATAAAGGTCTGGCCCCAAGAGATCAGGGAAAAGGGCAGGACGTTGCCGAACACGGCGATCAAGATATAGAAGACCCAGAGCCGTGCACCGGCAACCGGCCGGGTCGCGAACATCCAGGCCGCGGGGACGAGCAGCGTCGCAGCCACGACCAAGCGTCCGGCCACGACGAGATCGGGTGGCACGCCGCCGACCGCAATCTTGGTCAGGAGAAAAGAGGTGCCCCACATCAGGGTCAGCGACAGCAGCATGACCCAGTCCGCGAGGCGATGCCGCCGGGTCAGTTGCATGGGCACGGTTGCGATCGGTCGCGTCGGGTCGGCGCGGATGGCGTCCGGGTGTCTGTCTCAAGCATGTCGATGATCTCGATTCTGGTTGAACGTCCGGGTGTCGGTTGACGTGCCTCGCTCGATGGGCCTGTCCTGCGACACGCCCGATCGGGATACGCACCCGCAGCCCGGGGTTTGACCGCAGCTGCATCGGGTCCGGACAATAGCCCGACCTACCCCGAGCCGACTCAGCCGCCATGACCTTCGCTGTCGAACGTACCCTGCCCCCATTGCCCACGATCCGCGAGGTGAAGGCCGGGAGCTTCATCTTCGAGCGGCCATTGGCGCTTCCGCCCGTCTTCTGCGACGCCGTGATCGAGCGCTTCGAGGCCCAGCCCGAATACCAATATGCCGGGCGGGTCGGGCAGCTTCGCACCGAGGATCCGGGCGTGAAGCGCACCACGGACCTCGTCGTGAGCAACAAGCCGGATTGGAAGGATGTCGACCGGATGTTCTTCGGCTCGCTGGCCGCCGCGATCAATGAGTTTCGCGAGACCTACCCCTACTTTAAAGGGCCCTTCAAGGACGAAGGCTACCAGGTCCAGCGCTACAGACCCGGCGAGTATTATCACTGGCACGTCGACGGCGGCAGCCACGAGTTGAGTCAACGCCAGTTGGTGGCGCTGTGGTATCTGAACGACGTGCCGGGTCCGGGCGGTGAGACCGAGTTTCTCCATCAGGACGTCGCCGTGCGTCCCGAGCGCGGCAAGCTCGTCCTATTTCCGCCCTTCTGGACGCACGAGCATCGGGCTGCGGTCATCCGGACCGGCGTGAAATACATTGCCACCACCTGGGTGGTCTTTGCCTGATGAGCGACAGGGCACCGATCCTGCTGGCCATCGTCGAGCTCGGCGGCTACCCCAATCTGACCACGCTCTATCGACACCTCGGATTCGAGGTCGAGGTGGTCGCCTCGCAGCGCAAGGCGCAGGTCGCGCTCAAGCGCCACATCCCGGACGTCGTCGTTGCCGAATACAACTTCCAATCCGACTTTCGCGATCGCACCAGCAACCTCGAGACCCTGATGGCACGCCTACAGCGTCATCCCGAGGTCAAGGTGATCTGCTTCTACCAGAGCGAGTACCGACACAAGCTCGACGCCATGACGGCACGCTTTCCGGTCTTCGAGGCGATTGCCTTCCCGATCGACCCGGCGCGGGTCGAGGCCGCCTTGCGTCGCGCCCTCACGCTGACAGCGCAGCCTTAACCCGCGCCCGGCGCGGTATGCGATGTTTTTGGATGGTATCGACCCCGGCAGACTTGACGACCGCTGGAGCCGGCGCGGTTTAAGGTATTAAAAGTATTAAAAGTATTCAAAGTTAAACCGCGTCCCCGCTAAGGGCGGTGGATGCTCCCAACGTCGAGCTCACTCGGAAGTGAGCATCTCGCTCCGGACGCGGTTTAGAAGTCGCGCAGAAGCGCGCTGCACGCTTGCGGCATGCGTGGCTCGGGCTTGGCTGCCGAGCTGCCGCCGCCCTTCGAGGGCTTGAGTGCCTCGTCGCTCAGCCACCAGGCGAGGTCCGTCCCGCAGCCGTCGTCGCCGGTCAGCGCGGCTTGCGATTCGCAATCCGGGCTCCCGGCCGGGCAGCGCAGCCGCACATGAAAGTGTGCATCGTGACCCCACCAAGGGCGGATCTTGCGGAGCCAATCCCGATCGGCGCTGCCGCTGTTGCGACACAGCGCCTGTTTGATCGCCGCGTTGACGAAGATCCGATCGACATCCGGATGGCGTGCGGCCGTCTCGATCAGGCTGGTCTGGGCCGGCCCCCAGGCCGCGCTCACCGAGCGCCCGCCGGCTTGCACCATACTCTGCGGATCGGAGCGATCGTCCATCAGGCGACGGGCCGCAGCAGGCGAGTCCGCCAGCGTGAACCAGATGTCGACATCCAAACCGTTCTGATGGCTGCGATGGGAGGAGGGCATGCGCCCGCCGCGCGGCTGACTCAGGTCGCCGATCATGATGAGACGCTCGCCGCGCGACTGCTGCGCGAGCCCCATGTCTTCGACAAACCGCAGCAGATCGGGGTGACCGTAGTAGCGGTTGCGATAGCGACGGATGCTGACGTAACCGGGTCCGGTCTCCGGCAGCGCATCGGCACCGCCGATACATCCGTTGGACACGCCGCCGATCACCTGGGGCGGTCCGCTGCTCGGCGCTGCGACCGCGGCCCAAGGCGTGGCCTGGACGTTCAGCGTTGCAAAAAAGAGCATGGCGCCGACGATGCAGAGGGCGGGTCCGAGCTCGCGGACCTGAGTGATCCGGGTCATGGCTTCTCCTGAATGGCTTCCAGCGAATGAAACTGCGGCGCATGATACCCGGATCGCTCCGAGGATCGAGATCCTCCTTCAGACCACGAGGTGTCGTCCCATGTCCGAATTCACCAACGTCAGCGTCGTCAAGAAGGCCAACTGCTACTTCGACGGCGGCGTGACGAGTCGCACCATCCGCTTTCCCGACGGCAGCAAGAAGACACTCGGCATCATGCAGCCGGGCGACTACGCGTTCACCACCCACGACAAGGAGATCATGGAGATCCTCGACGGGGATCTGGATGTCCTGCTGCCCGATGCGGCGGAGTGGGTACAGGTGCAGGGCGGGGAGTCGTTCGAGGTTCCGGCTCGGGCGAAATTCAGCATTCACGTGCGGACGCTGACCGATTATTGCTGCTCCTTCGTCAGCTGATCGGGCCGCGCCTGGCGGATCAGGGGTTGTCGGTTAAACCGCGTCCAGAGCGAGATGCTAAATTTTCAAGTGAGCTCGGCGTTTGGTGTATCCACGGCCCTTAGCGGGGACGCGGTTTAAAATCATATCTTTTTTAATCTCTTAAACCGCGCCGGCTCCAGCGGTCGTTAAATCCGCGGGGGCCGATCCCATCCAAGAACATCGCATACCGCGTGGGGCGCGGTTTAAAAGGACCAGACGAGCGGAACGATCATGACCGTCACCAAGCCCACGACCAAGGTCAATGGGACCCCGATCCGCACGAAGTCCCCGAAGCGGTAGCCGCCGACATTGAACACCATCAGGTTGGTCTGATACCCGATGGGGGTGGCGAAGCTGGCGGATGCCGCAACCATCAGGGTCAGGATAAAGGGTGCGGGCGACACCCCCATGGCATGGGCCGCCTGCACGGCGATCGGGAACACCAGCACTGCGGCCACGTTGTTGGTCGCAAGCGAGGTGAGGAGGGCAGTCGCCGTAAAGACCAGGGCGAGTGTGACCCAGGGATCCCCGTCCGCCAGCCCGATCAGCCCGCCGGCCACCAGCGAGGCCGCGCCCGTCTTCTCCAAGGCGGCGCCGATGCCGAAGGAGGTTGCGATCACCACCAGCACCTGCCAGTCCGGCGAGCGCCGCGCGGTGCGGCTGTCGGTGCAGCGCGTAAGGATCATGAGCCCCGCGGACAGCAGTGCGGCCTCCAACATGCTCAGCCATCCCGCGGTGACCACGGCGACCATCGCGATCACGATGGCGATGGCGACCGGCGCGTGCTTGTGCTTGAGCGGATGCGAATCCCCGATCTGACTCACCAGCAGGAAGTCGCGCGAGTTCTTCTGCTGCTCCACGAAGTCCGGCCGTGTCTCGAGCAGGAGCGTGTCGCCCGGCGCCAGCACGATATCGCCGATCTTGCGGTCGACCCGCTCGCCGTTGCGTGCGAGCGCGATGATCACCGCGTCGTAGCGATTGCGAAACCGCCCTGCGCGCACGCTCTTGCCGACCAAGGGCGATTTATCCGACATCACCGCCTCGACGAAACAGCGCCCGGGGCGTGGCACGTCGAGCTTGAACACCTGATCGGTTGCCGGGATCAGGCCGCGCGTGCGCTGCAGGTCCATGACCGAATCCAGGATCCCGGCGAAGACCAGCCGGTCGTTCGCCTGCAGGACCTCCTGCGAGGACACCGCCGCCATGACTTGCTCGCCGCGCTCGATCTCGATGAGAAATAAACCGGGGAGCTGGCGCAGGCCGGCATCCTCGATGCTCTTGCCGATCAGCGGGCTGCCCGGCTCGACGAGCATCTCGGAGGTGTACTGGCGCACATCCTCGTAGCTGGCTGCCGCGGAGGTCCGTTTCGGGAGCAGCCAGTGCCCCGCCGTGAGCATGAAGACAAAGGTCGCGACCGTGATGGGCAGACCGACCCAGATCGGCTCGAAGAGACCCAGTCCCTCGCCGCCGAGGCGCTCCGTATAGAGCCCGTTGACCACCAGGTTGGTGCTGGTCCCGATCAGGGTGCAGGTGCCGCCGACGATACTGGCGTAGGAGAGCGGGATGAGCAGGCGCGAGAGCTCCAAGCGGTGTCGCTTGGCCCAGTCCTGCACCGCCGGTATAAAGATGGCCACGACCGGCGTGTTGTTCAGGAACGCGCTCAAACCCGCGACGGGCAACATCAGGCGCAAACGCGCGTCGGTCGGTCCGCGCGGACGTCCGAGCAGCCCCGGTCCGATCCAGCCGACGGCACCGGTCTGCGTGAGGCCCGTGACGACGACATAGAGCACGCCGACGGTCAGCATTCCCGGATTGGAAAAGCCGCTCAGGGCCTCCGCCGGGGTCAGGATGCCGAACAGGAGCAGCAGGGTGAGTGCACCGGCGGTGACGACATCCGGCGCCGCGCGGCTGAAGGCGAAAAGCCCGAAGCAGAGCACCACGATGCCCAGGCTGAACCAGCCTTCCCAGCCGAGTTGCACGAAGGCGTCCATATCCTCTCGTCAGTGATCGCGACCGCGTTGCAGGGCCTCGTAACGGGCCTTGAATGCCTCTTGACGCAGCCGGGAGGCGTCGTCTTCGGTCGGTGCGAGCGGCGAGTCCTGCCAGCTGCCGGTGGCGTGATCGAAGACCGAGAACCGCCAGCCGCGACCGACCTTGAAGACCTTGGTCACGTCCTTGCCGGCTTGCTCCATGGCCTCGAGCTTGCCGAGCTTGCCCGGACCATCGGGGGCAGTCGTTGCGCGCGGCGCCGCCTCGGTCGGTCGGTGCTCGGCGAGATTGAAGCGGTTGTTTTGGATCTCGCCCTGCACGTCGAGCTCGACCGATTCGACGCCCGGAAGACGCGCCAAGATGTAGCCGGCCATCATCATCCCGAGCTTTTGGTTCTCGGACTCGAGCGCGGTCAACAGCTTATCGGCGACGATCTGACAACGCTGCAGCCGATCCGGCCTTTCGACCCACTCCCGGCTCATCTGCCAGCCGGAATCCATGTCCTGGTCGAGCTTCTCGAAGAAGGGCTGCGCTTGGCCGATCAGGGCATCGGGGACGTTGAGCTCATAGATCCGATCGTCGATGATGGCTTTCAGAAGCATCGCTCGCCTCGTGCGTCGTTGGTGATGGTCTCGGATAGTAAACCGGGGTCGGGGTGACTTGCGCGCCTTTCGTGCGGCCTCGGCCTCCGGGGGATCCGATGCCGAGACGCGATTGCTGTCTATCGATCTTTTTTGCGGCCGCGGCGACTGCAACGCGCGTCGTGTCGCCCTCGGAGCACAGCATGTTGTTGACCATCCCGGCGCTTCTCAACAGCGCGCAGATCGCCAAGATCCACGAGATCATCGCCGACGCACCCTTCATCGACGGCAAGTTGACCGCCGGCTTCGCCGCAGGGCGGGTCAAGCGCAACGAAGAGATGCGGCCGGAACCCGAGCGCATGCAGCGGCTCATCCGCATTATCATGGCAAGTCTCGGCCATCATGAGACCTTTCGGTTCGGCGTCCTGCCGCATCGGGTGGCCGATCCCATCATCGCCCGCTATACGCCGGGCATGGCTTACGGGGAGCATGTCGATGATCCGATCATGGGGACGACTGGCCCGCGTTTCCGATCCGATGTCTCCATGACGATCTTTCTCAACGACCCGGCGTCCTACGAGGGCGGCGAGCTGTTCATCCGCACCCCGTTCGGCGAGCAGAGGATCAAACCGGCCGCGGGGGATGCCGTCGTCTACCCCTCCTCGAGCCTGCACCGGGTGCTGGAGGTCACGCGCGGGGAGCGCCTGGTCGCCCTGACCTGGATCCAGAGCTACGTGCGCGATCCCGCACGCCGAGAACTTCTCTACGAGTTGAATCTCGCCCGCGAGCGATTGCTCAAGACCGCACCCGAAGAGGACACCACCGCCTACGTCGATCGCTCCTATGCGAACCTGGTGAGGATGTGGAGTGATCTCTAGTGGAGCGGTGCAGAGATTCCGAGACTGTCCGAGATCATTTTCGTTGTCGTGGTCGTTGTCGTTGTCGTAATCGACCATCGGATACGACCACGACCACGACCACGACAACGAACGGTCTCGACACATCTGCCGTGCTGCACTCGCCCGCGTCCGGCCCCGACGGAGCACAACATGCGTCGAGTCTTCGTCGCGCTCGGGGATCGCCCGGGGTATCGTTCGGCGCGGGCTGGATGGGTTTCGCTTCGCTCTACCCATCCTACGTTCTCGGTTGGTTTTGAATCGTTCTTAAACCGCGCCGGCTCCGACAGTTGTCGAAGCCGGCGCGGCCAAGGCAATCCAACACACGACACATATCGCACCGGGCGCGGTTTAAGTTGTCATCAAGAGCACAGGGGTTCGAGCATGCAACAGGGCGGTGACGGGGATCGCATCTTTTTGGACCGCGCGGTCGAGGCGTTCATCCGGATCGCGTTTGTCGCGATTCTGATCGCCTGGTGTTTCGATATCGTGCGACCCTTTATCGTGCCCTTTGCCTGGGCGATCATCATTGCGATCGGGCTCTATCCGGGTTACGAGCGACTGACGCACCTTCTGCACGGGCGTCGAATCCTCGCCGCCGTCATCATGTCCTTGCTCTGCTTTGTGCTTTTGCTGGTGCCGGCGCTCTTGCTCAGTGCATCGCTGGTCGGGGAGGTGCACACCGTCATCAATGCCTTCAGCCACGAGTCGCTGAAGATTCCGCCCTTGCCCGATGCCGTTGCACGGCTGCCGCTGATCGGCGACGACATCGCCCGTGTCTGGACTGAGGGTACGTCGAATTTCACGTCGGTGCTCGTGCAGATCGAGCCCGAGCTCAAGGTTGCCCTGCATTGGGCGATCGGGGTCGCCGGCGGGGCCGGGGTGGGGCTGCTGCATATCCTCGTGGCCATCCTGATTGCGGGTTTCCTGCTCGCTCAGGCCGAGGGCGGACAACGCGCGAGCGTTGCCTTTGCTCGGCGATTGGCGGGTGCGCGGGGTGTGGAGTTCGCGAAGCTCTCGGAGGCGACCATTCGCAGCGTGACCCGGGGCATTCTCGGTGTTGCTCTGATTCAGTCGCTCCTCGCCGGGCTGGGGTGGCTGGCGATCGGCGTCCCCGCAGCCGGGCTTTGGGCGCTGCTGGCGCTGGTGATGTGCGTGGTGCAGATCGGGATCCTCCCGATCACGGTTGCGATCCTCGTCTATGTCTTCTTCCATGTCGGAACCTTCGCCTTCCTGGCGTTTCTGATTTGGAGTCTCTTCGTGTATAGCCTGGAGCATGTCCTCAAGCCCATCCTCCTCGGGCGCGGCGTGGATGTCCCGATGGCCGTGATCTTCGTCGGTGCCATCGGCGGGTTCCTCAGTGCCGGAATCATCGGGCTCTTCGTCGGCTCGGTCGTCTTGGTGCTCGGCTACAAGCTCTTTCTTGCGTGGTTGCACGGAGGGTCCGAGTCCGCCGAGCATTCCGCTTAAACCGCGCCCAGCGCGGTATGCGTAGTTTGTCGGATTGGCTCGGCCGCGCCGACTTCGATCATTGTCGGAGCAGGCGCGGTTTAAGGTATTAAAAAATATACAATAAGGCTGAGCCGCGTTCGTTCCTCTGCGTGTCGTGGGGGCTACGCGCGCTTGATCTTTACTTGAAAACGTGTCGGCAATCCGTCGAGTATCCAAACCCATCGGTGTTGATTTCGATTACGACAACGACAACGGTTGCAAAGGCACTCTCTCGTCGAGCTTTTTTGACTGTTTTTGAACCCTTCCTGACCGAGACCGAGACACGGAGCCTTCTTGATGTCCGATTTGATCCTCCACTTCGAGCGCCGCCCCGGCTGGGGCTCGATCGTCCGCGCCCACGTTTGGGATGCCCAGCCGATCGGGCCTCGTACCGATTGGCCCGGTGTGCCGATGGAGGCGCTCGACGAGCACTGGTATCGGATCCGCCTGCCCGGAACCCGCTCGGCGCATCTGGTTTTCACGGACGGCGAAGGCCATCAGACGCACGACCACTTTCGCGATGCCGACGGCTGGCTCGACGCCAGGAGCCACTGGCACGATCATCGTCCCGGACATCGCGGTCGGTCCGTGAAGAGTGTCGAGCCGCCGCCCGCCCCCCGGCCCTTGCCGAGTTTCACGACCGAGCTGCGCCCGGTCGCCGAGCGGAGCGATTTCCGCGAGGAGACCATCTACTTTCTGATCACCACACGCTTCTTCGACGGCGATCCCTCGAACAACTTCTTCTGCCGCGACCGCATTCAATTCGACGAGGGCGGCAAACCGGTCGATCCCCATTGGCGGGGCGACTTCAAAGGTCTGATCCAGCGCCTCGATTACATTCGCGATCTCGGCTTCACGGCCATCTGGATCACCCCGCCCGTGGAGAACCGCTCCGGTCTCGATTATCACGGCTATCATCCCTACGACTGGACCCGCATCGATCCGCGTCTGGAGTCACCGGGAGCGACCTACCAGGATCTGATCGACGCCGCCCATGCCAAGGGCATCAAGATCATCCAGGACGTCGTCGTGAACCACTCCTGCCAGTACGGCATTCGCGGGAAGGTGCACATCGACCATCTGCCGATCAAATACTACGTGCCGCAAGGCGCGGAGCAGGGGCAGGTCGATCACGGTCCCTACCAGGGCCATCTCGGCAATTACGCTTGGCCGAATCGCGACGACATCGACAACCCGGTCGCGCCCAAATGGTACCGCGAGCGCCACGACAGCGATCCGGAGGGCATCGAGCCGCTGGTCGATCCCAAGACCGGCGAGACGGTGCCCAAGCCCGGCTACAACCCGGGGCGTTTCTTCGGTGTCGACCCCAATGATCTGGATCCCGAGTGGTATCACCAGGAGGGCTTCATCTGCGGCGGCGATTGGGAGAGTCCCCATTCGCTCCAGCACAAGCACCTGGCCGGGGACTGCATCGACCTGGCCACCGAGCGCCAGAACGTCAAGGACTATCTCATCGGGTCCATCAATCGATATCTGGACATGGGTGTGGACGCGTTGCGCATCGACACCGTCAAGCATGTCGAGCGTGACAACCTGCTCGAGTACATCGACGCCTGGAAGGCCCACAAGCCGGGTCTCTTCGTGTTCGGCGAGAATCTGGTGAAGGGCTATGGCTGGGGCGATCTCGGCGGCGGCGACAATGGTCCGTCGCAGATCCGGCCCTGGTGGTACACGCGTATCGGCCATGATCCCCAAGATCCGGAATCGGGCGGTGATTCGGGTTTCCCGCAGCTGGATTTCGGCCTCTTCTCCACCTTCCGCGACACCGTGAGCAAGGGCACCTATGCCGGCACCGCCCAGATCCTCGGCATGGACTGGATCTACGGCGACGTGACGCAGCTGGTGACCTTTCTGCAGAACCACGACGTCGGCCCGGACAACGATTTCAAGTACCGGTTCAAAGGTGAGCAGTGGATGGCCGCCGCGGCCTACAACCTGATCTGGACCGTGCGCGGGATCCCCTGTCTGTATTTCGGCGAGGAGATCGAGTTCATGAAGGGCGCGCCGCAAGACGTCGAAGGCGAGCGCGATACCCTACATCAGACCGGGCGCGCCTATTTCGGCGATCACCTGACCGACGCGCGTCTCGACGAGACGCAGAGCAACCCGCTTTATCGCCACATCCAGCGTCTCAACCTGATCCGCCGTGCGATTCCTGCACTCCAAAAGGCCGGGCTGAGCCACCTCGCCGAATGGGGCAGCGGGATGCGATTCGTGCGCGATCATCCCGAGAGCGGCAGCTATGTGGTGGTCGGTCTCTCCATCGGCTCCGATCAAGAAATCGGAATCGACGGGGTCCGGCCGGGGATCTATCGCGACGCCGTGACCGGCCAAGAGCAAGCGTGCCAGGGGCGGTTGGTCTTCCACGTCAAGGCCAATTCGGCCGGCATCTATGTCCTGGATGGACCGGGCAAGATCGGCGAGGACGGGGTTTATCTGCGTTAAACCGCGCCCGGTGCGGTATGCGATGTTTTTAGATGAGATCGGCCCCGGCGGATTTGACGACCGCTGGAGATGGCGCGGTTTAGGAGATTAAAAAATAGCTCACCCTAAACCGCGTCCCCGCTAAGGGCCGTGGATGCACCCAACGTCGACATCACTCGAAAGTGAGCATCTCGCTATGGACGCGGTTTAGGGTGCCAACGCGGGAGGTTCCGCGAGCGGCGGCAGTTCGCGTTTCGGGCCGAGCCAGGACACCAGCTCGGAATCGCCCGACGGCCATTGGCCCTTCGCCTGATTATCGGGTGCAGTGCCGCTGAAGATCAGATAGCTGTATTTCCCGTAGTGCGGGAGCTTGCGGGCAAGGCCGGGGAGTGCGGCCGGCTCGCTCGCGGCGAGCCAGCCGAGCGGCTGTCGGTCCTGCCACGCGGTGAGCACGGGGCTGACCTGCGCGCCGTCGAGCCTGTCCTCGCCGCCGAGTCGGAGTCGGCGTTGCTCGGGCTCCAGCGCGACACCTTGCGCGAGCTGCGCAAATCGATCGAGCCAGCGGTTTTCCCAGCCCATCAGCCACACCGCCCGGTCCTCGGGCAGAGACTTCAGGGTGTCGTCCCACCGGATCTCCCAGCCGGGGTGACCTGTCTTCCATGCCTCGGCGAGGCGCCGGTAGCCGTCCTTGAAGGCATAGGGTGCCGCGGCGGGCAGGACCATGAGTCCGCGGTCGGATCCGAAGAGGTTGCTCAAGGCGACGGGCGTCTCGCCCGGGAGCAGCTCGCGGAAGACGTCGAGCCAGGGATCGATCGCGACCCGGACCGGCGCGGACGGCAGGGCGACCGTGAAGTCCGCGCTCGCTCCGGTGAGTTCGACGACGAGACTGACCGGGTCGCCCGTCTCTTGATGCACGAGCAGGGGGACACGCACGGGGAAGGGCTCGCCGCCCTGGGTCTGCTCGATTCGGCCGGTCAGCGCGAAACCCGTGTCGGCTCCCGCGTCTGCGGGGACGACCGCGACCTCCGCGAGGCGGATCCGCGGCGCGCCGGTGCGCGTCGTCCATGTTTGAAAGAAGTCTCCGAGATCGCGCCCGCTCGCGGCCTCGAACGAGCGGCGCAGATCATCGAAGTCGGCGACACGAAATCGGTTGTCGGTCCAGACACGCGCAAGCCCGGCCTTGAACGCCTCGTCGCCGAGCTGGCGGCGCAGCATGTGGAAGAGCATGGCGCTCTTGCCGTAGCCGATCGCCTGGGAGGCTGCGCCGTGACGGCCGCGGAACTCGACGACCGGGAAGTCGCTGCTGTCTCGCACATAGTCGGCGTAGCCCTTGAGCATCTCGCGCCGATAGACCCAGCCCTCGCCGGCGCGCTCGCGCATCAGGTGATCGGCCAGGTAGGTGGTGAGCCCCTCGGACCAATTGCCGGCTTGGTAGTCGACATAGACGCCGTTGCCCCACCAGTTATGAAGGATCTCGTGGGGGTAGGAGGTGTGGATGATGAAGGGCAGGCGGATGACTTGCGATCCGAGGAGCGTGAAGGAGGGCATGCCGTAGCCGGTCTCCCAGAAGTTCTCGACCAATGCGAACTTGGCGAACGGATAGGCGCCGATCAATTCGGAATAGAGGTTGATGTAGGTCGCGGTCGCGTCCAGATAGCGCCGTGCCAGTGCCGCGTCGGCCTCGCGCAGGTAGACTTGGGCCTCGTATTCGGCGTCTCCGGCCTGAGCTTGATCGATATAGCGTTCGAAAGGTGCCGCGATCAGATAGATGTCGTCCTGCGGATGGGTCTCACGCCAGGTGGACAGTGCGCTTGACGGATCGCCCGGACCCTCGCCCTGCGAGACCGCGGTCCAGCCGTCCGGAAGTGTCACTGCGAGCGAGAAGGTTTGAAGGCTGTCCGGGATGCGCGGATACCAGCCGCTGTTGCCGTCGAGAAAGACGCCCTCGGGCGCGATGGTGCCGCGCGACCACTCGCGGGTACGGCCCATGCCTTCGGCGATCTGCTCGCGTGCATGACGGATGGATCCGCCGTAGGTCAGGGTGACGGGGCCCGGTGCGGACATGCGAAGCCGGTAGCCGGTGAGATGTCCAAGGTGTTCGGCGATGTCGATTCGCGCATTCTCGGAGGCGACTTCCGGCTCCATCCCGGCATGCAGCAGCAGCAACCATTCCGGTCTGTCGTCCGGGAATGTCAGCGTATCCCGCACCTGCAGGGTGCCCGCAGCGGGGTCGATACGGGCCTCGATCGCGTGCTCGACGAGCACTGCGTCTGCCGAAAGGTGGGTCGACCCGAGAAGGATCGACCCGAGAAGGATCGAACGGAAGAGCAGGAGGCTTGAAACGAACAGGTTTCGCATCAGTCTAGGGTCCATGCGGCTGAGGGATCGGGAGCGCGAGCGAACTGTCCGCATTGCGCCGAGTTCAAATATGCGGGCCGATTCGGCTCATGACCAGAGAGGATTTTTCGTGTCCTATTGTCAACTGTCGGCGTTCGTCGTCACGGCCGTGCTGGTGTCCGGGGCCTGCGCAGCGTACGGGCCTCCGTCTCCGACGACCCCTCCCGCACAAGCCGACGCGTCGCAGGCGCCCGACCCGGGGACACGTGTCCTGGATCTTGCCGCGCTGTCGGATATGAGCAACCTGCTCGATCGGATCGCCGATCGACGTGTCGTCTTTGTCGGCGAGAGCCACGACCGCTACGAGGACCACCTCAACCAACTGGCTGTGATCGAGGGCCTGCACGCGCGCGGAACATCGCTGGCCATCGGGATGGAGTTCTTCCAACAACCCTACCAGGCGGCGATCGACGCCTACATCGCGGGCGAGATCGACGAGGCGGAGTTTCTGCGCCGCACGGAATATTTCGACCGCTGGCGTTTCGATTATCGGCTCTATCGTCCTATCCTGCGCTTCGCGCGCGAGCACGGCATCCCGGTGATCGCCTTGAATCTGGAAGCCGAGCTGACGCGACGTGTCGGGGAGGTCGGGATCGCCGGCCTGACCGAGGCCGAGCGCGCCCGTATCCCGGCCGAGATCGATCGCGGCGACCCGACCTACCGCGAGCGCATCGAGGCGGTGTTCGCGATGCACCCGAGCGAGCGCAAGCAGGATGTCGAGAACTTTCTGGAGGTCCAGCTTCTTTGGGACGAGGGGATGGCCGAACGCGCCGCGGCCTATTTGAAGGCGAACCCGGAACGCACGCTTGTCGTGCTGGCGGGATCCGGTCATGTGGAGTACGGTCAGGGGATCCCCAGCCGCCTGACGCGTCGTCTCGATGTCCCGACGGTGACCATCCTCAACGGGACCCAGCGCCGCATGGATCCGGCAGCGGCCGATTACTTCCTCTATCCGCAGGAGATTGCGCTGCCCGCGTCCGGCCTGCTCGGGGTCATGCTCGAATCGGGTATCGACAGGGGCGGTGCGCTCGTCCAAGGCTTTGCGGAGTCGAGCGGGGCCAAGGATGCCGGTATCCAGGAAGGGGATCGCATCGTGCAGATCGGCGACCAACCGGTGAGCGCCTACGCCGACGTGCGCATCGCCTTGCTCGACAAGGGGCCGGGAGAGAAGATGCCCGTCGAGGTCCTGCGCAAGCGCACGCTCGGGGCCGACGAGCGTCTGAGCTTCCAGGTGGAGCTGCGTTGAGACGCGTGCGACCGGAACTGCTCTCGCCTGCGGGCTCGCCGCAGGCCATGCGTTACGCCTTCGCCTACGGGGCCGATGCGGTTTATGCCGGTCTGCCCAGGTACAGTCTGCGGGTGCGCAACAACGCCTTCGACGGGGCGACGCTCGCGAGCGCGGTCACCGAGGCGCACGCGGGCGGCAAGCGCTTCTATTTGGCCGCCAACATCCTCTCGCACGGGGCC
Organism: Thiocapsa rosea; assembly: GCF_003634315.1. Taxonomy (NCBI): domain Bacteria; kingdom Pseudomonadati; phylum Pseudomonadota; class Gammaproteobacteria; order Chromatiales; family Chromatiaceae; genus Thiocapsa; species Thiocapsa rosea. The sequence goes on from NZ_RBXL01000001.1 coordinate 3,802,329, forward strand.
AAGCTCAAGAGCTTCGTCGCAGACCTGGAGCCGATCCTCGCGATGGGTCCGGATGCCCTGATCATGGCCGACCCCGGTCTGATCATGCTGGTGCGCGAGCGCTGGCCGGATCAGCCGATCCATCTCTCGGTGCAGGCGAACACCACCAATGCCGCAGCGGTGCGCTTCTGGTCGGCGCAGGGGGTCTCGCGGGTGATCCTCTCGCGCGAGCTGTCGTTGGACGAGGTGGCCGAGATCCGTGCGGCCTGTCCCGACGTCGAGCTCGAGGTCTTCGTGCACGGCGCACTCTGCATCGCCTACTCCGGACGCTGTTTGTTGTCGGGTTATTTCAATCATCGCGACGCCAACCAGGGCGCCTGCACCAACGCCTGCCGGTGGGACTATCGAGTGGCGAGTGCGGCGTTGGCCGAGGCGCTGGCGGTCCCCCCGGACCTTTCCACGGACCTTGCAGGCGATGTCGGGGGAGACATCGCGGGCGCGCCGCGGCATCCGGCCGCCGACGAGGTCTATCTGCTCGAAGAGCGCGAGCGGCCGGGTTCCTATCTGCCGATCTTCGAGGACGAGGCGGGGACCTATATCCTCAACTCGCGCGACTTGCGCGCGGTCGAGCATGTCGCGCGGCTGGTGTCGATGGGCATCGATTCGCTGAAGATCGAGGGCCGGACGAAGTCCCACTACTATGTGGCGCGTACCTCTCAGGTCTACCGCGCAGCGATCGACGACGCGCTCGCCGGGCGTGCGTTCCGCAAGGATCTGCTGACCGATCTGGAAGGGCTTGCCAACCGCGGCTACACCGAAGGTTTCTACCGGCGCCATGCCCCGAGCGAGCTGCAGAACTATGACGACGGGGCCTCGCGCAACCAGCGGCAGATCTTTGTCGGCGAGGTCACCGTCAGCAGCGACGGCTGGGCGGACGTCAGGGTCAAGAACCGCTTCGCGGTGGGTGATGAGCTGGAACTCTTGACCCCGGCCGGGAATCGCCGCTTCCGCTTGGAATCCATGCGCAGAGACGACGGCACGGAGCTTCAACTCGCGCCGGGAGACGGCTGGCAGGTGCGCATCCCCGTCCCGGCACCGGTTTCTTCGGCGCTCGACGGTTACGCGCTGCTGACCCGAATGCTGTCCGAGCCCCTGGCAACATCGTCCACGTAGGTCATGCCGACCAGAGGTCGCCCAACGCTGCGCGGGGGAACAGGCTTTGGCGATTTCCGGGAAAGCATCTACCGGCGTGTAGGGGCGAATTAATTCGCCCCTACAAGACTTCCCGGCATGCGCAGTCGGGATGCCAATTCACGGAAATGACCTTAAACCGCGTCTCACCGAGATCGAGGATATCTCCAAAGCCAGACGCAAAGTGAAAATGACGCATGTCGCACTGGACGCGGTTTAGCGGATCCAATCGATGAGATGCATCAGCGGGTCCGTCTTCGGCCCCGGCTTGATCGCTCGCCCGTACAGGCTCTGCCCGGCTTCCAAGACGGAATCCGGATCGCCGGTGATCAGCGGATGCCAGCTCGGCAACGGCTTACTCTCGGCCAACAGCCGGTAGGCGCAGGTCTCCGGAAGCCACCTTGAGTTCGCCAATGCTGCAGGTGTCAAAGTGACGCAATCGGGCATGCGCCGCGCCCGATCGGCATAATCGCTGCACCTGCAGCTGTCGAGATCCAGAAGCGCGCAGGCGACGCGCGAATAGATGATGTCCCCGGTCTCCTCTTCCTCGAACTTCTCGAGACAGCATTTCGCGCAGCCGTCGCAGAGTGACTCCCACTGCTCGGGGCTCATGGCCGAGAGCGGGGTCGTCTCCCAGAATCTCGCCACGCCTTCATCGGGGCCTCTATCGGGGCCTTCATCGGGTTCGCGCATGTCGGGCATATCCACAGGTTGCTGATGTCGCCTATCTTGACCGATCCGGAGGGTCGATGCACCCCGTCGCGGGCGGGCCGTCGGTTGGATCTCAAGCCGTCGTATCCGATCTCGGGCTTCGCGATCTGGCCTCATCGGACCGATGACCGCCTTTGTGGACTTGACTTTTTTGCGAACCCGGATCGACTCGCAAAGACGTTATGCACACCGACAGATGTCTCCCGAGGGGTCGCTCGGGAGCCTCGGGCCTTCATCGTTCATTTTTCGGGAGAATCTTTAAGCCATTGTTTTTATTATTCTCATACGGGCCCTGTTGGTCAAAGGCTTTCGAAGAAACAGTCACATGGGCACTGCGCTCATTCCCCACTGCACAACTCGCCCACAGACTTATCCACAGGCTGATGCTGCCTTTTCCGGGGCAACAGGGCTGGCTAAACCGCGTCCAGAGCGAGATGCGCACTTTCGAGTGAGTTCGGCGTTTGGTGCATCCACGGCCCTTGGCTGGAACGCGGTTTAAAACCATATCTTTTTTAATTTCTTAAACCGCGCCGGCTCCAGCGTTTGTCAACTCAGCCGAGGCGGATCCCATCCAAAAACATCGCATACCGCGGAGGGCGCGGTTTAAGATGAACATGACCTTGCCTCGGTCGAAGACCGGATGCCGATACTCCATCGGAGGAAGACACCATGCCGCAGACTCTGATCAAGACTCCCATCGGCCCGATCGGCATCCACTGGAACGGCGAGACCTTGACCGGCGTTGATTTGGACCCGCCGGACGGGGGAGCCGAAGCGGGATCGGAAACGATGCCGTCCGCCATCCGGCAACAACTCGCGGCCTATTTCGAGCAGGCATCGGCCGGTTTCGATCTTCCGATCGTGCTGATCGGCACCGATTTCCAGCAACGCGTCTGGGCCGAGCTGCGTCGGATCCCCGCAGGCGAGACCCGCACCTACGGCGAGATCGCGCGAGAACTCGGAAGCGCCCCGCGCGCGGTCGGACAGGCCTGTCGCGCCAACCCCTGTCCGATCGTGGTGCCCTGCCATCGGGTGGTCGCGGTCAACGGCCTCGGCGGGTTCTCGGGCGATACGAGTGGACGTAAGCTCGAGGTTAAGCGCTGGCTGCTCTCGCATGAGGCCCGTAAACCGCGTCTGTGCTCTCAACAGCCGTTTGAGTCGGACCCTCTGCCGGAGGATCCCCGTGGACTTTTCCCTGACGCGGTTTAGATGAAAAAGAAACAAAAAATTAAATACTTAAGAGCCGTCCGTGCCGGCATTTGCGGGCTGCCGCAAGGTCGATACCGGATGATGCCCTCGGGTCTTGCTCCCAAGGTCGGTCACCCGAAACATCACTCGCTCGTGACATCCGCTCTGCGGTGTCACGCATGCCCCGGGGCGCTCTGCGCCACGTTCTGCGATGGCCGGCGGAGTGCCGTAGGGTGGACATGCGCTGTAGGGTGGACAAGCGCAGCGCAGTCCACCAACGCCGGTGCAGGACTCGGTGGACTTCGCTCTCGCTCGTCCACCCTACCGGCCCGGTTTGTGAACATCGCCCAACCGGGGATGATGACCTCGCATCTCACAGGAGACGCGGTTTAATGCCTCCGGATTCGGGGGTCATCGAGGGTTTTGCCGATGCACTCTGGCTCGAGCGGGGTCTGAGTCCGAATACGCTGGCGGCCTATCAGTCGGATCTGCGTGCCTTCGCCGCCTGGGTCGCGCGCGAGCGTGGTCGCTCGCTGATCGAGGCGCAGCGGTTGGACCTGCTGGATTATCTGGTCGTTCTCTCGCAGGAGGGCCGTAAGCCGCGCTCGAGTGCGCGTCTGTTGTCCTGTCTACGCCAGTTCTATCAGTATCTGCTGCGGCGCGGTGTGATCCGCGACGATCCGAGCGCCCGTGTCAAGGCGCCGAAGCTCGGTCGACCTCTGCCCAAGAGTCTGAGCGAGCTTGAGGTCGAGGCGCTCTTGGGTGCACCCGATACCGCCGATGCGCGGGGGCACCGGGACCGAACCATGCTCGAGGTACTCTACGCGAGCGGTCTGCGGGTGACCGAGCTGGTCACCCTCACGACCGGGCAGGTCGGTCTGACGCAGGGCGTTGTGCGGATCGTCGGCAAGGGCGATAAGGAACGGCTGGTGCCGCTCGGAGAGGAGGCGACATCCTGGCTGCTCGACTATCTGCGCGGACCCCGTGCCGAGCTGCTCGGCGGTCGCGTGACCGAGTATCTCTTTCCGACCTGCCGCAGCGAGTGCATGACGCGCCAGGCGTTCTGGCTGTTGATCAAGCGCTACGCGCTTGAGGCGGGCGTCTTCAAGCCCCTCTCGCCCCACACCCTGAGGCACGCCTTCGCCACGCACCTACTCAATCATGGCGCGGATTTGCGGGTGGTGCAGATGCTCTTGGGTCACAGCGACCTTTCAACCACACAGATCTACACCCATGTTGCCCGTGAGCGCTTAAAGCAGCTCCATGCGCGCCATCATCCACGGGGCTGAACCGGAACGAGGGCGGTGCGGTGCGCGAGCGGTTCGCTTTTGGCGGGTTTTCTCGCACAATGGCCGTCTTCGGTGATTTGCCTGTGGAGCTAGAAAACCTATGCCATCGTTCGACATCGTCTCGGAAACCGACCTGCAGGAAGTCCGCAACGCGGTCGACCAGGCCAACCGGGAGATCGACACCCGGTTCGACTTCAAGGGGGTGAAGGCGAGTTTCGAGCTGAGCGACGAGAAGATCCTGATGATCGGCGAGCAGGAATTTCACCTGCAGCAGATGATGGATATCCTCCGTCAAAAGCTGGTCAAACGAAAGATCGATCTCGCATCGCTCGACCCGGGCGACCCCGTCTCGAATCTCAGCGCGGCCCGACAGGAGATCGCACTCAAACAGGGTGTCGACAGCGAGACCGCCAAGCGCATGGTCAAGGCCGTCAAGGCGAGCAAGACCAAGGTGCAGGCCCAGATTCAGGGAGACCAGGTCCGTGTCTCCGGAAAAAAACGCGATGACCTCCAGGAAGCGATCGCGCTGCTGCGCGGCGAAGATTGGGGTCTGCCGATCCAGTTCACCAACTTCAGAGATTGAATATCCAATGACCAAAGCCAGAATTTCCGGGCTCGCCCTCGCAGTATTGATGCTCGCCGCGGGCTCCGCATCGGCATCGCCCGAGAAGACCATTCGGGATGCGCTCGGCAAGATCGTACCGGGCATCGAGATCGACAGCGTGACGGCCTCACCCGTGAAGGGGCTCTACGAGGTCATGGTCGGCACTCAGCTCATGTACGTCACCGCCGACGGGCGTTATTTTGTCGACGGGCGGATCGTCGATCTGACGACGCGCGAGGACATGACCGAGCCGCGCTTGGCAGGGGCACGCAAGACGCTGGTCGACGGGGTCGGCGAATCTCAAATGGTCGTCTTCGGGCCGGCCGACGCCAAGCACACCGTGACCGTCTTCACTGACATCGAGTGCGGCTATTGCCGCAAACTGCACGGCCAGATCGACGAATATGCTCAAGAGGGGATCCGGGTCCGTTACCTCTTCTATCCGCGCGCCGGGCAGGGCAGTCCAGCGTACACCGAGGCCGTGTCGGTCTGGTGCGCCGGCGATGCCGCCGCCCAGCGTACAGCTATGACGGACGCAAAGGCCGGTAAGGCGATCCAGGAGAAGACCTGCGAGAACCCGGTCGACGCGCACATGGCGCTCGGCGCGGAACTCGGCCTGCGCGGGACCCCGGCGATCCTCACCGAGACCGGCGAGATGATCCCGGGCTACGTGGAGCCCAAGCGTCTGGCGGCCCAGCTCAACGGGGCGCCTGGATCCTGAGCCTCGATCCTCGGGTGCAGGCGATCACTTCGACGCGATACATGGTGGCGTCGTGACGGCTCTTACCCTTGAATATGCCTGGCGCACCGACCGCGGCCGCGTGCGTGCGGGCAACGAGGATGCCGTGTCCGTCGACCCCGTCCTCGGCTTCCTGATCGTGGCGGACGGCATCGGCGGCGCCCGGGCGGGCGAGGTCGCAAGCGCACTGGCGGCGGAGGTCATCGCCAAACGTTTCAGAGAGGACATGGCCGATCGCCTCCATCCCGACACGGCGAAGGCATTTGTCGAGACGGCGATCCAGGACGCCAATGTCGCCATTTGGACACTGAGCAAAGCCGAGCCGGATCTCTCGGGGATGGGCACAACCGTGGTGGTCGGAGCCGTCGGAGACGATTGGCTGGCCTTCGGCTACGTGGGTGATTCGCGACTGTATCGTTTGCGCGAGGGGCGATTGGAGCCGCTTTCGCGGGACCATTCCTTTATTCAGGAGGTCGTCGACCAGGGCTTTTTCAGCACGCGCGAAGACGCACGCCGCTACGGTATCGGAGCGAACATCCTGACTCGAGCACTCGGCTCGTCGCCGAAGGTCAAGGTCTCGGGCGGGGTTGCGGATCTCGCACGCGGCGACATCTTTCTCTTCTGCACCGACGGACTGACCGGCATGGTCCCGGAGGACTGGCTATGTCAGGTCCTCACGGCGAGCTTCGGGAACGATCTCGAACCCGCCGCCGAGGCGCTGGTGCGTCTGGCGAACGAGCGAGGCGGGACCGACAACATCACCTTGGCCCTGCTGCGGGTCGGCGGACCCTCGACCGAACCCCGCTAAGCAACGATTCAAAAACAACCGAAACATGTCGGACGGCTAGCGATGCGTCGCGTTCTCGCATCTGTCTCGTTGTCGGTCTCGTTGTCGTTGTCGTTGTCGTAATCGTAATCGTAATCGTAATCGGATTCCGGATGACCTCGATTACGACAACGACAACGACAACGACAACGAAAAACCCCGCGATTGATTGCAGGCTGGGGTGAGCTTGCGAACCCCAGCCGCTTCTGCCGCTTCTGGCTCCCACGCTCCGGCGTGGGAGCATGGTCGCGACGCTCCAGCGTCCCGTCCCGTCTCTTTCAATGCTCGCCGAGCCCCGCGCGCCTAGCTTCTGGCTCCCACGCTCCGGCGTGGGAGCAAGGCAGCGACGCTCCGGCGTCGCGTCTCCAATGGCACGCCGAGGCAAGTCATGCGCCGGGAGTTTCCAGCCGCGCGCGGTCGGCACGGGCCGGGGCTTAGCGCGGTGATCCTGCCACGCGACGCTGGAGCGTCGCGACTGTGCTCCCACGCTGGAGCATGGGAGCGAGAGCAAAACCTCGTCGGCCCGCATCGGCCGACGGTCCGCACCGCGGACCCGATCTCGAACCAGATCCACTCAAGCGCCCCTGGACGGCACGTCGCGTGTCCATCAAACCCTGCAGGGGATTAGAGTGCGGCCATCCCCCGTCACAGGAGCCCCGCATGACCGACACCGCCGAGCCCACCCCGCGCAGCGACCACGACAGCCCCTGGAAGGAGGCCCTGGAGGGCTACTTCCCGGAGTTCCTCGCCCTGCTCTTTCCGCGCATCCATGCCGGCATCGATTGGTCCCTCGGCTACCGCTTCCTCGACAAGGAGTTCCAGCAGATCGTGCGCGACGCCGACACCGGCCGCCGCTATGCCGACAAGCTCGTCGGCCTGCACTGTCTCGACGGCCAGCCCGCTTGGGTGCTGGTCCATGTGGAGGTGCAGGGCGAGCCCGAGACGGCCTTCGCCGAGCGCATGTTCGTCTACAACCACAAGATCCGCGACGCCCACGGCGTGCCCGTCGCCAGCCTCGCCGTGCTCGCCGACACCGATCCGCGCTTCCGCCCCGAGCATTACCACGACGACCTCTGGGGCTGTTCGGTCGACTTTCGCTTCCCCGTGGTCAAGCTCATCGACTGGGACACCCCCGAAGCCTGGCCCGCGCTGGAGGCCAGCGAGAACCCGTTTGCCCTGGTCGTCATGGCCCAGATCCGCGCCAAGGCCACCACGGATGCCGAAACCCGTAAAGCCTGGAAGTTTCGCCTGATTCGCCTGATGTATGATCGTGGCTACGCGCGCAAGACCATCCTGGAGCTGTTTCGCGTCATCGATTGGATGATCCAATTACCCGCAACCTTGGAAACCGCCTTCCGCCAAGAGATCTTCACCTACGAGGAGAGCAAACAGATGCCGTACGTCACCACCGTCGAGCGCGCCGGGATCGAGAAAGGCAATCGCCAAGGCGAGGCCAACCTCCTGCTCTGGCAGATCGAAAATAAATTCGGTGCCGACTCCGCCGAGGCCCTGCGCGAACGGATCGAATCGGCCGACAGCGACACCTTGCGCCGCTGGTCCGTGCGCATCCTTACCGCCGACACCCCGGATGCGCTCCTTCAGTGAGCCGCTGCCCAGCCTCGGACTCGGAGATCTCCCGGCGGTTGCCGGCGCGCGCCCAGCCACCAGTACTCGCTCCCACGCTCCGAGACCGTGCAAGAATTCCTTGTGGGTTGGGCCGAGGAACGAAGCCCGATCGATGAGGGCGAGGTCACCGCTGGATTGTTGGGCCTCCTGCGTCGGCCCAACCGACGCGGAACCGTCGTTTTCGATCCCGAGCGGGAATACTCGCACAGTCTCTGGCGCGTGGGAGCCAGAGGTGGCGGAGACGCCGGGGGGATCCAGGTCGCGGCGAGTGGAGTGTAAACCAGACATCCGGGGTGGTCTAAGAGGTGTTTGCGCGCTCGGCCGAGAGATCCTTTAGCCGATACATCAGCTCCAAGGCCGCGCGGGGCGTCAAGGCGTCCGGCTCGATCGTCTCCATGGCCTCCAGAAGCGGATGCGGCGAGGCGGGCTCGGGATCCGGCGGGAAGAGCGAGAGCTGCACGGCATCGCGCTCCGCGTGTCGCCGCGCACCGGCCTCCAGCTCGCGCAATCGCTCGCGTGCCCGCGCGATCACCGCGGTCGGTACACCCGCCAGTGCGGCGACCGCCAAGCCGTAGCTCTGATTGGCCGGACCCTCGCGCAAGGCGTGCATGAAGACGATGCGGGCACCATGCTCGACCGCATCGAGATGGACGTTGGCGATCCCCGGATATTCCTCCGGCAAGGTCGTCAGCTCGAAATAGTGGGTCGCAAAAAGGCCGTAGGCGCCGATGCGTGTCGCCAACTCCACCGCGCAGGACCAGGCGAGCGAGAGACCGTCGAAGGTGCTGGTGCCGCGCCCGACCTCGTCCATCAGGACCAGGCTTTGCGCCGTCGCGTTGTTCAGGATGTTCGCCGTTTCTTCCATCTCCACCATGAAGGTCGAGCGACCGCCGGCGAGGTCGTCGGAGGCGCCGATGCGCGAGAAGATGCGGTCGATCGGGCCGATGGTCGCGGTGCGCGCCGGCACGTAGCTGCCGCTGTAGGCGAGCAGCACGATCAAGGCGTTTTGGCGCATATAGGTCGATTTGCCGCCCATGTTGGGTCCGGTGATGACCAGCATGCGGCGGCGACGGTCCAGGCGAAGGCCGTTGGCGATGAAGGGGTCGTCCAGCACCGTCTCCACCACGGGATGACGTCCGTCTTCGATCTCGATGATCGCCTCGTCGGTCAGGCGCGGGCGGGACCAGTCCAATGCACGGGCGCGCTCGGCGAGATTGGCCAGTACGTCCAGTGTGGCGATGGCCTCCGCGCTCGTCTGCAGGGGCGCGATCGACTCGGCGAGGGTGCCGAGCAGATCCTCGTAGAGTGCCTTCTCGCGGGCCAGCGCGCGCTCGCGGCTGCTCAGGACCTCGTCCTCGAAGCGTTTGAGTTCCGGCGTGATATAGCGCTCGGCGCCCTTGAGCGTCTGGCGGCGGATGTAGTCCTCCGGGACCTGATCGGCCTGACTGCGACCGAGCTCGATGTAATAGCCGTGCACGCGGTTGTAGCCGACCTTGAGTCCCGGGAGACCGGTGCGTTCGCGCTCGCGGGTCTCCAGATCGAGCAGGAAACGGTCTGCATTGCTCGAGAGCTCGCGCAGCCGATCCAGCTCCGGGTCGAGCCCGGATGCGATCACGCCGCCGTCGCGAATCAGCATGGGCGGTTGGGCGATGATTGCGCGTCGGAGCAGATCCAGAACCTCGGGGTGTGTGCCGACCGCCTCGGCCAGGCTCAGGAGCAGCGGGTCGTCGCAGCCCTCGAGCGGTGCGCGCAGATCCGGCAGCACGGCCAGTGCATCGCGCAGCGTGGCCAGATCGCGCGGTCGCGCCGAGCGCAAGGCGATGCGCGAGAGGATGCGCTCGAGGTCGCCGATTGCGGCGAGAACCGTCTGCAGGTCGGCGTGCATGCCCGTGTCGATCAATGTCCCGATCGCAGCATGACGCGACTGCACCTCCAAGCGCGTGCGTAAGGGTCGGCCGAGCCAGCGCCGCAGCAAACGGCTGCCCATCGCGGTCCCGGTGCGGTCGAGCACGCCGGCCAGCGTGTGCTCCGGACGCCCGCCGAGACTCTCGGTGATCTCCAGGTTGCGCCGGGTCGCGGCATCCAAGATCAGGGCCTCGTCGCGCTGCTCGGTCGTGAGCCCGCGCAGATGGGGCAGGGCGGCGAACTGGGTGTCGCGCACATATTGCAGCAGACAACCCGCAGCGCCGACGGCAAGATCCAGCCCCGCGCAGCCGAAGCCGTTGAGGTCGCGGGTGCCGAACTGATCGCAGAGCAGACGCTCGCCGGTGTCGCGGTCGAAGTGCCAGCTCGGGCGGCGGGTGACGCCGCGGTCGATCCGCAGCGCCTCGGGGAGTCGACTGTCCTCGCCGACCAAGACCTCGGCCGGCTTCAAGCGCTCCAGCTCGCTGGCCAACGCCTCGCGGGTGGCGACCTCCAGCACCGAGAATCGCCCGCTGGACAGTTCCGAGAACGCCAGGCCGTAACCGTCGCGTCCCTCGGCGATCGCGGTCAGCAGGTTCTCGCGCCGGTCGTCGAGCAAGGCTTCGTCGGTCAGCGTCCCGGGCGTGACTAAGCGCACCACCTTGCGCTCGACCGGACCCTTGCTCTTCGCCGGGTCGCCGATCTGCTCGCAGATGGCCACCGAGACACCCTTGCGGACCAGGCGCGCCAGATAGGCCTCGGCGGCATGATAGGGGACGCCTGCCATCGGGATCGGCCGGCCCGCCGACTGCCCCCGCTTGGTCAGGGTGATGTCGAGCAGCCGCGCGGCCCGCTCGGCGTCCTCGAAGAAAAGTTCGTAAAAATCCCCCATCCGATAGAAGAGCAACATCTCCGGATACTCCGCCTTGAGACGGAGGTACTGCTGCATCACCGGGGTGTGCGCACTCTGGTCTGGTTTATCCATTGCCTGCAAGGTGCCGAGGTATGAGTCGGAGGGGACGCGGTTCAGACCGCCTCGACCTCGGTCGAATCGCCGTACATCTCGATCCCGAGCCGCTCGCCCACCTTGCGGGCTCGGCCGTCGATCATCGGCGAGATGACGATCAGGCGATTGGCCTTGCGCTCGTGGCGCCGCTCGTAGAAACGCGCCTTGCGCTCGAAGATGTACATCCCGGCCTTGTCGATCGAGGACTTCAGCTCGCAGATCAGCAGCAGGCCGTTCTTGATGATGACGTCCAGCTCGATCTGGTCGGGACGGCCGAACACCTCGCCCGAGTCGTCGTAATCGGTGACGTTGACCACCTGCACGTCGAAGCTCTGCTCCAGGATGGCGGCCAGGGCGTCGCGGAACGCTTTCTCGGATTGAAGCCCCCAACGCGAGCCGAGCGCGCCGATGCTGCGATCGAACTTCTGCGCTTGGGCCATGATCTCGTTGTGCAGGCGTTTCAACTCTTCATGGTTCTCGTCCCAGCGGCGATTGCTGTCCGCTCGGCTTTCCTCCCAAAGGCGACTCTGCTCGGCTCGGTTCTCGTCCCAAAGGCGCCGCCGCTCGGCTTGGTTCTCGTCCCAGCGGCGGTTCTGCTGCTCCCACTTCTGCGCGTCTTCCTCGCGCATGCGTTTGAGTTCGGCCTGATTCGCCGCCCATTTCTGCGCTTGCTCTTCGCGGATGCGCTCAAGCTCGGTCTGGTTCGCCTCCCACTTCCGCGCGTCTTCGTCGCGCATGCGCTGAAGCTCGGCCTGATTGGCCTCCCACTTCTGCGCCTCTTCCTCGCGCATACGCTTGAGCTCGGCCTGATTGGCCTCCCACTTCTGCGCCTGCTCCTCGCGGATGCGCTCAAGCTCGGCCTGGTTCGCCTCCCACTTGCGTTCCTGCTTCTCGCGGTCGCGACGTAGCTCGCCGAGCAGCTCGTAGAACCGATCTCCGGTCTCCCTGCGGTCGGCGTACTCGTTGCGCGTCAACTCAAGCACATAGGTCCGGAACGCGGGATCCTCCCGCAGCCAGGCCGGCAGCTCGCGCTTGATGGTCTCTTTTAGGGATTCCGTGGTCATGTTAAACCGCGCCCAGTGCGGTATGCGATGTGTGTGGATGGGATCGGCCCGGGCAGACTTGACAATCGCTGGAGCTGGCGCGGTTTAAAAAGCTCAAAAAACATATCGTTCTAAACCGTGTCTCCGCTAAGGGTAGTGAATGCACCAAACGTCGAGCCCTTTCGAAAATCAGCAACTCGCTCCGTACGCGGTTTAGATGCCGAGAAGCGATTCCGGGTCTTTTTTCGAGTCGATCTGTTCGGGTCTAAACCGCGTCCAGAGCGAGATGTTCATCTCCGAGTGTGCTCGACGTTTGGTGCACCTACAACCCTTCGCGGGGACGCGGTTTAAAATAACAGATTTTTTAATATCTTAAACCGCGCCAGCTCCGCCGGTCGTCAAATCTGCCGCGGCCGATCTCATCCGAAAACGTCGCATAGCGCGCTGGGCGCGGTTTAACAGAGCGGAAAGCGCAATGATCGCGCGAGGTCGTCTGCATCCGGTTGTCCCTGGTCGTCTGCCGATCCAGTGCTGCCTACGCCCGAGCCGTGACCGGTCGGGATCGTGGCTGCTCCCCTTTGCGCGTCCGAAAGCCCCGAAAGCCCCGGCTCAGCCCGTCGCCAAAGCGAAGGCGACCCTCAGGATCCTGTCTGATCAGCCTTGCGAGCAACCTTCATTAGGGGCTCGATCAGGTCCATCGGTAGCGGGAAAACGATTGTCGAGGTCCGGTCGCCTGCGATCGCCCCCAGGGTCTCGAGGAACCTCAGCTGCATGGCCTGCGGCTCTTGGGACAGGATGTGGGCCGCGTCCTTGAGTTTCTCGGCGGCCTGCTGCTCGCCCTGCGCATGGATGATCTTCGCCCGCCGCGAGCGCTCCGCCTCGGCCTGACGGGCGATGGCCCGGATCATCGACTCGTCGAGGTCGACATGTTTGATCTCCACGTTGGCTACCTTGATGCCCCAGGCGTCGGTCTGGGCGTCGAGGATCCGGCGCACATCGTCATTGAGCTTGTCGCGTTCTGCAAGCATCTCGTCGAGTTCATGCTGACCGAGCACCGAGCGAAGCGTGGTCTGTGCAAGCTGGCTCGTCGCATCCCGAACCTCTTCCACCTGAATGATGGATTTCTCGGGGTCGATGACGCGGAAGTAGACCACCGCGTTGACCTTCACCGAGACGTTGTCGCGTGAGATCACGTCCTGACTGGGCACGTCCATCACCTGGACCCGCAGGTCGACCACCTCCATGTTTTGCACCACCGGAACCACGATGATCAGTCCGGGTCCCTTGACGCCGGTGAAGCGACCCAGTGTAAAGATGACGCCACGCTGGTACTCGCGCAGGATCTTGATGGAGGCGAGCAGCAGCCCGACGAGCAAAATCAGAGGGATGAGATAGAGCTCAAACTCGAACATGGGTAGACCTCCTCATGGCTGTTCTTCGCGGCGAGGCAGAGGCGAGGCAGAGCGGGGCCTCGGGATGCCGCTGTTCATTTCGAGCCCGATTCGGGCATCGAGATCGGCTCGACCAAGAGCGTCAGGCCGTGACGTGCGATCACCCGAACCGGTGTGCCGGGCGTGATGTCGCGGTCGCTTTCAGCGGTCCAGATCTCGCCGTGCAGATGGATACTGCCCGGACCGGGAAAACCCGAGACGGCCTCGCCGAGGGCGCCCGCCAATTCCTCGGAGCCACTGGCGACAGGTTGCCGGTGCGCCTTCAGCGCCATGCCGATGACCACGAAGAAGAGCAGGGCGCTGGACAACGCGAAACCGATGATGAGCGGAATCGAGATCCCGAATCCCGGCACCTCCGTGTCGATGAGGATCAGTGAGCCGATCACGAAGGCGACGGCCCCCCCGACCCCCAGGGCACCGAAGCTCGGAACGAATGCCTCCGCGATCATCAAGGCCAGCCCCAAGAGGATGAGCGCGGCACCCGTATAGTTGATGGGCAAGAGCTGGAAGGCATAGAGCGCGAGCAAGAGGCTGACCGCCCCGACCGTGCCCGGAAAGACCGCGCCGGGGTTGGCGAATTCGTAGACCAAGCCGTAGATGCCCACCAACAGAAGGATGTAGGCCAGATTCGGGTCGCTGATGATCCCCAGGAGGCGGGTCTTCCAGTTCGGTGCGCGCTCGACGACGCTCATATCCGACGTGTCGAGCCGGATCTGCCGGTCGCCGATACGCACCTGGCGTCCGTCCAAGGCGTGCAACAACTCGTCGAGATCGGCCGCGATCTGGTCGATCACACCGAGTTCGAGGGCGGCCTCCGCCGACAGGCTTGCACCCTCGCGAACGCTGCGTTCGGCCCAGTCCGCGTTGCGCCCGTGCAGCTCGGCGAGGCTGCGCAGATAGGCGGCGGCGTCCTGCACGGCCTTGCGTGAGCTTGCGTCCATGGGCGCGTCCTTTCGAGGCGCAGGCTTGAGGGTCTCTTGGCCCGTCTTGGGATCTTCGGCGGACTCGCGCGTGACGGCGTCCGGGTCATCGACCGATGGCTCTTCGCGAGGTGCCGTGTCGGCGGGTCCGGGTTTGGGCTCGGTGCTCGGAAGGCCACCCAACTGCACCGGCGTTGCCGCGCCCAGGTTGGTCCCGGGAGCCATGGCCGCGACCGGGCAGGCGTACAGGATATAGGTCCCGGCGCTGGCAGCCCGCGCACCCGTCGGCGCCACGTAGCCGACGACGGGCACGCGCGAGGCGGTAATGGACTTCACGATCGAGCGCATGGAGGTGTCGAGACCACCCGGGGTGTCCATACGCAGGATGATCAGACCGGCGCCGCGATCCTCGGCCACGGCGACCGCATCCTCCACATAGGCTGCGCCGGCAGGGCCGATGGCGCCCTGCAGATCGATCAGCAATGCCTCTCGGGCCAGGACGCCGGCCGGATTGGTCACCATCAGACCCATGATCAGCATCGCCAACCAGCGTCCGATTCGATTCGGCATCTCGATCAGCTCCTTCGCTGTCTCTCCTCTTTAGGATAGACAAGCTGTCGGCGATTGTGCTCCGCTCGAGCGAAGGCTGATCAGCCCTGTCTGCTCTCCCCGATCTGGTCGCAATACTGGCTGAGGTTGTCCGGCACGCCGGGAGGACAGACGCCGCATTCCCGGTTGCCGGGCACGGCGAAGTCGATGAACTTGGGGTAGGCGAGATCAAGCCCGTTCATCAGTTCGACGAAGGACTCGAGCGAGCGGTTGCCGCCGAGCCGGGGGTTGCGTGTCTTCTCCTGCGCGATGCTCGAGACCCAGCGTCCCTCGTAGTCGTGGCCGGGGTAGACCAGCGTCTCGTCGGGCAAGGCGAAGAGCTTGCCGGCCACGCTGTGATACAAGGCCGTCGGGTCACCGCTTTGGAAGTCGGTGCGGCCGCAGGCGTCGATCAGGAGTGCATCGCCGGTGAGAAGCCGCTCCCCGATCCGGTAGGCGTGATGGCCGTCGGTATGACCGGGCGTGAAGAGCGGGTCGATACGCAGAGTGCCCACCGCCAGCGGTGTCCCTTCCTCGATCGGCACATCGACGCAGGTCAGAGCGTCGATTGCCGGATGCGCGATCCGGCTGCCCGCTTCGCGCTTGAGCGTGAGTGCGGAGGTGATGTGATCGGCGTGGACGTGTGTATCGAGCGTGAAGAGCAGCTTCAGTCCGAGCTTGGAGACCTCGGCGAGGTCGCGCTGCCAAGTCGGCAGCACGGGGTCGATCAAGATGGCCTCGCCTGTCTCTTCGCAGGCGAGCAGATAGGTGTAGGTGCTGGAAATCGGCTCGAATAGTTGTTTGAACAGCATTGTGTCCTCCGTTGAGAATGACGTGTGCGAGCGGTGTATGGTAGTACGCCTGACCTGCGCCATGCGCTGCGATCGATCGGGGGGTGTGGATGGAAGTCGCGATTGGTGTCGGTTGTGATCGCGGGGCAGCGCTCGGCACGCTGGAGGCCGCGTTGGCGTCGGCCTTGGCGTTCGTCGGCCCCGTGGATGTGCGCTGGCTGGCGACCATCGACCGCAAAGGCGACGAGCCGGCGATCCTGGCCTTGGCGGCCGCTCGGCGCTGGCCGCTGGTGATCTATCCGGCAGCGGCGCTCGCGTGCATCGAGGTGCCCAATCCGTCGGCGCAGGTGCTGCGTCATCTCGGTATCCCCGCTGTCGCCGAGGCGGCTGCACTCCTGGCCGCCGGTGCCGGCATCGGCGATCTGCTGCTGGAAAAGTACAAATATCGCGGCGAGGACGGCAAGCATGTCACCTTGTCGATCGCCGCATGGAGACGGTGAGGCGCCGGCCGGCCATTGCCGATACGCGCGCTGGCCGTGAAACCGAACTCCGACAACCGAGCGAAGGTAAACCGCGCCCGGTGCGGTATGCGTCATTTGTTGGAATGGCTTAGCCGCGCCAGCACCGACATCTGTCGGAGTTGGCGCGGTTTAAAGTCTTAAAAAATAGTCAATTCTAAACCGCGTCTCACCGGCATCGAGGATATCTCCGTAGCTCAACGCACAATCAAAACGACGCATGGCGCTGCGGACGCGGTTTAGTTGGGTCTCGGTCCACGCTTCCCGTTAGAATGCCGCCATGCGAAACGATCTCAAGCTTCCCCGGCTCTACAAGACGCTCCTCATGCTGGCGCTCGTCTTCGGCCCCTTTTACTGGCTGGCCTTCACCGAGGATGGGCAGCGGCGCACCGATCTCGCCCTCATGTTCCTGCTCGGCAAGCCCGAGATGAACGCGGCGGTGGACTCCTTCACCAGCGCTTTGACCGAGGGGCAGATCCGCGAGACCTTCCCCAAGCTCCTGTTTCAGTGTGCAGACGGGTCGAATCCCTTTGGCGACCGTCTCTGCGCCGCGGAGATCGGCGCCTTCAACGGGATGCCGGCATCCTCGGTGACCCTGTTTCTGGTCGGCGACGGGCTGCGTGCGGTCAAGGTGTCGTACCGCCGCATCTACCATCCCTTGATGCGCGATTGGGTGGAGGGGCGTGTCGGTCGGGCCGATGATCCGCAGACCGCGCCGGGAAGTGACGAGACCGGCGACGGAGTCGCGACCTGGACGGTGCCCGACGGCTTGCTGATCATGCGCGACGGCGAGCTCGCACGCGAGGACGATCCGGCCCTGTTCTGGCTCTCGGGCGCGGCGCTCGCTCGACAGGCGGCCGCCCGCGCACCGGATCAGGCCCCGTTGAACTGATCCAGGAAGAGTTTGATCGAGATCAGGACCGAGGACACGACCAGGATGGGTCGCACCAGCACGGCTCCGTGCTTGAGCACCAGATGCGAGCCCAACCAAGCACCGATGAGCTGGCCGAGGGCCATCGAAGCAGCAACGATCCAGACGACGTGTCCGCCGATCATGAAGAAGATCAGCGCCGCCAGATTGCTCGTGAAGTTGAGCAGCTTGGTGTGGGCGGTGGCGCGGCGCATGTTGTAGCCGAGCAGCGCGACATAGCCCATCGCGAAGAAGGTCCCGGTGCCGGGTCCGAAAAAGCCGTCGTAGAATCCGACACCGACGCCGACCGTCACGGCGAAAGCCGGCGTCGACAGCCGCTGGTGCGAATCCAGATCCGAGACCCTTGGAGAGAAGAGAAAGTAGAGCGCGAACCCGACCAGCAGCATCGGGATGAGGCGCTGCAGTGCGGCGCTGTCGATCTGCTGGACCAGGATTGCACCGAGTGCGGCGCCGACGAAGGTGCAGGCGACCGTGAAGGCCGCCCCGCGGGGTTCGATCATGCCCTTGCGCATGAAGTGAATCGTCGCGCTGCCGCTGCCGAAGACCGCCTGCGCCTTGTTGGTGGCCAGGCTTTCGACCGGGCTCAGACCGGCCCAGAGCAGGGCCGGGATGGTGATGAGTCCGCCGCCGCCGGCGATGGCATCGACAAAGCCCGCGAGCAGCGCGAGGCCGAACAGGATCAAGGCGATCTCGGGGGAATCCACTCGGGTCTGCGTCCTCGCCGTTCAGGTTGAAATCTCAAAGCCCGGTTACAATCTGCGCCCCTCGCGTACCCTCAATACCAAGAGCCGACTTCCCACACGATGCCCGCACTCGACGTCAAGCAGCTCACCAAGACCTACAAGGGAGGGTTTCAGGCCCTGAAGGGGATCGACCTGACCGTCGAGGAGGGGGATTTCTTCGCGCTGCTGGGACCGAACGGGGCGGGCAAGTCGACCTTCATCGGCATCCTCGCCTCGCTGGTGAACAAGACCGGCGGCAGCGTCGAGGTCTTCGGCGAGGATCAGGATCGCACGCCCGAGCTGGTGAAGTCATTCATCGGCCTCGTGCCGCAAGAGTTCAACTTCAATCTCTTCCTGCCGGTGGCGGAGGTGGTGGTCAATCAGGCCGGCTACTACGGTATCCCGCGACGCGAGGCGAAGGTGCGCGCCGAGCGTTATCTCAAGCAGCTCGATCTGTGGGACCGGCGCGACACCGAGATGCGCAAGCTCTCCGGGGGGCTGAAGCGGCGCCTGATGATCGCGCGGGCATTGGTGCACGAGCCGCGCCTGCTGATCCTCGACGAGCCGACCGCGGGCGTGGACATCGAGATTCGTCGCTCGATGTGGACCTTCCTGCGCGAACTCAACGCCGGCGGGACGACCATCATCCTCACGACCCATTATCTCGAAGAGGCCGAAAGTCTCTGCCGGAACATCGCGATCATCAACCACGGCGAGATCGCGGAACGCACCAGCATCCTTGCTTTGCTGAGCCGGCTCCACACCGAGACCTTTGTCTTGAATCTGAAGGGTCGGCTCTCCGAGCTGCCCCAGCTCGGCGGTTTCGTGCTCCAGCACCTCGATGACTGTACGCTGGAGGTGGAGATGAGCCGCGAGCACACCATCAACGGTTTGTTCGAGGCCCTGTCGCGCAACGGCATCGAGGTGATCAGCCTGCGCAACAAGCAGAATCGCTTGGAGCGGCTCTTTCTGGAGATGGTCGATCGCCGCGCCGGAGCCGGGTGGTCGAGTTCCGATCCGGCAGACGCGCCCGATGCGGCGCGCGAGGTGATAGCGTGAGCAGGACGGGTGTCGGCTGGTATCGTCACTGGATCAGCTTTCAGACGATCTTCGTCAAGGAGATCCTGCGGTTCACCCGGATCTGGGTCCAGACGATTCTGCCGTCGGTCATCACGACCACGCTCTATTTCGTGATCTTCGGTCGTCTGATCGGCGATCGGATCGGCACCATGGGCGGCCTGGACTATCTCGACTTCATCGTGCCCGGCTTGGTGCTGATGGGCGTCATCACCAATGCCTATTCCAACGTCGTGTCGTCCTTCTACAGCAGCAAATTCTCGCGCTACATCGAGGAGCTGCTGGTCTCGCCGGCGCCGAATTGGGTGATCCTTGCGGGCTACGTCACCGGCGGGGTGGCGCGAGGCCTGGTGGTCGGGGTGGCCGTGATGCTGGTCGCCATGTTCTTCACCGAGATCCGTATCCACAGCGTGACCGTGACCCTCCTCGTGATCACCATGACCGCGGTGCTCTTCGCGCTCGGCGGCTTCATCAACGCCATTTATGCCAACAGCTTCGACGACATCTCGATCGTGCCGACCTTCGTGTTGACGCCCTTGACCTATCTGGGCGGCGTCTTTTACTCGATCGAGCTGCTGCCCGAGTTTTGGCAGGGCGTGTCGCTGGCCAATCCGGTCCTCTACATGGTCAACGCCTTCCGCTACGGGCTCCAGGGTGTGAGCGATATCCCCGTCGAGATGGCCTTCGGGATCATCGCGATGTTTATCCTGATTCTCGGCACCTTCAGCCTGTACTTGCTGCGTCGCGGGGTCGGGATCAAGACCTGATCGACGGCGATCCGCAGCGGCCGATGCCGAGTGCGCCCGCTGCGCAACGGCCTCGAGAACCGCTCGCGCCGTGTGCCGAGCCTGCTCCGTCGATCCCCTCAGGTTGTATCCTCATGCAGCAAGTGGGACCATAAGCATCTGAAACTTCCATAAAAGGATCGCCCATCCGATGTATTTCGGCGTTCTCTCCATCCATCCCTTTCATCCCTTGCCGATGAGCACGGGGCCGCGGCGCGCGGCAGACCTGCTCGATGCCGGCTTGGCTCCCAGCTCGAATCCCGGTTTCGAGCGGGGGTGCTGACGTGGCACGACGTCCAGGTCGCGCCCCCGTGCGTCGACGCCGCGGGATCGGCGGATTTCTGTTCCGCTGGATCCTGCTGATTCTGGTCGGCGTCGGTCTCGCCGGCACCCTCTACAGCATCCATCTCGACCGCGTCGTGCGCGGGAAATTCGAGGGGCAACGCTGGGCGCTGCCGGCCCGGGTCTTTGCGCGTCCCTTGGAGCTGTATGCGGATCGGCCGCTGCTCGGCGATCAGCTCCAGGCCGAGCTTGACCGTCTGAACTATCGGCGCACCGCCGCCCCGGATGTGCCCGGCAGCTACAGCCGCGACGGCGAGCGCTTCCTGATCCGAACACGCTCCTTTCGGTTCTGGGATGGCGAAGAGCCCGCGTACGCCCTGAAGGTCGGCCTTGCCGAGGGGCGCGTCGCCGAGCTGGACGATGCCTCCGGCGGTCCGGCCCCGGCACTCGTGCGTCTGGATCCGATGTTGATCGCCAGCATCTATCCGACGCACAACGAGGACCGCGTCCTGCTGCGCCGCAAGGACATCCCGGATCTGTTGATCCGCACGCTGATCGCGGTGGAGGACCGCAGCTTCTATCGGCATATCGGCGTGGATCCGCGCGGAATCGTGCGCGCCTCCTTCAGCAACCTGCGGGCCGGGGGCGTGGTCGAGGGGGCGAGCACCCTGACCCAGCAGTTGGTCAAGAACTTCTATCTCACCGCGGATCGCACCTTCGAGCGCAAGATCAACGAGGCCCTGATGGCGTTGCTGCTCGAGCGGCGCTACAGCAAGGACGAGATCCTCGAGGCCTACGCCAACGAGATCTATCTGGGCCAAGACGGCAGCCGCGCGATCCACGGCTTCGGTCTGGCGAGCAGCTTCTTTTTCAACAAACCGATTGAAGAACTCGGTATCCCGGAAACGGCGCTGTTGGCCGGAATGGTCCAAGCGCCGTCGAGCCTGGATCCGCGGCGTCGTTCCGAGGCGGCGCTCAAGCGGCGCAATCTGGTGCTGGATCTGATGGCGCGCGACGGTGTCATCAGCCAAGCCGATGCCGAGGCGGCCAAGGGCGCTCCCCTCGGGATTGCCGAAGGCGGCGGTCGGCCGGTCGGGAGCTATCCCGACTTCATTTCCCTGGTTCGGCGCCAACTCCAGCGCGATTACCGCGAGGAGGATCTCCGATCCGAGGGTTTGAATATCTTCACGACGCTCGACCCGCTGGTGCAGTTCGAGGTCGAGAAGGCCCTGCCGTCTCGGCTTTCCGAGTTGGAGAAATCGCGCAGGATGAAGGCCGGCTCGCTGGAAGCCGCGGCGGTGGTCACCTCGGTGGCTCAGGGCGAGGTTCTGGCGCTCGCCGGGGGGCGCGAGGCCGGCTATGCCGGGTTCAATCGCGCACTCGATTCGGTGCGCTCCATCGGCTCGCTGGTCAAGCCGGCCATCTATCTGGCCGCCTTGTCGAAACCCGAGCGCTACAGTTTGACCACCAGCCTGCAGGACACGCCGGTCAGCATGCGGGTCGGCGACAAGATCTGGGCACCCAAGAACTATGACCGCCGGGTCAACGGGTCCGTGACCTTGCATCGCGCCCTCAGCAGCTCGCTCAATCTGGCGACGGTCCATCTGGGGTTGAGTCTCGGCATCACCGAGGTGACCGACACGCTCTATCGGCTCGGTGCGCAGCGGCGCATCAGCAAGGTGCCCGCGATGTTGCTCGGAGCGGTCTCCTTGTCGCCCTTGGAGGTCGCGCAGGTCTATCAGACAATCGCCGCCGGGGGCTATCGTGCGCCGTTGCGGGCGATTCGCGAGGTCATGGATCCCAACGGGCGGCCGCTCAACCGCTATCCGCTGGCCGTCGAGGCCGTGGTCGATCCCCGGGCGGCCTATCTGACGACCTGGGCGATGCAGCGCGTGGTCACGCACGGCACTGCACGCTGGCTCGGCGAGAAACTGCCGAAGGGGATGACGATGGCCGGCAAGACCGGCACCACGGACGAGATGCGCGACAGTTGGTATGCCGGATTCAGCGGTGACAAGGTTGCCGTCGTCTGGGTCGGTCGCGATGATTATCAGCCGATGGGGTTGGCCGGAGGGGCCGGTGCACTGCGTGTTTGGGGCGATTTCATGCTGGCGATCCCCAACGAGCCACTGTCGGATATCCCGCCGGAGGGGGTGGTTGTGGCCGGCAAGGGCGAAGCGCCCTATATCGCCGGCACGGCGCCGACAGCACGCGGTGGCGGGGGGGCGAAGAAGCCCGCGCCGACGCGCGGCGATACGCAGGACCTGGCTCAGTCCGGTGCGCCGTCCGCGCCCGAGCCGGAATCTGCGCCCGAACCCAAGGAGGCGCCTAAGGCGTCGTCCAGAAAGAATCTTTTTATGAGTGATTTCTACAACTGATGACTAGAGCGCCAATAATCTTGATGGCCGGGTTGGTCCTGACGGCCTGTGCGACAGGGCAGCGCGAGGACGGTCCGGCGCCGGTGCTTCAGGTCACGCCCCGCGAGCCTGTCGTCGCGGAGGCTGAGCCGGCCGCGCCGCCCGCGCCGGAGCAACCGGCAGCGCCCAAGAAGCAGCAGACGAGGGTCTTTGCCTATCGGGATCCGGCGGCCGAGCCCGCTCCCGCGCCGCCGCCGGAGCCGGCCGCCGCCGCGCCGAGCGTCGCCCAGACGCCGGTTCAGCCCGCGCCTGCCGCCAAGCCGGCAGCCACGCCGGCTCCGTCGCCGACTCAGGCGCCCACTCAGGCGAAGGCCACCCCGCCGGCGCCCGCTCCTGCTGCTGCGAAGCCTCCGACCCCCGCTCCACCTGCGCCGAAGGTTGCGCAGACCCCGCCCAAACCCGAGGCCAAGGCGCCGCCGACCCCGCCTGCGCCAGATCGGGCGCAGGCGCCCCCGCCGCCCCCTGCTCCAGCGCCGGCCGCTCCGCCGCCGGCTCCACCGGTGCAGGTCGCTGCGATCCCGCCGGCACCGCCGTTGGCCGCACCCGGTCTGCCGCCGGCCGCGGACGCCTTGGCTCGCCAGGCCGAGCAGCAGCGCCAGTCGGGTGACTATGCGGGTGCCGCGGCCTCGCTCGAGCGTTCGTTGCGGATCGCACCGCGCGAGGCCTACCTCTGGAACCGTCTCGCCCGAGTCCGTCTCGAGCAGGGTCAGGCCGCGCAAGCCGGTAATCTCGCCTCCCGCTCGAACGATCTCGCGGGCGACACACCGAACGTCAAGCAAGACAACTGGCGGGTCATCGCCGAGTCCAAACGTCGCGCCGGCGATATCGCCGGCGCGACCGAGGCGGAGAAGCGGGCGAGCGGGAACTGAGCGCGCCGACAGCGGCACGCTCAGGGCACCACGCCTCCGTCATGGCCGATCTCGGCGACATCTTCGGCCCGAACGGCCGGCTCTCCGAGCGCCTGCCGGGTTTCGCCCATCGGGCGCAACAACAGGCGATGGCCGAGCGGATCGCCGCCCTCATGGAGGAGGGCGGCACACTCATCTGCGAGGCGGGCACCGGCACCGGCAAGACCTTCGCTTACCTGGTGCCGGCCATCCTCTCCGGGCGCAAGGTCCTGATCTCCACCGGGACGCGCAACCTGCAGGACCAGTTGTTTCATCGCGATCTACCGCTGGTCCGGGCTGCGCTCGGCGTTGCGGTGCGGGCCGCCTTGTTGAAGGGGCGCGCCAACTATCTTTGCCGCCACCGTTTGAAGCTCGCGATCGACGACATCACGCACCTCGACCCGGAGTCGCGCAGCGGTCTGAAGCAGGTCCAGGAGTGGGCCAAATCGACGACGCGCGGCGACATCGCCGAGTTGGGAATCCCGGAGGATGCCCAAGTCTGGCCGAGCGTGACCTCGACCAGCGATAACTGTCTCGGACAGGACTGCCCCGACTGGCAGGGCTGCCATCTGGTCGCCGCGCGCCGCGAGGCCCAGGCCGCGGACCTTGTGGTCGTGAATCACCATCTCTTCTGTGCTGACCTGGCGCTCAAGGACGAGGGTTTCGGCGAGATCCTGCCGGGTGCGGACTGTTTCGTACTCGACGAGGCCCATCAGTTGCCGGAGACGGCAACCAGCTTCTTCGGTGTTCGGGTCAGTGGTCGGCAACTGCTCGATCTGGTTCGCGACAGCGAGCTTGAGTATCGGCGCGAGGCCGGCGACATGCCCAAGCTTCCCAAACGGCTCTCGGCGCTGCGTCGGGCGGTTCAGGATCTACGTCTGGGCCTCGGCGAGATCGATCGCCGCGGGCCTTGGAACGAGCTTGCCGGCGTGCCGGAGGTCTTGAAGGCGCTGGAAACCCTCGTACGGCGTCTGGCATCCGTGACCGAGGGTCTGAAGGCCGTCGAGGGTCGCGGCAAGGGTCTGGACGCCTGCCTGGGACGTGCCGAGGATCTCGGCGACGCCTTGCAGCGCCTGACATCGGTCGAGCCGCCCGAGGCGGTGCGCTGGTTCGAGACCCAGGGACGCGGGTTTCGGCTGCACGAAACACCGCTCGAGGTGGCCGAGCCCTTTCGCGCCCAGATGGGGCGACCCCAAACCGCCTGGGTGTTTACTTCGGCGACGCTGGCCGTGGGCGATCGCTTCGATCATTTCGCGCGCCAGCTTGGGATCGAGGAGGCGCAAACCGAGCGCTGGGACAGCCCTTTCGACTATGCGAGCCAGGCGCTCTGGTTCGTCCCGCGTGGCCTGCCGCAGCCGTCCGATCCCGCGTACAACAGCCACCTGCTCGAGCTGGCCTGCGAGGTGCTCGGCTACAGCCGCGG
Source organism: Thiocapsa rosea (assembly GCF_003634315.1). NCBI lineage: Bacteria > Pseudomonadati > Pseudomonadota > Gammaproteobacteria > Chromatiales > Chromatiaceae > Thiocapsa > Thiocapsa rosea. The sequence goes on from NZ_RBXL01000001.1 coordinate 3,827,225, forward strand.
GCGCGCCTTCCTGCTGTTCACGAGCTACCGCGCCCTGCGCGAGACGGCCGAGGGTCTGGCAGGCCGTATCCCCTATCCGATCCTGGTCCAGGGCACGGCACCGCGGGCCGATCTGGTCGAGCGTTTCCGTGCGCTCGGCAACGCCGTCCTCTTGGGCACCTCCAGCTTTTGGGAGGGTGTCGACGTCCGAGGCGAGGCGCTCTCCTGCGTGCTTATCGACCGCTTGCCCTTCGCCTCCCCGGGCGATCCGGTCCTGGCCGCGCGGATCGACGCCGTGCGTCGGCGCGGCGGCAATCCCTTCAACGATCATCAACTCCCGCAGGCCGTCATCGCACTCAAGCAGGGGGCCGGACGCCTGATCCGCGACGGCGAGGATCGCGGCGTGCTGGTGGTCTGCGACCCGCGCCTGCTCGGTCGCTCCTACGGCCATCGCTTTCTGGAGAGCCTGCCGGCGATGGCTCGGACGCGATCGATCGAGGACGTGAGGGCCTTTTTCGAGACGGCGCCGCAGGCCGATGACGCGCCGGAGCGGATCGATGCAGCGCAAGCCGCGCCCGTCGAGGCCGCGATCTGACCTCGTGCGCTTGATCCTAAAAAGAGCAGTTGAACCGCAAAGGCGCAAAGGACGCAAAGGAATACCTTAAACCGCGCCGGCTCCGACAGTCGTCGGAGCCGGCGTGGCCAAGCCATTCCAACAAATGACGCATACCGCCCCGGGCGCGGTTTAAATGCCGGATTTAGGTTGATCGGGGCCGACGATGCCGGCATTTCTCCTGCATCGAGCAACGCGCCGCAATGTCATTGACGGAAACTCGCGGCAGGAGGCAGGAGGCAGGCCCCCCATCGGGAATGCTTGCCCCGCGCGCCGGTCGAATGCCCCGGATCCGCGGCGTTCGACCCCACGTCGCCGCGGCCATGACGACCGAAGGGATCTGAGATGACCTCGAAACGAACCGATCTCGAATCAACCGCAAGCGCGACCGATGTGAGCGCCTTCCTGCGTCAGGTCGCAGCGACACCGCGTGTCGGCCCGCCCGGCGCACGCGGGCGGCTCATCTTCGCGATGGACGCCACGGCGAGCCGCGAGCCGACGTGGGATCGGGCGGCGCAGATCCAATCCGGCATGTTCATCGAGACGCGCGATTTGGGCGGGCTGGAGGTCCAGCTTTGCTACTATCGCGGCTTCCGGGATTTCTCGGCCTCGCCGTGGCTTCAGGACTCGGAGGCGCTGCTCAAACGGATGAACCGAGTCTTCTGCGAGGCTGGTCTGACCCAGATCGGCCGCGTTCTGGAGCATGCCCTGGAGGAGGCCAAGAAAGGGCGTGTCGATGCCGTGGTGTTCGTCGGCGACTGCATGGAAGAGAGTCGCGATCGTCTCGCCGATCTGGCCGGGCGGCTCGGGCTCGCGGGCGTGCCGGCGTTCGTCTTCCAGGAGGGTCGCGACCCGGCGACCGAGCGCAGTTTCCGCGAGATTGCTCGCTTGAGCGGCGGTGCCTGGTGTCCGTTCGACGCGAGCAGCCCCCGGATGCTGCACGATCTGCTCGCCGCGGTGGCCGTCTATGCCGCCGGCGGCCGGGCGGCGCTGACGCACTACGGCGAGACCCACGGCGGGGCCGTCCTTCAATTGACCCACCAAATAACCAAAAAAGGGACCTGAGGTTTGCATGGCGCGTTTGCTGATCCTGCTCGGAATCCTGGGCGCAGTTCTGTGGTTTTTGCACTGGTTTCGCGTCACCCCGGCGCACCGGGTCAGTCAGGTGCTGCGCAAGGCCGCGTTCTGGGGCGTCATCGGGGTCTTAGTCCTGGCCGCAGCGACCGGACGGCTGAGTCCCATCTTCGCAGCCGTCGGCGCGGCGATCCCGCTGCTGCTGCGTGCGGCCGCCGTGGTGCGGCTTTTCCCCGCTATCCAGCAGTTGCTGCGTGGCCTTGGCCTGGGTGGCTTGGCCGGACCTGCCGGAGCCGGAGGCGGCGCCCGGGCATCCAGCATCCGAACCAAGTTCTTCGAGATGCGCCTCGATCATGCGACCGGGACGATGGATGGCCAGATCCTCGATGGCCCCTTCAAGGATCGTCGGCTCTCGGATCTCACGCTCGATGAGCTGATGCGAATACTTGAGTTCTATCGCGACGCCGATGCTCAATCGGCAGCTGTGCTCGAGGCTTATCTCGATCGCGAGCGCGAGGCCGACTGGCGACAGAGCGATCTCGGTGACGGTCGCACCGGTCGCGCGCCGGCGCACAGCGAGCGTTTGACCAAAACCGAAGCCTGGGCAATCCTCGGGTTGGAGCCGGACGCCGATGCCGATGCAATCCGTACGGCCCATCGGCGGCTCATGCAGCGTCTGCATCCCGATCGCGGCGGGTCGGATTATCTGGCCGCGAAGATCAACGAGGCCAAGCGGTTGTTGCTGGGGGACTAGGCTGCGGCTCGGGACGCCTCGATCCTTTCGCGGCATCACTTCACACCGGGACACCGTTATGCACTATGAAATCTGCGTCGAATGGGATGCCGAGGCCGGCGTCTGGTACATCGAGGACAGCAATGTCCCCGGACTGGTAGGAGAGGCGTCCACGCTGGAAGCCATGATGACACTGTTGCAGGCCCGGGTTCCGGAAATGCTGGCGGAAAATGGCTGTCCGGCGGATGACACGATCCCGCTGCGGCTGCTGACGACCACGCATCTTGCTCAACTGCGTCAGGTCGCCCGATAGGCAAGAGCTGATGGGTGCGAACTTTACGCCCGAGCTGATCCGTCTGCTCCGCGCCGCCGGTTGTACGTTGGTCAGGCATGGCAAGGGCGACCATGACATCTGGGAAAGCCCCATCAGCGGTCGACGCTTCCCTGTCGATGGGAAGATCCGCTCGCGCCACATGGCCAACACGGTCCTCAAACAAGCGGGTCTGCCGCAAACACTCTAACGCCGCCACGGATGATGCCAACGGACTCTATATCCGCGATGCCCGGCGTCGCTCTGTCAGGACGTATGAAGCCGCTGCGACGAGCAGCGCGAGCCCAAGTGCAAGTGCGATGCGGCAGGGTGCACCGTCACACACGTTGGGGAATAGCCGGCCCGTCGCGACGAGTCGCAGCACGGGCTCATGCCACAGAAAGAGGCTGTAGCTGACGATGCCGATCGGCACCAGGACCGGGCTTGCGAAGATTCGATCGATCAACGGGGTCCGAAGCGCAGCGGCAAGGACGAGCAGCGTGCAGCCGACGAGAAACAGCGGCATGCCCAAAAGCCGCCATCCGACACCCGTCACGATCTCGCCGAAGGAGAGGTGGATCAGCGTCGGCGTCGCAAGCACCAGGAAAGCGAGTGCAGCCAGGTCGATGGCGCGCGGCGGTGGCGCGGCCGTTTCGCCCGAGTGCAGTCGGGCGTAGAGGTTGGCTGCCGCCATCCCGAGTGCAAAGGCGATCAGCTCGCCCGGCAACTGGCGCTCCAGAAAGAATCGCATCATCTCGGGCGGGAAGGGGCCGGCGCGTCCCGACACCGGATCGAAGAAGAACAATCGAGCCGGGGAGACGTTCAGATAGACCCACTCCATCAGCAGGTCCGGCGCATAGGTCTTCCACAAGAGCGCGATGATCAGGGCCGCCGGGAGTGCGATCAGGACCCGGTTTCGGGCGAACAAGGGGGCCAATAACGGCAAGAGGAGATAGAACTGGGCCTCGATACTCAGGCTCCACAGGGCCATGTTGAGCCCGAGCGAGCTGGAACTTCCGGGGTGCAGAAAGTGCAGCAAGAGGATGTGAAGCCAGAGGTTGGTCAGTCCGATGTCGGTACCCAGGATCGCGTAGCTGCCGCGTAGGATCGGAAGGACGAGTCCGAACAAGAGGGCGAGATGCAGCCAGTAGGTCGGGATGATCCGCCGGGCTCGGCGTGCGTAAAAACCTCCGATGCTCGGATAGGGTGTGCCTGCGACGGTCGCCTGCATCCAGGGTCGGGCGAGCAGAAAGCCGCTCAGCACGAAGAACAGCTGCACGCCGAGTAGACCCTTCTCGGCCAGTGATTGGCCCCAGCCCGCGGGTGCGTCGGCGGTTACCCCGACCAGCAGGGCGTTGGCGTGAAAGGCGAAGACCCAGAGGATCGCAAGGCCGCGAATGCCGTCGAGCGCGTGATTTCGATCTGTTGCGGAGGGGTTCAATCGCTTGCGCTCGACAATTCTCGGTCTTGGGGCGGTTCCGCAAGGCCCCATTCTCTGCGAAGATCCATGTTCGGTCCTGCTTGCCTGGTCAACAGCGCGCATCGGGGGACGGTATCATCCATGGTCAAAACCCAAGTACAAACACTGATTCGTCTTCCACCCGCGCAGGTCTACAGCTTCGTGGTCGAGGACTTCCTGCGCAACTACCCGCGCTGGTCGCCCGAGGTGCAGAGCCTTCAGGCGGTGACACAAGGTCCGGTCCGGGTCGGTTGGATCGGTCGACAGGTTCGTGTCGACCAAGGGCGTCGCACCGACAGCCGGTTTCGTGTCGTCGCGCTCGAGCCAGGCCGGCGCGTTTCCTTCAAGGGGACCACCGACCCCTACGTCATCGAGTATCGGTTCGAGCCCCTCGGCGAGCATACACACCTCACCTTCATCTTCGAGCTGGCACAGCTGAATTTGGCGCTTCGCCCCTTCGAGAAGCTGATTCGCATCGCCGCACAAGATGGTGCCGAGCGCGTGACCCGCAACCTGAAGGGCCTCATCGAATCCGAGTTCGGCGCCGCCGCGTGAGCGCGTCCAAGACTTCGGCGCCGGGGGCACGTCTCGGGCCGTCGTCCGCAAACCTTTGACCTAACGGCCGGACTCCGTATAATGCGCGATTCCCCGGACTCCGGGGAACTCCTTGTCTCACCGTTTCGGTCATCTTGCCGCTGCGGGAGGCTGTCAATCCGAAAGGAGCTTCAATGCGACATTACGAAGTAGTCTTCATGGTTCATCCGAGCCAGAGCGAGCAGGTGGCGAGCATGATCGAGCGCTACCAGACGAATCTGCAAAAGCGTGGCGGCGTCGTGCACCGCTTGGAGGATTGGGGACGTCGCCCGCTGGCGTACCCGATCAACAAGGTGCACAAGGCGCACTACGTCCTCATGAACGTCGAGTGCGATCAAGAGGCCATCGACGAGCTCGAAAGCGCCTTCCGTTTCAACGATGCAGTCCTGCGCAACCTCATCGTTCGCCGCGACGATGCCGTGACGGAGCCCTCCCCGTTGGTGAAGACCGGAGAGGAGCGCGAGCGCTCGGATGCACCCGAAGGCGGCAGCCGCCGGGACGATTCAGGTCGAAGCAGCAGCCCCGACAGCGACTCCCAGAGCGACTAAGACGAGAAGCCAGCCATGGAATCCAACAACTCACGTTTTTTCCGTCGTAAGCGCTACTGCCGCTTTACCGCCGAAGGCATCACCGAGATCGATTACAAGGATCTCAACCTGCTGAAAGCCTACGTCAGCGAGTCCGGCAAGATCGTCCCGAGCCGGATCACCGGGACCTCTGCGAAGTATCAGCGTCAATTGGCCCAAGCGGTCAAGCGCGCCCGTTACCTGGCACTGCTCCCGTATACCGACGGCCACTGAGCCGCCGACATGAAGGCGATTGCGGCCTTCGTGATGCGCGGCCCGTCGCAGGCGGCGCTGGTCGCCGCCGTCACGGCCTTGTTGTCGATCCTGATTCCGCCGTTGGGCTTGCTCAGCGCCGGCTCGATCGGTTTGGTGGCTCTGCGTAGCGGTCCTGTCTACGGCTTGATCGTCAGTGCGGTGGCGACCCTCGGGATGGGCGCCATTGCCTGGTTGGCTTTGGGTTCGCCTTTGCCTGCCCTCGGCGTCCTGCTGATGCTGTGGGTGCCGATTCTGACCTTGGCACTCCTGCTGCGTTACAGCCGCTCTCTGGCACTGACGCTGCAGGTGGCAGGTGCCTTGGGCATCTTGCTCATGCTGACGGCCTACGCCCTGATGGGCGACCCGAGTGCGACCTGGCTGACGATCCTCGAGCCGTTCAGAGAGGCTTTGGTGAAGGACGGCGTGCTGGACGATACGGCGAGCGCGGCCGTGTTCGCCGAGCTTGCGGGCTGGATGACCGGTGCATTTGCTGCGGCCTTGGTCGCGCAGTTGCTGTTCGGGCTCTTTATTGCGCGTTGGTGGCAGGCGCTGCTCTACAACCCCGGCGGATTCGGCGAAGAGTTTCGGGAGCTGCGGTTGAGCCGCCCGTTCGGGGTCCTCGTGCTGCTGCTCTTGGCGCTTCTTCCCTTCAGCGACGGCGCGAGCCTCACGGCAAACCTGCTGTTGGTGCCGGGTGTCCTGCTCCTGTTTCAGGGTCTCGCGGTGGCCCATCAGGTGCGTGCGCTCAAGCAGGCACGTCAGGCGTGGTTGGTCGGACTCTATGTCATGGTGGTGTTTTTCATGCCGCAGGTCCTGCTCCTGATCGCCTGTATCGGTTTGGTGGATATCTGGGCCGATATCCGGTCCCGAGTCGCTCCATCGGCAGGGCCGCCGGGGCCCGGCCCGAGCGGTCCGGTGACCTGATCCGTGCGGATTGACCGAAACCCTTTGGCCGATCGTACTTGACGGAATGGATCAGGTTCCTGCGCATGCGCCGCCCGTTCCGAAGGATCACCCGAGGATCAAGGGCACATGGCCCTGATCCGGACGAACTTTTGAGAGGAATACACACGTGGAAGTTATCCTGCTGAAGAATGTCGGTCGCCTCGGTGCGCTCGGCGACAAGGTCAGTGTCCGTTCGGGCTATGGCCGGAATTATCTGATCCCCTCCGGATTTGCCGTGTCGGCGACCGACGCCAACCTCGAAGCGTTCGAGGCTCGGCGCGCGGAACTCGAGCAGGTCGCAGAGGAGCAATTGGCCGAGGCCCGTGCTCGCCGTGATCGTCTCGAAGGGATGAGCGTCACGATCGCGCGTCGTGCCGGCGAGCAAGGACGGCTGTTCGGCTCGGTCGGCACCGGCGACATCGCCGATGCGGTGACCGCTGCCGGCTTCGCCCTGACCAAGCAGGAGATCAAGCTTTCGGGCGGGCCTTTCCGCGCTGCCGGCGAGTACGAGGTGACCCTGCACCTGCACCCCGAGGTCGATGCCGTCATCAAGGTCGACGTCGTTCCCGAGGACTGATACGCTCGTATCCTCCCCGTATCCTCATGGTCCGGCGGCACATGTCCGCCGGATTCAAGGCGAACCTCGCTCGGACCCACCGGGCACGTCACGCGACTCGACTCGAAGGTCTGACGAGACTCACGCCCTTGCGCAAGTCATTCGGGCCGGGGGTAATCTATGTTCGACGATTCCCAAGGCCCTCCGGGCGCGGACTTCGACGAGCTCCGCGTCCCGCCGCACAACATCCATGCCGAGCAATCCCTGCTCGGTGGTCTCATGCTGGACAACAGCACCTGGGACCGCATCGCCGACATGGTCACCGAGCGTGACCTCTATCGGCGCGAGCACCGCCTGATCTTCCAGGCGATCGCCAAGCTCGCCGCCACAGACCAGCCCTTCGACGTCGTCACCCTCGCCGAGACCCTCGAGCGCACCGAGCAGCTCGAGGGTGCGGGCGGCTTGCCCTATCTCGGAACCATCATCAACGAGACCCCGAGTGCGGCCAACATCAAGGCTTACGCCAAGATCGTCCGCCAGACCTCGGTGCTGCGCCAGATGATCGCTGCCGGCACCGACATCGCCGACAGCGGCTACAACCCCATGGGTCGCGATGCCTCCGAGCTGCTCGATGCGGCCGAGCGGCGCGTCTTCGAGATCGCCGAGCAGGAGGCACGCGGCGGCGGTGGGTTTCAACCCATCAAGACCCTGCTCGGGCGCGCAGTCGAGCGTATCGACGCACTCTATCAGCGCGACGAGCCCATCACGGGCCTGGCGACCGGCTTTACCGACTTCGACATGATGACCTCGGGGCTGCAGCCCGCGGACCTCATTATCGTGGCGGGTCGGCCGTCCATGGGAAAAACGAGCTTCGCCATGAACATGGCCGAGCACGTGGCCATCCAATCCAAGCGCCCGGTCGCGGTCTTCAGTATGGAGATGCCGGGCGATTCGCTGGCGATGCGGATGATGTCCTCGCTCGGGCGCATCGACCAGCATCGGGTCCGCACCGGGCGGCTGGAGGACGACGAGTGGCCGCGCTTGACCTCGGCGGTCAATATCCTGGCCGGTGCATCCATGTTCATCGACGACACGCCGGCCCTCTCGCCGACCGAGGTCCGGGCGCGTGCGCGGCGTCTCAAGCGTGATCAGGACGACCTGGGTCTGATCGTTCTGGACTACATCCAGCTCATGCAGGCACCCGGTGTCGGCGAGAATCGGGCGACCGAGATCTCCGCGATTTCCCGCTCGCTCAAGGCACTCGCCAAGGAGCTCAACGTTCCGGTCATCGCACTCTCTCAGCTCAATCGCAGTCTCGAGCAGCGGCCGAACAAGCGGCCGGTGATGTCGGATCTGCGCGAGTCGGGAGCAATCGAGCAGGATGCAGACCTCATCGTCTTCATCTATCGCGACGAGGTCTATCACGAGGACACGAAGGACAAGGGTGTCGCCGAGATCATCATCGCCAAACAGCGCAACGGGCCCATCGGGACGACTCGCCTGACCTTTCTCGGCAAGTACACCAAGTTCGAGAACTATATCGGCAATTATTACGGCGAGGGTGGAGACTGAGCTCATACCCGGCCGAGGCGGAGCCAAGAAACCTGCTCGAAGGCCCTGCTCGTTGTCGTTGTCGTTGTCGTAATCGAGGTCGTCAGGAATCCGATTACGACAACGACAACGACAACGACAACGACAAATGCTGCGATGATGTGTTCAGGACTTGCGGCGTAAAGAACTATGGTGTTTTCGGGAATGGGAATCCCGACCGAGCATGACTCTCCCGATCAGGACATGATCCCGAGCCATACCCAATACACCGCCAGGTTCAACAGCGTAAGCGGCGCACCGACGGCAAAGAAGACCCAGAACCCGAGGTGTGCGCCGCGACGCTCGGCGGCTTGGACGATAATGATGTTGCTGGCGGCGCCGATCAGGGTGAGATTGCCGGCGATGGTGGAGCCGGCGGCGAGTGCCATCAGCAGGTCCGGTCGCTCGGGCGGCAGCAGGGGTAGGGCGAGCGAGACGAGCGGGACGTTGGAGATCAACTGACTGCCGAGCACTCCGGCGCCGAAGACCTCGCCGAGTCCGATTGGGCCCACGGGGATCCAGGATTGCAGCAGACCGGTGTCCCAGACGCTGCGCATCAGGATGAACATCGCGACGAAGAAAACGAGGGTATGCCAGTCGATCCCGCGCAACAGGGCGACCCGGTGCGGGCTGAACAACAGCAGCGGCGCAGCAGCGACCAATGCGATGACGACCAGCGGAAAGGCGAGCTGCGGTGCGACGAAGGACAGGGTAATCCGCACCGCGACCATCAGCACCAGCAGTCCCAGCGAGAGGCTCGCCAGACGGGCCAGTCGCGGATCGTCGATCTTTGCGGGTAGGTGTACCAGGGCCTCGCCATGGATATGGCGCCAAAAGGCCAGGCGTAGGACTGCGTAGGCGATCAGCAGGTTCAGCAGTGTCGGCGGCCCCAGGGCACCGATGAAGTCAACGAAAGGGTTTTGAATGCCCCCGTGAAGCGCGATCAACAAGTTCTGGGGATTGCCGATCGGGCTCATGACCGAGCCGATGGTGACCCCGAAGGCGAGCGCGAGCAGCAACAGGACCGGCGGTAGACGGTGATCGCGCGCCAGAGCCAGGACGATCGGGGTGCCGATCACGGCCAGCGTGTCGTTCATCAGGAAGGCCGAGCCGATCGCGGCCGCGAAGATCACGGCGATCAGCAGGGGGTCGGCGCCCTCGATGCGACTGAGCCCTCGCGCGCTCATGGCCGCCAGCCAACCGCTCTCCACCAGGGCGTGGCCGAGCACGAAGACCCCGAAGAGAAACCCGATGACCTCCCAGTCGATCGCCCGCCAGGCGGCCCCCGGCGCAATGGTGCCGGTCAGGAGGACGAGCAGCGCCCCGAGCCCCATGATCTGCCAGATCCCGAGCGGGATCCGCGCGAGGTTGCGCGCGGCGATCAACGCGAGCACGCCGCCGAGTGTCCAGAGTGGCAGGCTATCCAAGGTGCGCCGGTCTCAATGGACGTGCCCTGCTCTTGTCTCGAAACGACGTGACCGGGTTTACGACCAAGGCCGACGCGCCGAACCGCAAAGCCTCAGGCTCATCGCCCGCGCATCACGTTGTCCAGGGCCACGCGGGCGCGGTTGCTCGGCACCGCGAACCCGATGCCCACATTGCCTCCGCTCGGGCCGATGAGTGCAGTGTTGATGCCGACAACCTCGCCGGCGAGGTTGATCAAGGGGCCGCCCGAGTTGCCCGGATTGATGGAGGCGTCGGTCTGGATCAGCTCGCCGAGACGGTTGCCGGCGATCCCGCTGCGCCCGACGGCGCTGACGATGCCTGAGGTGACGGTTTGGCCCAAGCCGAACGGATTGCCGATGGCGATGACGAAGTCGCCGACCTCCAGTCGATTGGAGTCGCCGAGCTTGAGCGCGCGCACGTCGACGGGCGGAATCTCGAGGATGGCGACGTCCGAGGCGGCGTCCGAACCCAGTCGCCGTGCGCGAAAGGTGCGCCTGTCCTTGAGCGTGACCCGGATCTCGGTCGCGTTGCGCAGCAGATGGTCGTTCGTCATGACATAGCCGCGCGCGGCATCGACGATGATCCCGGAGCCCACGCTCTGGCGTTGCTCGATCTCCCCTTCCTCGGGCGCGGGTAGACCGAAGCGATCGAGGAAGCGGCGGAATTCCGGATCACGCAGGAACGGATGGTCCTCCATCGGTACCTCGGACTTGACCGAGATGTTGACCACCGCCGGGGTCACCCGGCGCATCAAGGGTGCGAGCGACGGGAAACCCGACGCGGTCCCGAGGGCCGGAGCCCCTACGATCGCGGCCGGCAGGCCCGTCTCGCGTTCGGCAGTCGGCGAGATCGCGCAACCGGTCGCGAGCAGTGCGACGAGTGCGGACGCCGCGATCGAACCCGTTCGGCGCCGGGGCGCAGTCGCAGCTGTCGAACAATTCACGGAGAACTCCCGATGGTCGAAGCGATGGGGCGGGCGAGGTCGAATGCTCAGCGCGCCAAGCTGCTGGCGACACGTTGTCTGATGGCGCCGTCGACCGGCTCGTTGACCAACAGCGCGAAGGGTTCCCAGCTCGCGCCGCGGCGGACATAGCCGGCATAGGTGCTGACGCCGCGCAAGGTGCCGGTCTTGGCACGCACGGAGGGGTTCCCGCTCTGCTGAGGCATCAGATCCCGATAGGGCTCGAAGGCGTCGAGCAGCTCCACGAGCTGGCGGGCACTGAGCCGATTGGCGCGCGAGAGACCGGCGCCGTCGTCGATCGTGAAATCGCGCCAGGCAAAGCGCTTGCGTGCGAAGTCGGTCATGGCGCGTTTCGCGCCGGTCATGGTCACTTGTCCGGTGCCTTTCGGGTCGGCAAGCCGCAGGAAGAGCGCATTGGCGATGAAATTATTGGAGTACTCGAGCATCGGCGACACCATCTCGGCGAGTGTGCGGCTGTTGGCGTGAAGGTAGATGCGCTTGGCGTCGCGCGGCATGGGCGCGATACGTTGCTCCTCACCGACCTGGATGCCTGCGCCTTCGAGCTTGGCGGCGAGCAGCTCGCCGAAATAGCGCAGCGCCTTGTCGCGCTCGCGCAGATTCACGCGCTGCTTGCCGGCCGATCCGGCCATGCCGAAACGCCGGGCCGAGTCGGTCAGCGGAGTCTGAGGCTCGGCGCTCTTGATGCTGTCGCCGGTACGAATCAGGTTCACGGTGTTGAAGTTGGCCGCCAAGGCGGTGACGGGCGCATCGTAGGGGTTGTCGGTCGAGGATCGCCCGGCGATCTCGACATCCGGGCTGAAGAAGCTGTCGTCGAGCCCGATGCCGGTGATCCGGCGCGGACCCTTGGCCGCGAGCGCGCTCACGACCTTGTCGAGCTCCTCCGAGACCAGATAGGGATCGGCATAACCCTTGACCCAGAGCCAGCCGGCGTCGTCCATGTAGAAGTCGGTCTCGAAGCGATGATTGCGTCCCCAGGTCTCGAGCGCGGCGAATGCAGTCAGGATCTTCATGGTCGAGGCCGGGATGCGTGGTGTCTCGGCGCGGGTCGCGATCAGGTCGCGGCCGTTTTCCTGAAGCAACAGGCTCGCCTGCGGAAGGGCCCGGACCTGTGCCACGGGGTCCGCGAGCGCCGTCGGCGCGGCGAGGACGGCTGCGAGCACGATCGTGACCAGGGCAAGGGTCTTCGAGGTGAGGCGATTGCGGCTTTGAGACGGCATCAAAAGGGCGATCATTCCGGATCCAATGTGGTGAGAGGCACGCGAGGTGTCGAGCCCCAAGAATAGCCGACAATGTCGGTCTATGCGCGTCGCGTTGGGGTCCGTGCCCCGGTCTCGGACCGCAACTCTGACCGAGTCTGCGTCGTGGCGAGCTTGGCGGTATGTCGCGGCTGCAGATCGATCAGCTCGGGATGGAGGTATTCGGCCAGCTCGCTCGGGTTCGGCTCTTCGAGCCAGGGCAGGACGCCGAGACAGGGCGCGTCGATCAGGGCCGCAAGGGTGGCGAGGTTGGCGTCGCGCGACAGCATCGTCGGGTCGACCTGATTGGCGACCCAGCCGACCAGCACGCCCCCTGTGCTCTGAATGCTCTCGATCGTCAGCACCGCGTGGTTGATGCAGCCGAGCCTCAAGCCGACCACTAGGATGACCGGCAGCCCCAGCGCTTTGGGGATGTCGCTGAGGTAAAGCTGCGGCCCCAAGGGCACGCGCCACCCGCCGACACCCTCGACGACGACCTGATCGGCCTCGCCCGCGAGCGCGCGATACGCCTGCTCGATGGTCGGCAGACCGATCTCGACCCCGGCCTGGCCGGCGGCGATGTGCGGCGCGATGGCGGGCTCGAAGGCATAGGGGTTGACCAGGCCATAGGGCGCCTCGGAGCTGCCATGAGCGCGCAGGCGCACGGCGTCGTCGTTGCGCAATCCGTCGGGGCCGCGCGCGCAACCGGAGGCGACGGGCTTCATCCCGAGCACGCTTTCACCCGTCGCCTGCAGTGCGGCCATCAGCCCGAGACTGATCTCGGTCTTGCCGCAGCCGGTATCCGTTCCTGTTACGAAGAGCCCGTGCATGGCGATGCGATCCTCCCTTAAACCGCGCCCAGCGCGGTCTGCGTAGTCTGGTGGATTGGATTGGCTGCGCAGGCTCCGATCATTGTCGGAGCTGGCGCGGTTTAGGTGGCGTCAGCCACCGGTCTCGACGGCGCGATCCGCGGGCGAGGGCTCGCGGTAGCGGCGTCCGATGGCGCTTACGGGGACGGCAATTCCGCCCTCCGCGGGTTTCTGCTCAGGCACCCACGCGTGGCCGTAGACGACCTCGTAACTGGCCGGGAGTCGACCGTCGCTGCGGTGCATCTCGTAGGCCGCGTCCAAGGCCGCGAGCCGGGCACGCCCCGTGAGACCGCGCGGGCGATCGGCGGTTGCGTTGCCCGCCCCGAGGATTTTCAGATCCTGCATCAACTCGCGGACGGCGGGGTAGGTCAGCGTCATCCGCTCGGTGTCCATGACCGGGTCGGCGAAGCGGGCGCGCACCAAGGCATCGCCGACGTCGTGCATGTCGAGAAAGGGGCTCACGTGCGAGGCGCCGTCGACCCGCGCCCAGGCTTGCCGCAGCTCCTTCAAGGTGTCGGGTCCGAAGGTGCTGAACATCAGGAGTCCGCCCGGACGCAGGATACGCAGGCACTCGGCGAAGGTGCGATCCAGATCGTTGCACCACTGAAAGGTGGCGTTGGAGACGATGAGATCGACCGCGCCGTCGGCAAGCGGAAGCGATTCGGCATCCGCACAAACGCACAGCGGCCGCCTGAGCCAGCGGCCGCGCCGACGCGCCTGCAGCAGCATGCCGTGAGCGAAGTCCAATGCGATGATCCGCGCCTTGCGGTAACGCCGATGCAGCGCATCCACGGCATAGCCGGTGCCGGCCCCGAGATCGAGCACCCGCTCGGGCTCGAGTCGCACGTAATCGAGACGTTCCAGCAGCCGATCGGCGACCTCGCGCTGGAGCACGGCGACATCGTCGTAGCGTTCAGCGGCTTGCTCGAAATTGCGCCGGGCCCGACCTTTGTCGATCCTGTGGTCGATGGGGGTGTCGATCGAATTCATGGCCTGGTCCGCGCCTCGCTCGGACCTGCCCCCGGATCTTCGGTTCGGGCCAGGAAGGTCCGAACGATCTCGCGGGTTCGATGCGGGTGCGAGAGATGCGGCGCGTGGGCGGCACCCTGGACGACGGCGGTGAGCGCACCCGGCATCAGGATCTCGATACGCTCGGCCACGGCCGGGGGTACGAGGGCGTCATGGGTGCCGAAGATCCAGAGCGTCGGGCAGCGGATGTCCGGGAGCCGGCCGCGCATGTCTTCGTCGCGCAGGATGTCCAGGCCGATCGAGAGCGCATCCGCGTCCGGCTGCGGCCGCTCGGCGATACGCCGGCGCAGGCCCCGCAGGGTCTCGCGCGCGTCGTCGCTGCCGCGGACCTGGAGTGCGAGGAAGCGTGCGAGTGTCTCGGCGGGATCGGCGAGCAGGCCGGCATGAAACTGGTCGAGCGTCTCGGGCAGCATCGCCGGCATCCAGTCCGCCGCACGTACGAAACGCGGTGTGCCGGTCAAGAGGATCAGTCCTTCGACCCGCTTGGGCGCACGCACCGCGGCCGCCAAGGCGACCAGTGCGCCGAGCGACCAGCCGAGCCAGAACGCGCGCTCCGGCGCGGCCTCCAGACAGGCGTCGGCCCAGGACCAGAGGTCGCCGAGTCGCGGCGAGAAGCGGCGGTCGCCGTGACCGGGCAGATCGATGGGGCAGGGGATGACGCCGGGCGGTAGATCGCCGGCGAGATCGTCCCAGACGGCGCTGTTCATCCCCCAGCCGTGGAGCAGAACGAGGTGGCGGTCGGTATGCTGGATGTGTATCGGGTCGGTCATTCGGTGCTCGGTCGTGGGTGGCGAGTGGCGAGTGGTGAGTGGTGAGTGGTGAGTGGTGAGTGGTGAGTGGTGAGAAAGGAATGCGTCTCAAGCCACTCGCCACTAGGGTGATTTCCGGGAATTAACATCCCTAATGCGCCGACATAAGAAACCTTTGAGGCGACTGAAGTCGCCCTGACGTGCTGGAAGTTGCTTTCCCGAAAATCGACTGAACACTCGCCACTATCCACTATCCACTATCCACTCACTACTCGCCACTCTCGGGCCGCAGGGCTGCGAGTGCGTCGAGCAGGCGGTCCACCATGGTCTCGGAATGAGCGGCCGACAGACAGACCCGCAGGCGTGCGCTGCCCTCCGGCACGGTGGGCGGGCGGATGGCGCCGACGAGGATCCCGCGGGTCTCCAGGTCCGAGGCCCAGGACAATGCCTGGTGGCTGCTCCCCGCGATGAGCGGCTGGATGGGCGTCGGCGAGTCGGACAACGGCAGACCGAGCTGGTTCGCACCCGTCCGGAACCGGGCGATCAGGGCGTGCAGGTGCTCGCGTCGCCAGTCCTCGCGACGCGCGAGTGCGAGGCTCGTGCGTGTCGCCTCGGCCAGGGCCGGGGGCGTCGCGGTGGTGTAGATATAACTTCGCGCACGCTGGATCAGGGTCTCGATCAGGGCATCCGAGCCGGCCACGAAGGCGCCGAAGGTCCCGAATGCTTTGCCCAGGGTACCCATCAGGATCGGCACCTGCTCGGCGTCGAGTCCGAAATGATCGAGCGTCCCGCGGCCCTCGCGGCCGAGCACCCCGAGTCCGTGTGCATCGTCGACCAGGAGCCAGGCGCCCGCGCGACGTGCGATCAGGGCGAGCGCAGGCAAGGGGGCGAGGTCGCCATCCATGCTGAAGACGCCGTCGCTGGCGATCATGCGCGTGTCTCGGTCGCCGATCAGACGGTCGAGCTCGGCCGCATCGGCGTGCGGATAACGCCGCAGCGTCGCGCGCGAGAGGAGGGCCCCGTCGAGGAGCGAAGCGTGATTGAGCCGGTCCTGCCAGAGTGTGTCGCCCCGGCCGGTCAGTGCCGAGATGATCCCGAGGTTCGCCATGTATCCGGTCGAGAAGAGGAGCGCGCGGGGGCGCCCGGTGAAATCGGCCAGCTCTTCTTCCAGCGCATGATGGGCGGCGCTGTGTCCGTTGACCAGATGGGCGGCACCGCTGCCGACGCCCCAACGCTCCGCACCGCGTTGCAATGCCGCGATGACCTCGGGGTGATTGGCGAGACCCAAATAGTCGTTGCTGCAGAAGCTCAGCATGGGGCGGCCGTCCACGATGGCCTCCGGCTGCTGCGGACGGTCCTGCACGCGGCGACGCCGGTAGAGGCCGGCGGCCCGAAGCCGTTCGAGGGCTTGTTCCAGGTCAACGGTCACTGCTGACGCATCGGCTGCGCTCGGGCCTCTCAAACCGGGTCTTGCGCCTGAAGCGCCACGCCGTTGGTTCCCCGTCCGGCCGGCCCGAGCAGGCGGACGTAGACGCCGGCGATGGTCTCGGGCAAGGGGTTGTTGAGCGCGTTCTCGCCGGGATAAAGGCGGGCGCGCAGGGCGGTCCGCACGACGCCGGGGTCGATGCTGTTGACTCGGATCTTCCCGTTCTCGCGCATCTCCGCAGCTAGGACCTGCATGAGCCCTTCGATGCCGAACTTGGCCGCCGCGTAGGCGCCCCAGTAGGCTAGCCCCTGACGGCCGACGCGGTCGGAGGTGAAGATCACGGAGGCGTCTTCGGAGGCCCGCAGCAAGGGCATGCAGACCTGCGTCAAGAGAAACGGCGTGGTGAGATTGATGCGGATGACGCGATCCCATTCGCTCGCGTCGTAGTCGTCGATGCGGCTGAGGAAGGGCGCATAGGAGACACAGTGGGCGAGCCCGTCGAGACGTCCGAAGGCATTGCCGAGGACGTTGGCGGCAGCGAGGAAGTCGTCCTCGGTCGCGGTCTCCGGGTTCAGCGGCAGGATCGCTGGCTCAGGCCCGCCGTCGGCTTCGATCCGGTCGTAAACGTCGGTCAGGTCCGACTCGTTGGATTGCGACAGGACGACGGTCGCCCCGGCGGCGGCGCAGGCGAGCGCGACGGCGCGTCCGATCCCCTCGGCGGCGCCTGTCACCAAGATGACGCGCCCGTCGAGTCGGTCGGTGTCGGATGGTCCTTGGTCCATTGGATGAAATGCCTCTTGCTCGGTTGTCATCACTGGGCATTATCGCCGCGATCGCGCGCAGCGGCATTGAGGATTAAACCGCGTCCGGAGCGACATGCTCATTTTCGAGTGAGTTCGACGTTCCGTGCATCGACAACCCTTAGCTGAGACGCGGTTTAAAATGATATATTTTTCGATACCTTGAGCCGCGTCGACTCCATCGGTCGTCAAGTCTGCCGGGGCCGATTCCATCCAAAAACATCGTATACCGCGCTGGGCGCGGTTTAGCCGAGTGCCCCGCCACGTCGGCTCTCGCGCCAGGCGTTCCAGAGCTTGCGGATCGGGGTCAGTGCGATCCGCTGGTCGGCGACCTGAAAGCCGCTGGCCGCGATCTCGGCAAGAAGTCGATCGGCAAGGCGGACGCGGATGCGGATCACGGCGGGCAGACGGCGAAGGTCATGAATCAGCTCGGCACGATGGTCATTTAGGTCCTTGGAGAGGTCGGCGAGCAGCGGGGCCAAATGCTTGCGGATCTTGGTCGGCGTCTGAGCGGTGTGACTCATCCCGTGACGATTCATTCGATCCTCGGGCAGAAAGCCGCACCTGTCCTGTCGGAGCAGGCGACCGCTGTCCCGGACGATCTCAACCATTGCGCAATAGCTCCCGGCGCGGCGGGCCGTGGCCAAGTCGGCCGGTGTGGTCTCGCCGTGGGCGCGGGCGATCAGCTCGAAGAGCGCCCCGAGATCCAGATCGGCCAAGGCCGCCAGTGCGGCGACGTCCTGCGCGTGCCGGTCGGCCAGGATCGCTTCCGTCCCCATGATGATGTCGACGAAGGGTTGTCGCGGCAGCTCGGCCCGGGCGATCAGCCGACCGAGCGGCACGCCCAGCGGATGTCGACCCGTGTCCGCGAAGATCTGCTTGATCTCGTCGTTCCACCATTCGATCTTGCGTGCGGCCACCCCTCGGTCCGAGACCTCATCGATGACCGATCGCACCAGGTGACGCCAGCCGAGCAGCGCGGCCAGATCATCGCGCAACCCAACCGGCGCAAAGCGAACGCTGTAGTACGCGGACGAGCCGGGCGGCGTTGCGGGATTCGGAAAGGCCCACTCGGTCGCTGCCTGCGGGTCCTGCATCAATCGGAATCGCGCACGCAGGTCACGAGATAGTTCACATCGAGATTGTCGGGATCGAGCCGATAGATTTGGGTTAGCGGGTTGTAGGTCATGCCCGTCATGTCGGTGGTGCGCAGATCGGTCGGGCGGATCCAGGCGTGCAGCTCGGAGGGGCGGATGAAGCGGGCGTAGTCGTGCGTACCCTTGGGTAAAAGACCCATTACATACTCGGCGCCGAGGATCGCGAAGAGATAGGACTTGGGATTGCGGTTGAGGGTCGAGAAGACCACCGTCCCGCCCGGACGCACCAGACGCGCGCAGGCATCCACGATCGAGGCCGGACTCGGCACGTGCTCGAGCATCTCCATGCAGGTGACCAGATCGAAGCTGTCCGGCTGCTCCGCCGCAAGCACCTCGACCGGTACGAGCCGGTAGCTGACCTCCACGCCGCTCTCGAGGGTATGCAGCTCGGCGACACGCAGCGGCATGGCGCCCATATCGATCCCGGTGACATCGGCCCCGCGCAACGCCATCGACTCGGAGAGGATGCCGCCGCCGCATCCCACGTCCAGGACGCGCTTGCCGGTCAGCCCGCCGGCCGCGCGCTCGATATAGTCCAGGCGCAGCGGATTGATTTCGTGCAGCGCCTTGAACTCGCTGTGCGGATCCCACCAGCGCGAGGCCAGCTCCTCGAACTTGTTGATCTCGGCGTGATCGACGTTGTGGATGGTTTCGGTCATCGTCTGCGGCCCCGGCGGTGTGCTGTCGACTGGTCCATGATGGCCATGTCGGTCTGATCGGGCCGCAATTCTACACCGCGAAGCGCCTGCATCGGGTTAAACCGCGCTCGGTGCGATATGCGTCGTGTGTTGGATTGGTGTGACCGCGCCGGCTCCGACTCCTCAACTGCCTCAGGTCGCGCTTTCCCATGCTTTCAAGCTCCTCGGCAATGTTTTCCGCGTCGACCTCCGAGACGCGTCCTGCGCGCAGCAGCGCGACATTGCGTGCAATCCAGGCATAAAAGTCCCGGTCGTAATCGACTTCGGGTGTCATCGAGTATCCCCTTGGGTCAGGCTGTCGAAATCTCGCATGCCGGGCATCGTTCAGTCCAGACTGACCGGCGTTCGGGATTCCTGCCCAGGCCGGTAGGATTTGCCGCCGCCGCTTGCCGAATCTATAGTCATGACAATTCGACCGGCACGGTAAACCCTGTTTCGTGCGATTCGGTTTAGACATCCGACACCCCCGGGATCGTCGACTTGCAGTCGACCTCTTGCGCTGGCCTTGCGGCCAGCGGGTCGACTGCAAGTCGACGATCCCGGGCGCGGTTCTCGCTCGGAGCGAGACCGATTCCCTTCAAACCCGTCCCCCGCGGGATTGCCAATCCTCGCGATCTCCCTCACTTCTTCAGATCTGTGCGGGCTGTGCGGGCTGTGCGGGCGAGATAGCGACGCGGGACTGCAAAATCGATACACTGTGCGGCTTTGCGCCGCCGGGGGAATGAACGATGTTCGAGAAAAGCATGCAGATCAGTGACTATGATCCTGAGCTTTGGGGTGCAATCCAAAACGAGGAGCGTCGCCAGGAGGAGCACGTCGAGCTCATCGCCTCCGAGAACTACGCGAGCCCGCGTGTCTTGGCGGCTCAAGGCAGCGTTCTGACCAATAAGTATGCGGAAGGGTATCCCGGCAAGCGCTACTACGGCGGCTGCGAGTACGTGGATGTGGCCGAGAGCCTCGCCATCGCGCGCGCCAAAGAATTGTTCGGCGCCGACTATGCCAACGTCCAGCCGCATTCCGGCTCCCAGGCCAACGCGGCGGTCTTCATGGCGCTGTGCGAGCCCGGCGACACGGTGCTCGGTATGAGCCTGGCGCACGGCGGTCACCTCACGCACGGTGCCAAGCCGAACTTCTCGGGCAAGATCTACAACGCGGTCCAATACGGACTGGATTCGGCGACCGGCGAGATCGATTACGCCGAAGTCGAGCGTCTGGCCCACGAGCATCGCCCGAGGATGATCATCGCCGGCTTCTCGGCCTATTCGCGGGTCGTAGACTGGGCGCGTTTCCGGACCATCGCCGATGCCGTCGGCGCCTATCTGATGGTCGACATGGCGCATGTCGCCGGTCTGGTCGCCGCAGGCATCTACCCGAGCCCGGTGCAGATCGCCGACGTGATCACGACTACCACCCACAAGACCCTGCGCGGTCCGCGCGGCGGTTTGATCCTGGCCAAGGCCAACCCCGAGCTTGAAAAGAAGTTCAACTCGCTGGTCTTCCCGGGCACGCAGGGCGGTCCGCTGATGCATGTGATCGCCGCCAAGGCGGTGGCCTTCAAAGAGGCGTTGGAACCCGGCTTCAAGGTCTACCAGCAGCAGGTCCTGCTGAACGCCCAGACGATGGCCGAGGTCTTTCTCTCGCGCGGCTACGACGTGGTCTCGGGCGGGACGAACGATCACCTCTTCCTGGTCAGCTTCATCGAGCAGGGTCTGACCGGCAAGGACGTCGACGCCTGGTTGGGCGCGGCCTACATCACGGTCAACAAGAACGCGGTGCCCAACGATCCGCAATCGCCCTTCGTCACCAGCGGCATCCGTATCGGCACGCCCGCCATCACCACTCGCGGTTTCGGGACCGACGAGGCGCGCGATCTAGCCGACTGGATGTGCGATCTGATCGATGCGCGCGGCGATCAGGCGACCATTGATGCGGTCAAGACCAAGGTGCTGGCGCTCTGCAAACGCTTTCCTGTCTACGAGCGTTGAATGCGCTGCCCCTTCTGCGGCGCCCAGGACACCAAGGTGGTGGACTCGCGTCTTTCCGGTGAGGGCGACCAAGTGCGCCGACGGCGCAAGTGCGTTGTCTGCCACGAGCGCTTCACGACCTTCGAGACGGCCGAGCTGAACCTGCCGCGGGTCGTGAAACGCGACGGCAGCCGTACGCCCTTCGACGGCAGCAAGCTCCGCTCCGGGATGATGCGCGCGCTGGAGAAGCGGCCGGTGAGCACGGATCAGGTCGACAGCGCTATGTGGCGGATCCAGCGCAAGTTGATGTCGAGCGGCGAGAGCGAGGTCCCGGCGCTGCGCATCGGCGAACTGGTGATGGAGGAGCTGCGCCAGCTCGATCAGGTCGCCTACGTGCGCTTCGCCTCCGTCTACCGCAAGTTCGAGGACGTCGCCGCCTTCCGCGAGGAGATCGAGCGGCTCGAGCAACAGCCCACGCCCGAGGTGAAGCGTCAGCAGTTGGATCTGCTCCAGGAGCTGGAGGCCAAGCCTTGAGGACCGGGCCGGATGACGCGCCAGAGGACAGTACGGGCCCGGGCGCCGACCATGCCTTTATGGCGCGGGCCATCCAGCTCGCCGAGCTGGGGCGTTTTACCACCGATCCCAACCCGCGAGTTGGCTGCCTGATCGTGCGCGACGGCCGGATCGTCGGCGAGGGATGGCATCGGCGCGCCGGCGAGCCGCATGCCGAGCGCCACGCCCTGATCGAGGCGGGCGAGCGTGCCCGCGGCGCGACCGCGTATGTGACGCTCGAGCCTTGCTGTCATCAAGGCCGCACGCCGCCCTGCACCGACGGTCTGCTGGAGGCCGGGGTCGGGCGTGTCGTCTGCGCGATGGTCGATCCGAATCCACTGGTCGCCGGGCGGGGTTTGCGACTGCTCGCCGAGGCCGGTGTCGCGGTCGAGACCGGCCTGCTTGAGGCCGAGGCGCGCGCGCTCAACCCGGGCTTTATCAAGCGGATGGAGCAGGGCCGTCCTTATGTGCGCTGCAAGCTGGCGGCGAGTTTGGACGGACGGACCGCGATGGCGAGCGGCGAGAGTCAATGGATCACGAGCGAGGCCGCACGCCGCGACGTGCAACGCCTGCGCGCCGGCAGCTCGGCGATCCTCACCGGGATCGGGACTCTGTTGGCGGATGATCCGAGCCTGAATGTCCGTCTCGGTGCGGAGGACTTGCCGGGGATGGGTCCGGGCGAGGCGATTCGCCAGCCGCTACGGGTTGTTCTCGACAGCCGTTGGCGCACGCCGCCGAGCGCCCGCATCCTGACCCTGTCCGGGTCGACCCTGATCGTCGGGGCGCTCGATGATCCGGGGCGGATGGCCGAACTGAAGGGCGCAGGTGCCCGGGTGTATCTCTGTCCCGGTGACTCGGCGCGGGTCGATCTCGGCGCGCTTCTGAAGGAGCTGGGCCGCCGCGAGATCAACGAGGTGCTCTTGGAGACGGGTCCGACCCTCGCCGGCGCGGCCGTCTCCGCAGGTCTGGTCGACGAGATCCTGATCTACCTCGCCCCGCACCTCATGGGCGATGCGGGACGCGGTCTGTTCACCCTGCCCGGACTCGATCGGATGTGCGATCGCATCCCGCTCGCGATCACCGATGTCCGTGCGGTAGGCCGAGATCTTCGCATCACCGCCCGCCCGGAGCCGGCCGGCAGCGACCGTGCACTGGTTTAATCACACCACTCATCACTCATCACTCATCACTCATCACTCCCCACTCATCATGTTCACCGGAATCATCCAATCCATCGGTCGCATCGCACGACTTGAGCCGCGCGGCGGCGACGTGCGCCTCTCGATCGATGCCGGAAAGCTCGATCTCACGCACGCGGCGCTCGGCGACAGCATCGCGGTCAACGGCATCTGCTTGACCGCTGTCGAGCTTCATGCTCACGGCTTTGCCGCGGATGTCTCGCGCGAAACCCTCTCGCTCACGACGCTCGGCACACTCACGCCCGGCAGCCCGGTCAATCTGGAGCCGGCCCTCACCTTGGCGACCCCGCTCGGCGGCCATCTGGTCAGCGGTCATGTCGACGGAGTCGGGCAGATCATCGAGCAGCGCGAGGATGCGCGGTCTTGGCGGCTGCGCATCCAGGCCCCGGCGGAGCTGGCACGCTATATCGCGCCGAAGGGCTCCATCTGCGTGGACGGCACCAGCCTGACGGTCAATCAGGTGGACGGCGCCGTCTTCGAGCTCAATATCGTGCCCCATACGCTGACCGAGACCATTATCGGCGGCTACCGCAGCGGCACTCGGGTCAACCTCGAGGTGGACCTGATCGCGCGCTATCTGGAGCGCCTGCTGCTGGGCGATGCCGCGGCCGAGAGCGGTACGGCGAAGCCGGGACTCACCATGGGATTTCTCGCGCAGCATGGTTTTGCGAGATCCGGCGACGGATGATCGACATTCGCCGTAGGATGGGTAGAGCGAAGCGAAACCCATCCTCCAAAACTCCGCAGCTCGCAGGAAGGGTTGAGCGCACGGAAACCGATCCTCCGGACCACTGCATTTCGGGTCGGCCGCCCGATGGGATCGGAGCGGGAAGGATGGGTTTTCATGCTTTTTGTTCGCGGCGTTGGAGCGGGGAGGATGGGTTTCGCTGCGCTCTACCCATCCTACGCTGTTGGATCGTCGAGCGTTTCTCGGTCCCGACTTTGTTAAACTAACGGGCTTTCGTTCGGACGATATTTGAGTCATGGGTAATTCAGGCCTCCACAGTACCGAAGAGATCATCGAGGAGCTCCGTGCGGGGCGGATGGTCGTGATCATGGACGACGAGGATCGCGAGAACGAGGGCGATCTGCTCATGGCGGCCGATCGCGTGACCCCGGAGGCCGTGAACTTCATGGCCAAATACGGGCGCGGTCTCATCTGCCTGACCCTCAGCAAGGAGCACTGCGAGCGTCTACGCCTGCCCATGATGGTCAGCGACAATCAGGCCGCCCATTCCACCGCTTTCACCGTCTCCATCGAGGCGGCACGCGGCGTAACGACCGGCATCTCGGCAGCCGACCGGGCGACAACCATCCAGGCCGCGGTCGCGACGGATGCGCAGCCGAAGGATCTGGTTCAGCCCGGACATATCTTTCCGCTCATGGCCCAGCCGGGCGGGGTTTTGGTGCGGGCCGGCCATACCGAGGCCGGATGCGACCTTGCTCGGCTCGCCGGCTACAGTCCCGCTGCGGTGATCGTGGAGATCCTCAACGAGGACGGCTCGATGGCGCGCCGGCCGGACCTCGAAGCCTTTGCCGAGACGCACGGGCTGAAGATCGGCACCATCGCGGACCTGATCCACTATCGGGTTCGGCACGAGAAGGCGGTCCTGCGCGAATGCGAGTGCGAGCTGCGCACGGATTACGGGACCTTCCGCCTGGTGGCCTACAGGGATAGTATTGACAACGAGATCCATCTGGCCTTGACCCTGGGCGAGATCAGCCCGGAACGCCCGACCCTGGTTCGGGTGCATCTGCAAAACACCCTGTGCGACCTCTTCGGCACGCGTCACAACGCCTGCGGCTGGCCGCTGCAGGACGTGATGAAACAGGTCGCTGCTGCGGGCGAGGGCGTGATCGTGGTACTGCGTAACCGCGACAGCGCCGCCGACCTGCTGGCGCGTCTGAAGGACTTCCAGCTCCACGACGAGGACGACGTGGTGCCCGCGCGCCGCCAAGACCGCAACGCCCTGCGGACCTACGGGATCGGCGCCCAGATCCTCTCGGATATCGGCGTGCGCAAGATGCGCGTCATGAGTGCGCCCAAGGCGATGCACGCCATCTCGGGCTTCGATCTCGAGGTCGTGGAGTACACTGGCGGGAGGCCGGCGAGCGGTCCACCGAGCTAAGCCTTGGCGGATGTCGCGACGGAGAGGTCGAACCGCAAAGGCGCAAAGGATGACGAGGTGGCGATGCACGAATTGCCGACACCTCGTCGATAAGAACAGCTTCCGAGAATTCGGTTCGAAACCCTTCGCGCCCTGTGCGCCTTTGCGTTTTGAATCGAGACGAGCCAACCAATGACTATCAAGACGATCGAAGGCGCCATGCGCGCCGACAATGCGCGTTTCTGCCTGGTGGTGTCGCGCTGGAACAGTTTCGTGGTCGAGGCGCTCGAGAAAGGCGCCATCGACACCCTCAAGCGCCACGGTGCGACGGATGACGCGCTGACCATCGTGCGCGTGCCCGGTGCCTTCGAGATGCCGGTGACCATCGAGCGCATCGCCGCCAAGGGTAGCTTCGACGCCATTGTGGCGCTGGGTGCGGTGATCCGCGGCGGCACTCCACACTTCGAATACGTCGCCGGCGAATGCGTCAAAGGCATGGCTCAGGTCAGCCTCAAGTACGCCATCCCGGTCGCCTTCGGCGTCCTCACCGTCGACACCATCGAGCAGGCGATCGAGCGTGCCGGCACCAAGGCCGGCAACAAGGGCGCAGAGGCGGCCATGTCCGCCATCGAGATGGTCGACCTCCTGCGGCAGCTCGATTGAGATGACGATCAATCCCCGCAGCCAGTCACGCCGCTATGCCGCCTTGGCGCTCTATCAATGGCGTCTGACCGGCGAAGACCCCATGGAGATCAAACGGCATCTCCTCGATGACCCCGAGTGGCTCGATGCCGTTGCCGGCTCGCTGAACGGGGCCGAGGACGACGATGCCCCGCCCGATGCCAAGGAGCGGTTCAACTTCAACATGGAGCTGTTGGATCAACTGCTGACAGGTGTTCCGATCCATGTCACGGAGATCGATACCGAGCTTGACCGGGTCCTCGACCGACCCATCAGCCAGGTCGATCCGGTGGAGCTTGCGATCCTGCGTCTCGGTGCCTTCGAGATCCTCTTCTCCGATTCCATCCCGGATCGTGTGGCCATCAACGAAGCGGTTGAGCTGACCAAGCTGCTCGGCGCCCACGAGGGGCACAAGTACGTCAACGGCGTGCTCGACAAGGTCGCGCGCGCGCACGCGGTGACGTCGGGTCGGCCGGTCTAGTCGAGCGTGGCACCGCAGGTGTGTTCATGGCGCCGGCTCGGCCCGAACGCTCATCCGACGGTGTTCCGAAGGGTGACGGGCAACGCTGCGCCCCCCGGATCTGCAGAAACGACCGATGGATAATCAACCGCGCTCCGAGTTCGACCTGATCGGCCGCTTTTTTGCCGATCTCGGCGCGCATCGTGCCGATGTCCTGCTCGGCGTCGGCGACGACTGTGCCTTGCTTGAGGTCCCTGTCGGCCTGAGCCTGGCGGTCAGCATCGACACGCTGGTCGCCGGGATCCACTTCTTTCATGACTGCGATGCCGAAGCCGTCGGACACAAGTCCCTGGCCGTCGGACTGAGCGATCTGGCCGCGATGGGCGCCTCACCCGCTTGGGCGACCCTGGCCTTGACCCTGCCCGAGCGCAATGACGACTGGCTCGCGGCATTCGCGCGCGGCTTCGGCGACCTGGCCCGAACCTACGGGGTGCGTTTGGTGGGCGGCGATACCACGCGCGGCCCCTTGAGCGTGACCGTGCAGGTCCATGGTCTGGTGCGCCCCGCGGCGGCGGTGCGTCGCGACGGCGCCCGCCCCGGCGACCTCGTCTGGGTGAGCGGGACGCTGGGCGATGCCGGGCTCGCGCTTCGGCACTTGCGCGAGGGCGATCCGGTCGATCCGGCTCTGCGTGCGCGACTGGAACGCCCGGACCCGCGCGTCGCGCTCGGGTCCGCCTTGCGCGGGATCGCCACGGCCATGATCGATCTCTCGGATGGTCTTGCCGGGGACCTCGGTCATATCCTCGCAGCATCCGGTGTCGGGGCCGAGATCGACCTCGCGGCCGTGCCCCTGTCTTCCGCCGTGGCAAGCCGGATTGCATCCGAGGGCGATTGGTCGCTGCCGCTGTCGAGCGGCGATGATTACGAGCTGTGTTTCTGTGCGCCCCCCGAGCAGGCGTCGCTGATCGGATCCTTGGGGAATACCTTGAGCTGCGCCCTTTCGGTGGTCGGGAGGATCCGTCCGGAGCCCGGTTTGGTCGCGCGCATGCCGAGCGGCGAATCCATCACGCTGACGAATGCCGGTTATGACCATTTCTCGGACAACACCTGACGGCATGTCCCCAAGTGGCTTTAAGTCCGGCTTCAATCCGCGACGACTCCATCATTGGATCGCCTTCGGTTTCGGCTCGGGATTGTCGCCGCGCGCGCCCGGAACAGCCGGCACGCTTGCCGCGATTCCGCTCTATCTGCTCCTGAGTCCGCTCGCCTGGCCGTTCTATGTCGGCCTGCTGGTCCTCTTTATGCTCGTCGGGATCTGGGCCTGCGAGCGCACCGCACGCGATATGGGCTCCAAAGACCCCTCCGCGATCGTCTGGGACGAGTGGGTCGGCTTTCTCCTGACCATGGTCGCCGCACCGGCCGGATGGCTCTGGATCCTCGCCGGTTTTGTTCTCTTCCGGCTCTTCGATATCTGGAAACCCTGGCCGGTGAGTGTGGCGGACCGAAAGGTGCCCGGCGGCCTCGGCATCATGCTCGACGACGTGATCGCCGGGGCGATGGCAGCGATCGTTCTCGCCCTTGCCGCTTTGTGGGTGCCGATCTGAGGCTCTAAACCGCCTCCAGAGCGATCTGCGTCATGTTCACGTTGCGTTTGGCGTTGGAGATATCCTCGATCTCGCTAAGACGCGGTTTAGCCGGCCTCGTCGATCTTCACGCAGAGCACGTCGCAGGATCGGTTGCGCAGGACCGAGCGCGCGGTCGACCCGAAGAGCCCCAAAAAGCCGTGGCGTCCGCGGCTGCCGATCACCACGAGATCGACGTCCAACTCGCTTGCGACCTCGTCGATCGTGCGTCCTGTCGGACCGACACGGACCAAGCGATCCGCGATGGGCACGTCCAGCCGTTCGCCCAGGCTGTCGATCTCGCGCCGAGCAATCGCCAGCAACTCCTCTTCCAGATCAAGGTTCTCCGGAACGGCGACGTCCCCGGCATATCCGACCGGCATGTACTCCATCGTCGGCGGGACATGCTCGACCACATGCAGGAGATACAGTCGCGCCCCGAGCGCTGCCTTGAGCCGTTGAGCACGGGCGACGACCGGTTCGCTCTCCTTCTCGAAATCCACTGCGAGCAACAGGCTTTGATAGTCGTGGTTGTCCATCGCAAACCTCATTCGCTTATTGACGCTCCTCTTCAAGTGTAATCGGCTTTCCGAATGTCACCAGCCTTCCATGCACACTCCAACGCACCGGCTCAAAGAAAAGCCTAAACCGCATCCGCTCCCGCGCGCGTTGGTTTCAGTGATCTCGCTCTCGTGCGAGACGCCATGGAACACACCGGACGCGGTTTAGCCGTCTTTCTTCAGCAGATCGGCCAGCCCTTCGAAGGGGTTGTGTGTCGTCTGCTTTCCGGCGACGCCCGGCTTGGCGACTCGGCCGCCGGCCAGAGAGGCAAGGTGCTCCTCGTACTTCTGGTGCTCGTTGTCGTGGCAATAGACGCAGAGCAGCTCCCAGTTGCTGCCGTCGGGCGGATTGTTGTCGTGGTTCATGTCCTTATGGTGGACGGTCAGCTCGCGCAGGTTCTCGCGGGTGAAGGTGCGAGCACACCGGCCGCAGACCCAGTCGTAGAGTTTCAGCGCCTGCTCGCGATAGCCGGCGGCACGCTCGTCGCTGGCCTTGCGGGCGTCGGCGACCACGCGGTCGAGCTTGGCGCTGTCGATGGGTTTGCCGGTCTTGGCGTGACGCGGACCGCTGCTCGAGGTCATCGAGGTGTCCTCTTGTGGATTGACGATGCCGGTCATCTTATCCGGTCTTGACGCTTCAAACATTTTCATGTTGCGTTTGGCTTCGGAGAGGTCCTCGAGCTCGGTGAGACACGGTTTACAAGCTAAGATAGATGCCGTGGCCGCGGGTCGTGGCCGGGGTGGCGGGAACGCCGACTCAGTCGATGATGTCGGTAATCTTCCAGTCCGTGCCCTGCAGCGTCATCCGCACATGGGTGGGCGAACGGCCCAAATCGCCGATGCGGATGAGGAATCGGTTGTAGGACTCGAAAAAGGCGAAGTCGATCCCGCCGAGCAGATAGGGCGGACTCTGGCCGGTGGCTTGCGTGACCGCGCCGCGCAGGGTGTCGCGCACCCAGGGCAGGGTGATCGCCTGCTCGAGCGCGGAGTCGCCGAGGCGGTCGACGTTTTGGCGGATCCAGCTCATGACGCTTTCCGGATCGCCCGAGGGAAAAATGCCGTCCACACCCGCGGTGACCCGCGCCTTGTAATTGGCACGGATCGCCGGCAGGTCCACCATGGTGGCGAGCTGAGCCGTACCCTCTTGATTGATGGCTTCATCGAGACGGAAGACCGTAAAGTAGGGCCAGATGCCGTAGCCGATCAGCGCGAACAGGATCAGATATCCAAACAATCGCATGGTCTTCGGGTCTCGAGTGATGAAACGGACCGTGAATTCTACCCGCAAGCCTCTGCCCGGTATAATCCCGCGACCGGACAGACCGCAAAGATGAGGCTATCCATGCCGATCGCGACTCCCGCTCGAGACGTCACCCGCACCCGGTCGGCCCTTTGGTCCGCTCCCGATGCGTCCTTACGGAATGGACCCTCTCCGTGAGCGCCACCGACGGTCTGCGGATCTATCTGGTCGGCGGCGCCGTGCGCGACCGTCTGCTGGGGCGCGCGGTCGGCGAGCGAGATTTCGTCGTGGTCGGCGCAACACCCGATGATCTTCTGTCCCGCGGTTTCCAGCAGGTCGGCAAAGACTTCCCGGTCTTTCTGCATCCGCACACCAAGGACGAGTACGCCTTGGCGCGCACCGAGCGCAAGACCGCTCCCGGCTACCACGGCTTCGCGGTGCACGCGGATCCGGAGATCACGCTCGAGGAAGACCTGCAGCGTCGGGATCTCACCATCAACGCACTCGCCGAGGATCCGTCCGGTGTCCTGATTGATCCGTACGGAGGGCTTGCGGACCTCCAGGCGCGGGTCTTGCGGCATGTCTCCCCGGCCTTCGCGGAAGACCCGGTCCGGATCCTGCGCCTCGCCCGGTTCGCCGCCCGCTTCGACGACCTCGGTTTCCGAGTCGCGCCCGAGACCATGGACTTGATGCGCGAGATGGTCGCGGCCGGCGAGGTCGATGCCCTGGTCCCCGAGCGGGTCTGGCAGGAGCTGGCGCGCGCGCTCTGCGAGGATCGACCCTCGCGTTTCTTCGAGGTCCTGCGCGAGTGCGGCGCACTGGTGCGGCTGCTGCCCGAGGTCGATCGGCTGTGGGGCGTCCCCCAACCGGCCAAATGGCACCCGGAGGTCGACACCGGCGTCCACGTCATGCTGGTGATCGACATGGCCGCGCGCCTGTCCCCGGATCTCGGTGTTCGCTTCGCCGCGCTCTGTCACGACCTTGGCAAGGGCACCACACCGACCGAGATCCTGCCGAGTCACAGGGGTCACGAGGAGCGCAGCGTCGATCTACTCGAAGGCATCTGCGAGCGTCTGCGCGTCCCCGTCCGCTTTCGCGAGCTTGCCCGAATCACGGCCCGCTATCACGGCCTCGTCCACAAGGTCGACGAGCTGCGCGCGACGACCATCCTCGATCTCCTGGAAGGCGCCGACGCCTTCCGTCGGCCGGAGCGCTTCCACCGGATGCTGACCGCCTGCGAGGCCGATTATCGGGGCCGCACCGGCTATGCCGACCGCGACTATCCGCAGGGCGAGACTCTGCGTCGGCTGCAAGCCGCCGTCGCGGCCGTGGATGTCGGTGCCGTCGCCCGCGCCGCGCGCGAGCCGCGACTCATCCCGGGGCACATCCGCGCCGAGCGCGTCGCCGCCCTGAAGACAGCCATGCGCAACCGGTCTTTACCCTGTTGATCGCGACGCTGTCGCAGGTGTTCCCGTCGCGCAACACGATCAGAAAGACCCGTCCGCCCGGTCGCAGCGCACGGCGGATGTCCTGCATCTTCGGTGCTCAACGCAGCAGGCGTTCCTCGCCGAAGTGCTCGACCTCATCCGGGTGACGGATAACGTCCGGGTCTTTTCGAATGCGACGCGGCAGGGCGGCGAGCGGGATGTCCTCGGAGACGAAGCGCCGGCCGATGGCATTGTTGTGATAGTCCATGGCCCGCTCGTCCGGGGTATTGCCCGGCCGCAGCTCTTGAGCATCGGTGACCGTGATTGCGAAGTCTGGCCCGAAGGTGCGGGTCAGCAGGAAGCTCCAAATCACATGGCGCATGGCATCCTGGAGCCAGACATCATCCGGCGCGTACCGGGCCGCGAGCGCGCGCGCCTGATCGGTCAGCATCAGGATCACGGGCGCCCGCAGCGGGTAGAGCGAGACGATCTCGATCTGCTCTGGGACTAAGTCCATGGCCTTGGCTTGCGCGATCGCCCGGATATCGTCTTCCCGGAACCGCAGCTTGAAGGTCTCACCCACGCGCTCGGTGTCGAGGTTGGCGACCCGGGCGACACCGTCGATATCGAGGACGACCGCGCCGCTGAACTCGACCTCCCCGACCGCGTGATTCTCGAAGAACAACGCGTGCAGCTTCTCGCGGATCGCATTCGCAGTCTGTCGCGGGTCGCCCAGCGGGAGATCGCCGATTGCCAAACGGGCGTTGGAAAATCGGTCGAACGGCAACTGCGAGGGGCGATCCGATGGATCGAGGCGAACCTCCAAACCGGTGGCATGAATGGCGCCGCGCAAGCTCAAGGGGTGGGTCAGTCGCACCTCGAGTGTCGCGATATCGAGCTGCGAGCGCAGCTGAATCCGATCCCGTGGGTTCAGATCCAGCCGAGCCTCCAGATCGCTCAGCACGAAGCCGTTCAGCCAAGGCGAGATCCGCAGGCCCGAGAAGGCGACATCGCCCAGCCCGATGCCGATCGGCTCCAACCGAGCCTGCAACGATGGCAGTGCCTCGCGTGCGAGCGAGGGCACCAACACCGATGTCAGGGTCCAGACCAAGGCCCAAAGGCTCCCGACGAGCAGCAGCAGGATGAGGAGGCGATGTGAGCGAAACTTCGAGGACTGACGACGCATAATGAGGATGTCGGGATCATGGGGCTGCGTGGGCGGGCGCATCGGCGGGGAGAAGCCGCGCAGCGTCGAGGCGCCCGGTAGACCCGGCGTTCGCGCTGCAGTGTTAAACCGCGCCAGCTCCCACAGTCATCGGAGTCGGCGAGGCCAAGCCATTCCAACACATGACGCATACCGCACCGGGCGCGGTTTAAATCGGGATGACCTCGGCGGGCGTGTCCCGCAGCGTGGCGGTCTTGAGCCTGGGTGTGGGCAGCAGGGCGATCCGTGCGCCGCGATTGGAGAGCATCCCGGCGGGCAGTCCGGCCAGGGCCTCAATGTCGGCGGGCGCCAGTCGCAGCTCCGCGAGCAGGCGCTCGACGCCGAAGCCGCCCTGCGTCAGCAGCAAGCGGATGGAGCGCTCCATCAGGCGGGGCTGCTCGATCGGCAGCACCTCGTCGTCGGGCTCGCCGCGAACCCAGCCGCGTGCGCTGCTGGATTTGAACATGCGCCCGGCGTGCGTCTCGGAGATCAGCCCGAGATCCTTGCAGCGATAGATCATGGCGCCGATGGAGGTCTTCCAGCGCGGCTTCAGAACGCGGAAGGCGTCCAGGGAGGCCTCCGGCAGCTCGTCGGTGAAGCCGTCGGCGGGCATCAGGAAGGCGCCGGCGAAGCGATGGGCCTGGTTCTCCAGCGCCTTGAACTCGTCGCGGTGCGTCAGCGCGGTCGGGTCGACGTGGCGATGCAGGACCAGGTGGCCGAGCTCGTGGGCGGCGTCGAAGCGCGAGCGCACCGCGGTGCGCTTGTCCGAGGCGATCAGCACGTAGGGACGGTCGTCGGCGCGCGACCAGTGCGAGACGCCATCGATGGACGGCGCCCCGAAGAGGCAGCGGCCGCAGACGATGCCGGCATTCTCCAGGACCAGCAGCATGTCCGGGATCGGCGCTCGGCCCAGACCCCAGCGCGCGCGCACACGAAAGGCCGCGTCCTCGATGTCGCACTCGCGCAGCAGGCGGAAATCGTCCGCGCCCAAGTTCGGGACGTCCGGTGCCGGCAGGTCCACCCACTCCTGCAGGGCGTGGCCGATGTGTTGCAGCCACAGCAGGTGCTGCTCGATGCGCTCGCGTGCCCGCTTGGTGGCGTTGGCCATGGAGCGGAAGAAGCGCGGTCGTGTGCCGGGGTCGAACGGGGTGTCGAGAAAGTAGTCCCGGGGCACGCGCAGCACCTCGGCCAGGGCGGCGAGTGCGGCGGGGTCGGGCGTCTGCTGTCCGCTCTCCCACTTGGTCACGGTCGGCGCCGAGCGCTGTACCGCCTCGCCCAAGGCGATGCGCGTCAAGCCCCGGGCGAGACGCGCGCGGGTCAGTTGGAGGGCCTGAAAGCCCGGGGTGCGTGCGGTCATGATCCTCGCTCCGTCGCCCGCCTCAGCCCTGCCCCGTGGTCCCGCGCCGGTCGCGGTGCCGCTTGAGGACGGGCCTGGCCTGGTCGAGCACGCTACCCGTGCGATCGGCGTAGGCGGCATAGATCTGGTCGAGCGGTTTCAGCAGATGCCAGCCCTTCAGATCACGCGTCGGAACGCCGAAGCCGATCCGCGTCGGCACGGTTTCGTCCTGCTCGGTGCCGGGGCGCGCGTACTGCACCACGACGACCGCGAGGATGCCCGATTCGGCGGGCTCGTCCCACAGGGTGAGCTGCTCGCCGTCGCCGGGGTTGTGGCACGCCAGCTCCAGCTTGTACTCCTTGTCCTCGATCGGATCGCCCCAGTGATCGGCCTTGGCGTGCGCAATCAGCACCGGCCCGCTCGTCACCAGGATCTCGGCGTGCGTGTTCACCATCACGAAACGATGGCTCAGGCCGACATCCTCCGCACTCAGGCGCAGCGCTTCGCCGCGCTCGAAATAGCGGGTGGTGCCCAGACGCATGCGGTGCGCCGGCAGGTGCGGCGGGGTGCGCAACGCCTGCCGGTGGGCGATGGCGGCGCCGTCGTTCATCCGTTCCTCGAGGCTGCGGAAGAAGGTCTCGGGGATCGCCGGGAGGAGGGTATCGAGTAGATCGGTCATGCGTGGTTTCCCGAGGGACGGTGGAGTTTTCGTGGAGGCGGATTGTAACCTGGAATCGTTTCGCGAAAGGGACTGCCCGATGCTGCTCAGCCACTGCGAACCTCGTTCCACGTGGGCCGGATTCCGGTGTACCGCCCCCCATGCCGGTCACGATGCCGTCTGATCCTTGGGGTAAGGATTGCGCGCTTCGGCCCAGAGTCGTACCTCGCCATCGACGAGTCTGATCTTGTAGTCGCCGATCACTCGGTCGTCGGCGGCGAAGCGGCGTGATCGCTTGCGCTCGACCAATGTCTTGACGAGGATCACCGAGGCAGGGCTCGAGCGTGTCGGATCAAGCAAGGCGTCGAGGAAATCGGTCCTGCCGACGAAATCGGCGAAGACCACGGCATTCCAGGTCGTCCAGCAGGCCCTGATCAGGGTCTCGCTTTCGGGGTCTTCCGGCGACAGGCCCATCGGATTGAGGGTGGGGGTCACAAACGCCAGGAAGGTGGCGGAGATCTTCTTCTGTTTGGTGTTTTTCGCTTGAGTAGGGACATGGGTGTCGGATGTCGGATCACGTCGGGATAGAGTGGACAGGACTCGGCATCGCCCTCCGTCGCGACGCTCTCGGGTGGCGAGCGCCGAACTCGGTTACCGATGGATCGCGGCAGTATCGCGCAGGAGCGCGGAGCTTGCAGCACCGCGGGCGCCTTTCATCCCCGGCATCAGACGAGGAGATTTCCGAAATCCTCGCCGAAATCTTGAAAGACCCGGCATAGACCTGACCGGCTGACGTTTACCCTATACCAGGCGACAGGAAGAAGGGTAGAAGAGTGTCGAGAATAAGGTGATTTCCGGGAATAGTCAGCGCGACAGCGACTGCCTGGAAGGCATCGAGTCCCTGATGCCGTCAGTCTTGAGTATCTGAAGCATCCGGTGCTCGGGCTGCGGTTGGTTGACATCAGACGGTGGGATCATCCGCATGAACATTGGACAGAACACGCTGAATTGGCTGCGCACCGAGCTGTTCCAGGTCGAGGAGGCATGGTCGGAGGAGACCCCGCGCGGGTTCCGCTGGTGGCCGCATCGGCAGGCGCAGACGCTGGAGGTCATCGGCCGAGAGGCCGGGCCGGACGGCGCGCCGGCGGCTCTGGTGCTGGTGCGCACCGAGCTGCTGCGCGACCTGGATCTTGGCGAGGAGGTCTTGGCGGTGCTCCAGGCGGTCACGCTACGCACGGCGGGGATGGCCGCCCCGGTCTATGACCCGGCGCGCCGCACCCTGGACCTCTGCACGCTCGTGCGGGTGAACACGGACAACAACGGCTGGATGCGGCGTCTGATCGGCCTGGCCGCCATGCTGCAGATCCGTGATGCCGATCGGGGCGCATCGGCCATCGCCGAGGCGGTTGGCGCAGTGCCCGCGCAGAGTGGCCATCCCAAGCGGGGCTTGCGCGCGGAGCTGGATGATCTAATCGCCGAGGCCCTGGAGTTGCTCGATACCGAGGGCCGGGCGCCGTCGCGGTGGCCGGGCGAGGATCTGGCGCAGTGCGTCGATGCTTATCTGGATCAGCCCCCTGCCCTCTTGGGATCCGGGGACGCGACGGGCTTCACGGCGGAGTTTCCCCACGGCAAGCGCGCCTCTTCGCTCTGCGAGGTCGCGACGGATCAGACCCACCCCTGGTATGGCCACGGCCTGGCGTTGCGGCAGCGCTTCCCCGTGTCGGTGACATCGGACGTGGAGGGTCGGCACCTGGCGCTCGAGCTGAACGCGCGCGCCTTGAGCGAGACCCCGATGGGCTATGGGTTCGGCAGCTTCGGCTATGAGGAGGGGACGCTTGCGTTCCAGGCGTTCTTCCCGAACACGGCCTATCAGGCGGGATTGGTGACGAATCTCTATCTGTCCTGCGCCGAGCGGGCGCGGATGCTGTCGGTACTGCTGACCGGGGTGGATTGGACGGAGGATTCGTTCGATCCAGAGCGGTCGGCGGCGAGTGGTTGAGGGGTGGCCCCTTGGTCGTCAGGTTGCGGGATGCGGCTCGATTCGACGTTCGGCTGTTTATCGACGTCGTCCAAGACAAAGGCTGCTGCCGTTTCCTCTGCAGATCACCCGCCCGCTCGCATCGTAAGCGGCATAGGACGTCGGGATGATGACGCGATCACTGCACCGGTAAGAGAGATCGCCGCGCCAGGTGTTGCGGCCGATCTTGCGCAGGCCGCAGTTGCGGCATAAGGGGTTGGTGGAGGTCACGCGGGCGACGCGCTTGCTGGTCAGCGGATCGATGGTCACGATGTCTCGGACGCGGTCGCCGTCCCAGCCGGCGGTCGGGTCAATGGTGAGGCTTCCGATGCAGTCTCCGCGCATGGCGAAGGCGCCGCTCTCTTTGGGAGGCGGATGCGCTTGGGCCACGACGGGTTTCGGTGGCGGCGGGCGGCACGGACCGATCCGCTCGCCGAGTTCCCGCCGGACCGGTCGCAGCGTCGGGGCGGACTCGCGCTTGAGGTCGCGCTCCAGTGCGACGAGTCGGGTGCAGTCCGTGCCGGCCTCGGCGAGGCGTCGGGTGTAGCGGTCGATCCGATCGCAGTCGGTGATCGGCGCCTTGAGTGCCTCGCGCGCACTGGCGTAGCGCGGGTCGCCTTGGTCCGCGAGACCTGCCGCCAGCGCGCGGGCCTTGGTGCAGTCTCCACCGATGGCCGCGATCTGCTCCTCGAGCGCGTCGGCCTCGATGCAGATCTGGAGTTCGGGTGCGAGTCGGGTGCGGATGTCGAGGAAGCGCAGGTTGTTTCGGTAGGCATCGAGCCCGTCGGCCAGTGCCCGACGACGTTCACAGTCACCGTTCGCCTCGGCGAAGCCTTGCTCCAGGTCGTTCAGGGCCGCGCATTGGCGCAGCGCGATAGCGAGCCTCTCGGCGATGGCGGCGAGCGGCTCGCGCTCCGGGGCATGGCGTGACAGGGTCTCGTCGAGTCCGGCGAGGGCCAGACAGTCGTCCTGCGAGCGGGCCAGCTCGCCTTCCAGACGATCGGCCAGGTCGCAGCGCGCGAGGGCCTCGTCGAGCCCGCGCCGGATCTCGCTTAAGGGTGGGCGGCTTGCGTCCAGCTCGACGGAGGCGGGGGCGGTCTCGCGCGCCAGGGTGCGCAGTGCCGTGCAGTCGGTCGACACCTCGGTCAGCCGCGGGCCGAGCGTCTCGGCGAGACGGCAGGCGGCGCGTGCGCGATCCAGGCCGATGCGCAGTGCGGCCAGCTCGCTCCGGGGTGCTTCGAGCGTCGCGATCTCTTGGTCCAGCTCGGCGACGGCGAGGCAGTCGCCGGCGACCGCATCGAGGCGTTGGACGAGTCCCGCGACCCGCGTGCAGGCCAAGATCCTTCGGTCCAGCTCGGCCTTTAAGGCGCGGAAGGGTTCGCGCTCGAGGTCGTAGAAGGCGAGTTCTTCGTCCAAGGCGGGCAGATGATCGCAGGGCGGCTCGGTCGCGAGCCGCTCGGTGAAGAGTGCGGCCTCCTCGCAGATGCCGATCTCGGTGAGGACCGCCATGCGGAGGTCCGCGTAGCGTGCGTCCTCCCGATCGAATCGCTCCAAGCGGGACGCGATCTCCAACAGGGGCGCGACCGGGTCGCAGTGGTTGGCCAGCGCGGCGTCGAGATCCTCGCGCAAGCCCTGCTCGGTCTCCTCCAGTTGCCAGAGCCAGATACCCAGGGCGAGACCGAGGCCCAGGGTAGCGAATGCGATCAATCCGAGAAGGGGCAGGATCCACGCGGGCCGGCGCGGCGCGGGCGGGACAGTCGCGGGATCCGTCGCACCGGCTGCGTGCGGCGGGCGGCCGGGGTCGGTCCCGCCCCAGGAGATCAGCACCGGGGCGCCGCCGATCACATAGACCGCCTCGTCGCCGGGATAGACGATGGCGCGGATCAGCAGGCGCGCGGGCTCGGGATCCTCCGGCTCGCGACGAGTCAGCTCGTCGGCCAGGTGCGAGATCGCGTTCAGGTGATCGTCGAGGATGCGCCGAGCCGCCGCCTGCTCTTCGTCCGGCAGATCGGTCAAGGGCCGCGGTTGTCCGGGCAACTCGCTGGTCCAAGTGACGGTACCCGAGCCGTCGACGGCGATTTCGGGCCGGGCGAAGACGGCTGCCGTTGCCCCGGGCAGATGCCGTCTGAGTGTTCGTCCGAGTGCGTCGAATTGTCGCCAGGGATGATCCGGCGGCAGCCGGTCCGCAGGAGGACCGACGTAGATTAGGGTCAGGATACGAACCGATGTTGTCATCGCGTGCTCCCGTGCTATCGATGTGACGTCCTGAGAGGATTCTAAACCGCGTTCGGAGTCAGCGATGTGATCTGGTCTGGATGAGGTGCTGCGGGCTGGGTCGGAGTTGGAAGCGGCGCGGCGGTATGCGATCCGCGGTCTCGACGAGGCGCGGGCGTATCTCGGCCATCCGGTGCTCGGGCCTCGGTTGGTCGCGTGTGCCGAGGCGGTGCTCGCCGTTCAGGGGCGCTCGGCGCGAGAGATCTTCGGTACCCCGGATGATTTGAAGCTGCGTTCGTGTGTGACGCTGTTTGCGGAAGTGTCGCCGACGGTGTCGGTGTTTCGGCGGGTGTTGGAGGAGTATTTCGGGGGTGAGCAAGATGCGATGACGTTGGCGTTGCTCGGGTATGAGTCGGGCAAGGCATTAGGGGCGCTTTGAAACCGAACGGATTCCGACGGTCTTCGGTGCTGCAATATACAGCCGAGTTTCGTACACTTTATGGCAGTGCCTCATGTGTTGAGCCACGGCCTTTGT
Source organism: Thiocapsa rosea (assembly GCF_003634315.1). Lineage (NCBI taxonomy): Bacteria > Pseudomonadati > Pseudomonadota > Gammaproteobacteria > Chromatiales > Chromatiaceae > Thiocapsa > Thiocapsa rosea. The sequence goes on from NZ_RBXL01000001.1 coordinate 3,866,067, forward strand.
AGCATTGCTGCATGCTTGGTTCCCCGGAGCGGACGCTGTGGAACATGCCTTCCGGGTGACGACCACTGAATTGTACTGCCGCACGGGTTGGCGGTCCTTCATGGCAAGACCCGACGCGGAGGTCTGGTCTTCGACGCGGCCGACCTGATCAAGGATTCGCTTATCCTGCCGCAGGCGTTCCTGTCCGCTATGCAGGGGGACGATGAACAGACCTTCCGCAAGTCCTGCATCGATGCCCTAACGCGCGCCGAGGCACTGGATTTCATGATCGATTCGCTCAAGGCGATCGCTCATGACCTTGGCGGCGCAACGGCATGAATGTTCTGCTGATCTCCCAATGCACCAAGAACGCGCTTACCGAAACCCGCCGCATTTTGGATCAGTTCGCCGAGCGACGCGGCGACCGGACCTGGCAGACGCCGATCACCCAGCAGGGTTTGGACACCCTGCATCGCCTGCTGCGCAAGACCGCGCGCAAGAACACGGCGGTTGCGTGCCACTGGATTCGCGGCAAGGATCACAGCGAACTGCTCTGGGTGGTCGGCGATCTGCGCCGTTTCAATGCTGATGGTGGCACCCCGACCAACACGACCGAGCGGAATATCCTTCGCGGCGAGGACGAGAACGACTGGCATACCGGCGAGCTGATTTGCCTGCTGGTCGACTTGGCTGGACTGCTGCACGACCTCGGCAAAGCGATCGATGCTTTTCAATCAAGGCTGGAGGGACGGTTGGTCGGGCGTAACCGAATCCGGCATGAGTGGGTGTCGGTGCGTCTGTTCGAGGCGTTTGTCGGCGATGACGATGACGCCGCGTGGCTGGCCCGTTTGGCCTCGCCGACCGAGGCCGACAACGATCGCTGGCTGAAGCAGTTGCGCAAGGATGGCTTGGATGGCGCGTTCGATTCGCCGTTCAAGACGCTGAGTCGAGCGCCGATCGCACAGGCGCTGGCCTGGCTCGTCGTGACACACCACCGCCTCCCTGAGCTGCCGCGCGAGGCGGTTTTTCAGATGTCGTCGCTGCCCGGTCTCTTGACGCAACTCCAGCCGGCCTGGAACGAGCGCGCGTTCGACACCTCGGACCGCGAGGCGCTGGGGGCGTACTGGCACTTCACGAACGGTCTGCCCGTCACCACTGATGCCTGGCGCCAACGCGCCAGTCGCATTGCACGGCGCTTGTCACCTTTTGCGCCTTCTTCGAGTGTGGGAACCGCATCCGAGTCGGTACTGGACAACCCCTTTGTGATGCACCTCGCTCGGTTGAGCCTGATGCTCGCGGACCACCACTACTCCAGCCTCGAGGGCGCGCATCCGGAACGGATCAAGGTCACGCCAGGCAATCCGCTGTTGGCCAACACCTGTCGCAAAGACGGCAGTCCCAACCAGTCATTGGATGAACACCTGCTCGGCGTGGCCCGACACGGCTCCCAGATTGCCCGCTTCCTGCCTCGCTTCGAGCAGCACCTGCCGCGTGTCGGTCGGCACAAACGCCTGAAGCAGCGTGCACGGGACGAGCGCTTTCGGTGGCAAGACAAGTCGTTCGATCTGGCTGGCGGGATGCGCGAGCGCTCACGCGAGCATGGCGCATTCATCGTCAACATGGCTTCTACGGGTTGCGGCAAGACGCTCGGCAACGCCCGCATCATGTACGCGCTGGCCGATCCCGCCCAGGGCATGCGTTGCGTCTTCGCGCTGGGCTTGCGCACCTTGACGCTGCAAACCGGAAAGGCATTCCGTGACATGCTGGGACTGGGCGATGATGACCTCGCCATCCGGGTGGGGGGCTCGGCCCAGGCTGTCGGACAATTTGTTCGGCGAAGACACTTCTGTGGAATCATCCGATCACTCTTGATCAAGGCAGTCATCCCAGCACGAGCGCACTCAAAACGAGATAACGCCCGCCTTTGCAGAGCGCGTCGACATCCCGCGGCTGGTCGCGTGACGATCTGGCTTGATGCCCAGTTGCCGCCGGCCCTTGCAACCTGTCTGGCAAGTAAATTTGAAACCAAATGCCTGGCTGTCCGTGACCTGGGGCTGCGGGACAGCGATGACCAGGCGATCTTCCAAGCGGCTCGCGACCAGGGCGGTGTAGTTATCATGAGCAAGGATAGCGATTTCGTGGAGCTCGCATTGAGACTTGGTCCGCCACCTCGCATCCTCTGGCTCACCGGCGGCAATGTCACCAACACGCACCTGCGCCGTATCCTGGCAGAGGTGCTTCCGGCCGCATCACCGAATGGATGATGGGCATCGAGCCGACGCAGGTCGTCGGCATCGCCCTGAAGACCCAGCAGGGGGGGGGGAATCCGCTTCACCACGCTGTGCTGAGCGTCTGAACGAAGGAGTTGTCGATGTTCGCTCTCGGAGATTGTTACACACGGCAAGAGGTGCACGGACTGATCGGGGGCAGCGTGCAGTCGTACCTGCCCACGGTGCAGAAGCGCGTCGTGGCGGGTTTCGTCACCCCGGCGTTCGATCCGGATGCGCCGCAGATCGTCCTCGCCGGTCGGGGACCGATCATCGAAGGGACCGCAGACCAACTCACGCGCCAGGGGGATGCGGTCCCGACGTTCGTGAAGAGGCGCGTGAACTGTTGGGAATACGTTGGCCGTTACAGGGTCGTGCGGCAGACCCACGACCAAGCCGAGATTCTGCCGTACGCGCAAAAGGCGAACAGAGTCGGTGACGTCACCTCGGTTCTTTTCCTGCACAGCGCGGACTGAGCCGGCTGAGATGAGACCGTGATCCCTATCCATCGACGTTCGTCGAAGGGCGCCGTTCGGGCACAGTGTGGGCACAAACAAAAAAGCCGGCGCGAGGCCGGCTTTATAAGTTTCTGATTGTATTGGTGGGCGCAGGTGGGATCGAACCACCGACCCCTGCCGTGTGAAGACAGTGCTCTCCCGCTGAGCTATGCGCCCGACTCAGCGGAGCAATCTACCAGGCAAGGTTGGCGAGGTCAACGCCGTCGAGTCGCCGTCGAGTCGACGGCGACGCTCGCTCGGTCTCGCGTGATCGGGTTCCCCGGGCTAAAGTGGCGTGTGCGGATTCGGTCCAGTCCCGTTGGATCGAACCATTTCACGAATGCATCGGATCGCGGATGGAGAGCTTTGCGGTCCAGCGCACACCTCCACCGCCGATGCAGTCGTCAAAATCAGTCGCAATCGAGGCCCAATGTCCGCTGATAATGTGTTTTTCGTTCCCGTCAGGGATCTGTGTCAACGCGATGTCGTGACCTGCGAGCAGGATGAGTCGCTGGTCGCCGCCGCCGAGATGATGAGCGAGCGGAATATTTCGAGCATCGTCGTGTGCTCGGATCAGGTTCCGGTCGGCATGTTGACGGACCGCGACCTGCGCAACAAGGTCGTGGCGCGGGGGCAGGATCCCGGCGAGCTGCGCGTGAGCGATATCATGAACAGCCCGCTGGTGACGATCGGCGAGGACAACTATCTCTTCGAGGCGCTTCATCTCATGAGTCGGCGGCGAATCCACCGGCTGTGCGTGGTGGATGCGAGTGGTGCGCTCTGCGGGATCGTGACGGATTCCGACGCACTGCGGCTGCAAAGCCGCTCGCCGCAGCAGTTGGTGAAGGAGATCGAGGAGGCGGCCGACGTCGATGATCTGAAGATCCTGCACGAGAAGCTGGAGAAGCTCGTCGTGCATCTGTCGGGCACGGGCGTGGCGACCAAGGATCTGGTGCAGACGGTGGCCCATTTGAACGACCGCATCCTGGTGCGTTTGATCGAGCTGGTACGCACCGCGCACTATCCGGATCTCACGGACCGCTTTGCCTTCCTTGCGCTGGGGAGCGAAGGCCGCAAAGAGCAGACGCTCTCCACCGATCAGGACAACGCGATCGTCTACGCGGACGATCTGACGTCGGACGAGCGCGAGCGCCTCGCGGCCTTCAGCGTCGAGCTGATCGACCATCTCATCGGGATCGGCGTGCCGGCGTGCCCCGGCGGCATCATGGCGAAGAACGAGGCGTGGCGGCGCAGTCTCTCCGACTGGAAGCATGTTCTCGAGAAGTGGCTGCGGACCCCGTCGCCCGAGAACATCCTCTCGGGCAGCATGTTCTTCGACCTACGCACCCTTTACGGAGACGCGAGCTTCGAGGCCGAGTTGAAGGCCCACATCACGTCGCAGTTGCGCGCCAATAATCTGTTTCTCGTACATAGCGCGGCCAATGCGGTCAGCTTCAAGCCGCCGTTGGGGTTTTTCGGGGGGATCAAGCCGGAGCGGCATGGACCGCACCGCGGCAGCATCGAGCTGAAAAAGGCCGGCATCTTTCCGATTACCGAGGGGGTCAAAGCGATGGCCCTACAGGCGGGCATTGTCGACGGCAGTACTCGCGGTCGGGTGCTCGGTTTGCAGGAGTCCGAGATCTTGCGCGCCGAGCAGGCGGAGAGTCTGATCGCGGCCCTGGATTTTCTGGTGACCCTGCGGCTGCGTGCGCAGTTGCTCGCGCTGGAGGAGCACCGCGAGCCGAACAATTATCTACCGCTCGAGCGGCTGAATCGGATCGAGGAGGGACGTCTGAAGCTCGCGCTCCAAGAGGTTGGTCACTTCCAGGGGTTTTTGCGAAGCCGCTTTCATCTCAATCAGATGGGGCGCTGAAGCCTGTTTCGGAGCGAGCTTGCTGGTGTTGCGGGATGGGGCAACGCAGGGGGCTGCTCTGATGGAACGCGGGGTCGCGTTTGTAGGGGCTAATGTCGCCCCTACAGGACTGCAGGGGCGAATGCATACGCCCCTGCACGCAGCAGGATCCCGTCGATCCTGTTGTCGTCCCTTCCCGGCCGCGGTCAATCGCAGCGCTGTCCCGACGGCGCCTCGAGCGCCAGGATCTCCATGCGATAGTTTCCGCACGGGTTTTCGATGGTCGGACCCTGGGTCAGCAAGACCAAGCCTTCGCGGATCCCGCGCTCGTAGAGCCAGTTGCGCACGAAGCTCGACCAGTCGGAGCGGTCGGCCTCGACCTCGATCGGGTGGATGCCGTAGGAGAACTGCAGCGCCTGACAGGTGGCCGTATTCGGGCTGAAGGCGATGATCCAGACCGGGAGCCGGAAGCGCGCGACATTGCGGGGCGTGCTGCCCGTTTGGGTGGGGACGGCGACCGCCTGCGGGGCGCTGTCCTTGATGGTGTGATAGACGCTCGCGGCGATCAGGTCGACGGCGCGCATTCGCCCCGAGCCGTGGAAGCCGTCCATGGTGCGCACGAAGGGCTGTTTGCTGCGCTCGGGCTCCACATGGGTGGCGATGCTCGCCAGCATGGCGACGGATTCGATCGGGTAGCGCCCCATTGCCGATTCGGCGGAGAGCATGACGCAGTCGGTCCCGCCCAGGATGGCGTTGGCGACATCGGTCGCCTCGGCGCGGGTCGGGCGGCGGAAGGTCACCATGGATTCGAGCATCTGAGTGGCGGTGATCACGGGCTTGCCGAAGCGATTGGCGAGCTCCGTGATCTGCTTCTGCACCACGGCGATCCGCTCGATGGGGATCTCCACGCCGAGATCCCCGCGGGCGACCATGATGCCGTCGGCGGCGCGCAGGATGGCCTCGAGGTTGTCGAGTGCATCGGCGCGCTCGATCTTGGCGATGATGAAGGGGGCATAGCCGATGGCGTCCGCCGCACGGCGCACGGCGAGGATATCCTCGTCCGTGGCGACGAAGGATTGACTGACGGCATCGAGACCGTGCTCCGCGGCAAAGTGCAGCCAGCCGTGGTCGTCGGGGGTGAAGGCGCTGATGCCGAGATTGATACCCGGAAAGTTCAGCCCCTTGCGCGAGCGCAGCTCACCGCCGACGCGCACGCTGCAGCGGATCTCGGAGCCCTCGACCTCGAGCACCTTCAGCAGGATGAATCCGTCGTTGAGGAAGAGTCTGTCGCCCGGTTGTACGGCCGCCGGGAGGTCGAGGAAGCTCATGGAGACCCGCGACTTGTCGCCGATGATGTCCTCGGTCGTCAGGGTGAGGATATCGTCGCGCAGCAGCTCGACCGGCTCCTCGGCCAGATCGCCGATGCGCATCTTGGGGCCGGGCAGGTCGCCCATAATGGCGACGCGCTGCCCCGTGGCTGCCGCGGCCTCGCGGATGCGCCCGATCAGCGCCCCGTGATAGTGCGGATCGCCGTGGGAGAAGTTCAATCGGGCCACGTTCATACCGGCTCCGATCAGGGCGCGGAGCATCTCGGGCGAATCCGACGCCGGGCCGATCGTCGCGACGATCTTGGTCTTGTGGTTGGGCAGTTGCATGTCTGGGTCTCGTACTGCTGGAGGGTTTGGTGCTCGGATGGTTCGGTCGGGGCTTCGGGCGGGACCGAGCCGAGCATGGCCGGTTGGTCGTCATCTAAGCATAACTTGCGCCAGATGTCAGATCGCGATCCGGCGCGAGTGCCTGCTCGCGTGCGGGTTGCTCGACGGGTGATTCACGCCGGGCGCGACGCCGATGGTCCGGCGCGCGCTTGCACGCGGCGGTTGTCGTTATACCGACGCACTGTGATGTTTGCGTGTCGTTGGGTCTTGCCGTGGGTCGGACTTCAGTCCGGCGCGATCTCGCGGACTCTCGGAGCTGCCACTGTCGGGCTAAACCCCGACGCATGTCGGGGTGCGGGGATTCTTGCGAATTGGCCGAGGTCGTGCGGGTCGTCGCGGCGCGTGGCGCAGATCGCCATTGGAGCAAGCGTGACACCGCCGAGGGCGTTCGCGAGTCCCCGGGTCGTAGTAGGGGCGAATGAATTCGCCCCTACGCGCAAGTCGATCCTTTGCCGGAAATCGCCTTAAACCGCGTCTCTGCTGATGGCTGTAGATGCACGAAACGTCGAACTCACTCGAAAATGAGCATCTCGCTCTGGACGCGGTTTAGGTATCGCCACGGGATCGGCGCCAGGCCAGGATCGCGGCTCGGTCGGTCTCCTGATCCTGTGCATAGAGACGTTTCAGCTCGGCCCGATCGGCCTCGGGCGCATCCCGCAGCAGACCCGCGACGGTGAGGATCGGGCCGCGCCGCAAGACCGCGCCTGCGGTCACCTCGGCCAGGTAGGTGGTGCGGTCGCCGATGTCCATGCGTGATTCGACCCGGCAGTCCAGCCAGGACATGGTCCCCTCGATCAAGGGCGAGCCCGCGGGTGTCTCGCGGGACGGCAGGTCGGCGAACTTGTCGACCTGGTGCCCGGAGGCGAGCCCGAAACGCCGAACCCCGGCGATATCGTCGGCTGCGAGCAGATGCAGCGCGAAGGATCCGCTCGCCTCGATCAGGCGCCAGGTGTGGTGGTGCTTGGCGACCGCGACGAGCATGCGCGGGATCTCGTGGACGATGGATGCGCGGGTTGCGGCGGTGGCGATGAAGCCGCCTCGGCGCGCCCCGTCGCGCGCTGTGACGAGCCACAGGGGTGGGTCGTAGAGATGGAAGACCTCATTGACGGCGTTGATCGCCGCTGGGTTTCGGGCGTGCGCCTCGGGACTCATGTCATGTCGGCCGGCCGATGCACAGTGACGCATCACACCGAGGGAAGGCAGGGAACCAGGCCATCGAGCTTCTCGGTGATGCTCTGCTCGATCCGGTCTTTGAAGGGCTTGAGCAGGAATCCGAGCGAGACCTCGAGGATCAGCAGGGTTTCGGTCACCTCGACACATCCGCTCGCGCCCGGTCGCTCGAAATCGAGCCGATTTCCGTCCCACGCGCATCGGGCATCGAGCTCCTCGACGAGCAGATAGGCGAGGGCCTCGACCTGGTCGAGCGCCCGGTCGAGGCCCAGTGTGTGCTCGCGTTCGATGAAGATATCTGCCATGCCGCTATTGTTGGTCCGTGTCGGGGGCCGGTCAAGGTCGGGTCACGTCGGCGGGTCGGTCTCGATATCCAGATAGGCCTCGGGAACGAAGCGCGGGGTACAGATGGCCAGGAAGACGAGGTCGCCGTCCCCGGTGTTGGCGATGCGTTGGGCCTGATCGGCGGGGATGTAGACCAGATCGCCCGGCCCGACGGACTGCGGCGGGATGCCCTCTACCTCGACGCGTCCCGCACCCGAGAGGATGAGATAGCGCTCGGCGATCCCGGCGAGACGATGCAGGCGTGTCGTGACGCCGGGCTCGACCCTCGCGCGGGCGACGGACACCGCCGGGTCGTCCGCGCGATTCCAGGTCTCGAGGATGTAGCAGCCTTCGTCCGTAAAGAACTCGTCGGCCTCACGCGGCGTGTGGATGACTCCGAGCGTCGAACTCATGTGCGCCCCGTCGCACGTCGATAAGCAGCCGAGCGACGGTCGCCGCCGCGTTGGCGCGGCAAGGCGCGCCGGTTCAGCGCCGTCTCGATTGCCCCGCAGAAGGTTTCATCGCCGAGCACCCATGCCTTGTTGGTGGCATCCCGAATCCGGGCCAGGAGGGCATCGTCCAGGGGCTGCTCGGCCTGCGCGGCATAGGCGGCACGGCGTGCCTTCGCACTGCGCCCGAGGCGATCGTACTCCGCGTGGACCGTGACCAAGGGGTCGTCGTCGCCCCGCGCGTTGGCCCCGTAGCTCGACCACCCGTAGTCGCCGACGCTGCTCACCAGCCCGGCACGCACCGGGTTGGCCTCCACGTAGTGGCTAACCGGCAGCAGAAAGTGTTTCGGATCAAGCAGTGTCGCACGGTAGCGTCCTTCCCAGAGCGTACCGGTGCGCTGATAACGGGCGTTGAAGTGCTGGACGTAGTAACGCCCGACGTACTGCATCAGTTTGCCGACACCATTGTCCAGGTGCGGCGTGACCAAGAGGTGGAAGTGGTTCGGCATCAGCACGTAGGCATGAAGCTCGCATCCGAACTTCTCGGCGGCAGCCCCGATCTTTTCCCAGAGGAACCAATAGTCTTCTTCCTCGTACAGGATGCGCTCGTGGTTGTTGCCGCGCTGAATGACGTGCTGCGGATAGCCGGGCAGGACGAATCTGGGCAAGCGTGCCATGGTTAGGGTCGGAGCCGGTTGGTTGACCTGAATCTGAGTATAGAACCGTTTTGGAATTGCTGCGGGTCCGAACGCTCGGCCGCTCGATAGCCGCATGGAGGCCGGGCGGAATATGGCGACACGCTCGCCTCGGCGCCGGCGTATACTTGCGGATTTTTCCGGACGGATACCACGATGCTCGACATCAACCCGATCGCTTACCAAATCAGTGACCTCAAGGGACGTGTCGAGTCCCTTAGGGGGTATCTTTGACTACCCGGAACGCAAAGAGCGTCTGACGGAGGTCCTGCGCGAACTCGAAGACCCGAAGGTCTGGAACGAACCGGAACGTGCTCAGACGCTCGGGCGCGAGCGTGCGACGCTCGAGGCCATCGTGCTCACCATCGACGAGCTCACCACCGGCCTCGTCGATGCCGATGATCTCCTGGCGATGGCCGCCGAGGAGCAGGACGAGGAGACGCTCGCCGCGGTCGCGAAGGACCTGGAGCAGCAAGAGTCGAAGGTCGCCGAGCTTGAGTTCCGCCGCATGTTCGCCGGCGAGATGGATGCCAAGAACGCCTACGTCGACGTCCAGGCCGGGTCGGGCGGCACCGAGGCGCAGGACTGGGCCGAGATGCTGTTGCGCATGTATCTGCGCTGGGGCGAGCGCCGCGGCTTCAAGACCGAGCTGCTCGAGGTCTCGCCCGGCGAGGTCGCGGGCATCAAGTCGGCGACCATCCAGTTCTCGGGCGACTATGCCTTCGGCTGGCTGCGCACCGAGACCGGGGTGCATCGTCTGGTGCGCAAGTCACCGTTCGACTCGGGCAACCGGCGCCACACCTCCTTTGCCGCGGTCTTCGTCTCGCCCGAGGTCGACGACACCGTCAACATCGAGATCAACCCCGCGGACCTGCGCATCGACGTCTACCGCGCGAGCGGCGCGGGCGGCCAGCACGTCAACCGGACCGAGTCCGCCGTGCGCATCACCCACAACCCGACCGGAATCGTGGTGCAGTGCCAGACCGATCGGTCGCAGCACAAGAACAAAGACCACGCGATGAAGCAGCTCAAGGCCAAGCTCTATGAGCTGGAGATGCAGAATCGGCGCGCCAGTCAGCAGGCGATCGAGGACACCAAGTCCGACATCGGATGGGGCAGTCAGATCCGCTCCTATGTCCTTGACCAATCGCGCATCAAAGATCTGCGGACCAACGTAGAGATCGCCAACACCCAGTCGGTGTTGGATGGGAATCTCGATCCGTTTATCGAGGCGAGTCTCAAAAGCGGCCTCTAAGATTGAACCGCGTCCGAGTGTTTTCGGGAGCCTGGAAGGTTGCCGCGGTGTCGCGTTCATGCGGGACGTTGGAGTTGACGCGGTTCAAGATGTAAAAGCATTTAAAAACTTAAAATTCTTAAACCGCTTCTGCTGCGACGCATGTCGGTATCCGGTGCACTCAACCATGCGACGACATGAGCCTGTTGCGCCGGAAGCGGTTTAACCGGAAGCGGTTTAAGGGGGAGCAGGGCAATGAGCGAGCAAGATCGGAACACCACTACGGCGGCGTCGAGCGAGGACGCGGTCGACGAGCACAAGCTGATTGCGCAGCGTCGCGAGAAGCTGTCGCAGTTGCGCGCCCAAGGCCCTGCGTTTCCGAATGATTTTCGGCGCGATGTGATCGCGGGCGAGCTGCTGGCCGAATACGGCGAGCACGAGCCCGAGGCGATCGAGGCGCTCGGGCTGCCCGTGAAGGTCGCCGGTCGGCTGATGAGCCGGCGCGTCATGGGCAAGGCGAGCTTTGCGCATGTGCAGGACATGTCCGGGCGTATTCAGCTCTTCGTCCAGCGCGATATAGTCGGCGAGGACGCCTACGCGGTCTTCAAGCGCGACTACGATCTGGGCGATATCCTCGGCGCCGAGGGTCTGCTGTTCAAGACCAAGACCGGCGAGCTGTCGATCAAGTGCGACAGCATTCGTCTGCTGACCAAAGCGTTGCGTCCGCTTCCCGAGAAGTTCCATGGTCTGACCGACATGGAAAGCCGCTATCGCCAGCGCTATCTCGATCTCATCATGAACGGCGGCACGCGCGAGACCTTCCGCATCCGCACCCGGGTCATCCAGTTCATCCGCGACTATCTGAACGCCCGTGGTTATCTGGAGGTCGAGACCCCGATGATGCAGGTGATCCCAGGCGGCGCGGTCGCGCGTCCCTTCATCACGCATCACAACGCCTTGGACATGCAGCTCTTTCTGCGTATTGCGCCCGAGCTTTTCCTCAAGCGCCTGGTGGTCGGCGGTCTGGAGAAGGTCTACGAGATCAACCGCAATTTCCGCAACGAGGGGCTGTCCACGCGCCACAACCCCGAGTTCACCATGCTCGAGTTCTACGAGGCATACGCCGACTATCGCGACCTCATGGATCTGACCGAGAACATGCTGCGCGAGATGGCCGAGCAGGTCCTCGGCCGCACGCTGATCCAGTATCAAGGCGAGGACTACGACTTCGGACAGCCCTTCGCGCGCATGACGGTCCGCGAGGCGATTCTGCACTTCAACCCGGATCTCGAACCGGCGGATGTCGACGACCTCGAGCGTGCCCGCGCGGTCGCCGCTCGACTGGGGATTGCGGTCAAGCCCGGCTGGGGTCTCGGCAAGCTCCAGATCGAGCTGTTCGAGCATACTGCCGAGCACCGGTTGATGGCCCCGACCTTCATCACCCAATACCCCACCGAGGTCTCCCCGCTGGCGCGGCGCAACGACGAGAACCCCTTCGTCACCGACCGCTTCGAATTCTTCGTCGGCGGACGCGAGATCGCCAACGGCTTCTCCGAGCTGAACGACGCCGAAGACCAAGCCGATCGATTCCGCCAACAGGTGGCCGAGAAGGAAGCGGGTGATCTCGAGGCCATGTATTTCGACGCCGACTATATCCGCGCCCTGGAGCACGGCATGCCGCCGACGGCGGGCGAGGGCATCGGCATCGACCGCCTGGTGATGCTCTTCACCGACTCGCCCTCGATCCGCGATGTCCTGCTGTTCCCGCACATGCGCCCGGAAGCCGGCGCCTGAGTCGAAAGGAGAGCTCAAAGGAGAGGTCCGGCGCGGCAGCTCGCGGCCGTTCCGCCGCAAGCTTGCCGGCGGGCCGCTGTCACGCGTTTCGGTCTATCCTCACGCGGACTCCGGGAGCGACGCGCCAGTTGTCGATCCGAACAAGCCGACGCCCCGCACGGCATCGCCGGCGGTCGCGCCACTTTCGGTCGATCAGGCCGAGGCGGATTGGAGGGACCGAATGAACAAAACCGCAAAAGCCGCATGGCGCACGGCCCTGCCAATCGTCGCCGCCGCATGGACCCCGCTCCCGCACGCCGACGCCGAGATCTGGACGCCCATTCCGGGTACCCGGACCCCCGACTACGGCGGCCCGCTCCTCATCGAGCGCGACGGCATCGTCTATCCCGCGATCAAAGGCACCCGCACCCCGGACTACGGCGCGTCCGAGCGCCTGATCATCCGTGACGGCAAGGTCTACAACGCCATTCCCGGCACCAACACACCCGACTATGGCTCGGGGCAACGTCTGCTCAGAGATCGCTGACCCGCGGCCGATTCGCCCCTTCGCCATCGCATCCAGGTTCTGAACCGTTCCTAAACCGCGTCCAGAGCGAGATGCTCACTTTCGAGTGAGCTCGACGTTTGGTGCATCCACGGCCCTTAGCGGGGACGCGGTTTAGAATAAGATATTTTTTTAATCTCTTAAACCGCGCCGACTCCAACGGCTGTCAAGTCTACCGGGGCCGATCCCTTCCAAAACATCGCATACCGCGCTGGGCGCGGTTTAAGCGGACAGGAGCACCACGCCCGAGACGACGCCGAGGATTTCGATGTCGCCGTCGTGCAGGATGAGGGGCTCCATGTCGGGATTGGCGGGCTGGAGTCGGATGCGGTCGTTCTCGGCGTAGAAGCGTTTGAGGGTGACGCGGTCGCCGTCGAGGCGTGCGACGACGGTGGTGCCGGTTTCGGCGTTCGGGCGGGGGTCTATGATGACGAGGTCGCCGTCGTGGATCCCGTCTTCGAGCATGGATTCGCCGCGCACGCGCAGGGCGTAGGCCCCGGGGCGTGCGAGGTGGGTGGGGACGAGGATGGTCTCGGGATCCTCGAGATGCTCGATCGGTGCTCCGGCGCTGACGCAGCCGAGCAGGGGCAGCTCGACACCGGGGTCTTCGCTCGGGTTGCGCGGGTCGAGCGCGGGATTCCAGGTGCGGTGCCGGCGTTTGTGGAGTCTTGCGTCGGAGTCATCCATCCAGGGCATCCGGGCGGGTTCTGGGTCGTGGCCGATGCACAGCCGTGTCAGGCCGTCGCTTCGCCGGGCTCTCGGGCGAGGGCTTGGCGGATCCGCTCGAAGCGGCTGTTCAGGCCGGCGGAACGGGGTGCGGGGCCGCAGAGGTACCACTCTTTGAGGAGTCTGGCGCTGCCTTGCAGGGGATCTTCCTCGCCGTCGACCATCCGCTCGGTCAGGCGTGCGACCTGGAACTCCAAGCGTTGTTGGGCAAGCTCGGGCGGGGTTTCGACGCCGGCGAGGATTTCGAGCTGTAGACAGAGTTGGCTCAGGTGCGCGGCGTTGGCGTCGTAGCGGCGGCGCAGTCCGGCGAGCTGCTCGGGGTTGTGTGCGGCGGCGAGCGCGGACGCGAAACGCGCGGCGATGGCCTGTTGGATCTCGGAATCCTGTTGCTCGGGTAGCTCTGCCCAGGCCTGCTCGGCCGCTTCGGGGGCGAGCAGGGCGTCGGCTTCTCCGAGGAGTCCGAGTTCGAGACGCTCGCATAGCGCGGCTTGGCGTTGCAGCAGATCGAATGCGCCTCGGCGCTGTTGGTCCTCGCAGTCGCGCAGGTGCTGTTTGAGCGCCTCGCGGGTCTCGCGCCAGCGTTCGTTGAGCGGGCCGGCGCTCTGGCGCGGGATGGGCAGGGACTGGGCATCGTCCCAGCGCCGTTCGAGCTCGCGCAGCTCGGTGCGCAGTCGTTTCGGGTCCTGCTCGTTTCGGGCGAGTGCGATGGCGTCGGTGCAGACGGTCTCGCGCGTGGCGAGATGCTCCTTCATCTCGTTGGCGTGGGCCTGGTGCAACGCGGCGCGACGCTCGAAGATGGCGTCGCAGGCGCTGCGGAAGGTCTGCCAGAGCTTGTTTTCGTCCTTGTGGCGGGCCGGTACGGTGGTGTGCCACTCGCGCTGGAGAGCCTTGGTCCGCTCGATGGCGGCGTCCAGATCGGGCTCGTCGACGAGGGCCTCGACCTTGGCGATCAGGTCCTGCTTCATCGCCTGATTGCGTTTGCGCTCCCCGTCAAGGCGACGATCGAGCTGCTTGAGCGCGTGGCGGAAGCGCCCTTCGAGCGCCTTGAAGTGGCGCGAGTCCACCGGTCCGATGGAGGCCCAGGTGTGGCGGGTCTCGCGCTCGGCGCGCAGGACGCGCTTCCAGTCGATGCGGTCCCAATCGACCTTGGAGAGGAAGTCTTCGATCTGGTCGCAGACGGACTCGCGCGCGGCACGGTTGGCCTCGCGCTCGGCCGCTTGGGCTTCGAGGTAGGGGCGACAGCGCTCTTGGACGGCGTCGCACGCCTTGTGGAAACGCTCGGCGACGGCGGCGCTGGCGCGCGGTCCGGTCTTCTCCAGACCCTTCCAGTCCATGCGCATGGTGTGGAGCCGTTCGCTCAGGGCTTGCAGGGGCAGGTCGGCCTCGATGAGCTGCTCCATCTCCTCGCAGAGGCCGTCGCGATGCTGATCGGCACCCCAGCGGCGCCAGTGTTGCAGGTCGCGCAGGCGCGGTGCGAGCACATGCAGGCGTGCGGCGATCTCCTCGGCCGCACCCTTGGGCAGGGCGCTGGCTTCGACCAGGTCCAGGCCGGCGCGCAGGCTTTGGTAGAGCGGGTCGGCCTTCTTCAGCTCGCCCTCTTCGAGGTGCTTCTCCAGCTCGGCGAGTTTTTCGGGGAGCTGTTTGAGACGGTGCTCGGCGTTCTTGCGCTGGGTCTTGGTCCGCGATTCGAGGCGCTCCACCAGTGCGAGGAAGGCTTCGGTCTCGGCCGTTGCGGGGAGTTCGGCGGCGAGTGCGCGTGCTTGCTCGATGAAGGTCTTGGTCGCGCGCAGATCGAGCGGCTTGGGCTCGTCGAGGAGCTTCTGTGCCCGATTGCTTGATTTATGTAATTGCGACAGACGCTTGCGCTGATCGCCGAGGGCCGTACATGCGGCGTCGGCCGCGTCCATGAGCGTGCGGTAGCGCTGGTCGAGGGGTCTCTGGCGTTGCGGCGGGAGTGCGTCGAGGGCGTCCCAGGCGGTCGAGACCCGTTCGCACAGTGCGCGAATCTCTGGCTCGGCGGTCAGCGCGGGGGCCTCGGACAAGGTGTCGAGGAGGGCGAGGCGTTCGGCGTGCAATGACTCGTGGGCCTCTTCGGCGGCGACCCGGGCGGCGGTCTCGCGGGCGTGACCGCCATAAGCCTGGATGAAGCGCTCCCGCGCGGTCTCGTAGCGCGTGCGCCAGTCCGGCTCGGCCTCCTCGCGGATCTCGGCCCATTGGCGGTCGAGAAGATCGAGGATGGCACGATCCTGGTGCCAATGTTCGAGTCGACCTAGACGCTCGGCCTTTTGGCAAAGTTCGTCACACAGTGCGCGCACGCGCAGCGGACGCTCTTCGCGCTCGGCGATTAGGCGCAGTTTCTCGCGTGCGCTGCGGTAGACGTTCTTGTCGCGCTTGCCGATCTGGCGCACGACCTGTTCAAGTGCGTCTTTGGTCTCGATGCGCTCGACGGCCGCGCCGCGGTTGGCTGCGAGGGGATCCTGGACGGCGCAGAGCGCGAGCGCCTCGGGAGACGCAAGCCGCTCGATCGCTGCGCGCCGGACCTCGGGAGCCTGCCCTTGGATGGCGACCTGCTCGAGGGTGCGCGCGTCCTCGACGAGCGAAAGCTCCGCGAGGCGTGCATCGACGCCGACTCCGTCGGGTGTGTGCTCGGCCGGCTGCGTGCCGCAGAGGAGATGCCGATAGCGGGCGGCGGCGATCTCGCGCACGCCGGCGTCGGCGTCTTCGGTGAGGATCAGGCGAAGATGGGACAGCCCGAGAAGCCGCCGCGTGGCCTCGCGCCGCACCGCGGGATCTTCGTGACTGAGGGCGCGTTCGGCCAGAACCTCCTGGTCTTCCTCTTTGTGTGTCTCTTGTCGTTTTTTCTTGAGAAAGCGCTCGAATAGCATGTGTGACTCGCCAACCGTTGCCCACGGACCGGCCATTGTACTCAGAAACGCGAGCAAACGGTCTGACGACTCTATACCTGGCGCAGCACGGACGATGTGTCGAGACTGTTCGTTGTCGTTGTCGTTGTCGATGGTCGGTGACGACAACGACAACGAAAATGATCTCGGTCGGTCTCGGAATCTCTGCACTGCTCCACTAAACCGCGCCAGCTCTAACGGTCGTCAAGTCTGCCGGGGCCGATCCCATCCAAAAACATCGCATACCGCACCGGGCGCGGTTTAGATCCGGCAGTGCGTCGGCAGGACCGCGTGAAGTCGGGTGTCCTCCGCAGGCAACGCGATCCCGGCGTCCTCGGCGATGAGGCGAAGGACGGGAATGAAGGGGTAACCCGCGCCGGTCTCGGCTTTGGTCTCGAAACAGGCCTCGTAGGCGTCGGCGATGCGCCGAACGAGGCGACGGGCCGTCTCGCCGATTGGGTCGTCCGGATGCGGGGGCGCCGCCGCTGCGGTCGTGGCGGCCGAAGGTGAGATCGGCTGCACGGCAGGCGGCGTGTCGAGGAGGGCTGACGCGGCTGCCGCGATGCGCTCGACCTCGCGACAGACCGCGTCCAGATAGGTTTGGTCGTGGGGCCGGTCGAACGGGTCGGAGCTTCGCAGACGACCGGTGAGCGCCTCGCGCGACGGCTCGTCGAGTGCTCCGAGCCCCCGGACGAGCAGACGTGCCGTGTCCGCGAGTGCCGAGAGCGGTTCGCTTGGATGCGGTGTCGGCTCCGTGGCTGGACGTTCCGCCGGCTTGGCGGCCGATACGGCAGCGGCCTTCTCGACTTTCGCCGGGGTGCGGGCGTCCTTCCCGGATGCACGACAGCTCGCAATGCCGTACTCGACGGCGGCGGCAAACAGCTCGCGGCTTTCCGGATCACCGACGGCCTGATCGCTCAGGCACGCGAGCAGGGCGGCCCGCCCGGATTCGGAGAGTCGGTAGGGTTCGAGAAAGTGGGCCTTCTTGGTGCGTTTGAGCGCGTTCCGAGGCGGGGCATCCGGCGGCTCGGCCTCCGCGTTGCGCATCCCACGGCTGCGCGGCGGACTGCTCTGTCGCCCCGGTGTCGGCGTCGGGATGCCTGATTTTCGCATGATGCCGTTCCTTCCGCGGGCGCCTGCCCGGTTGCGGACGTTGCTCGGTGAACGCTTAAACCGCGCCCGGTGCGGTATGCGTCATGTGTTGGAATGGCTTGGCCGCGCCAGCTCCGACGACCTGGATGGATGACTGTCGGAGCTGGCGCGGTTTAGTCGCGAACGAAAGGGTTGGTGCGTCGCTCCTCGCCCAGGGTCGACATGGGGCCGTGCCCGGGGATGAATCGCACATCGTCTCCGAGCGGAAACAGGCGATCCCGGATGGAGTCGAGGAGCTGGCGATGGTTTCCGCGCGGAAAGTCCGTGCGTCCGATCGAGCCCTTGAAGAGGACGTCGCCGACCTGGGCGAGCTTGCCGTGTGCGTCGAAGAAGACGAGATGGCCCGGTGTGTGACCGGGGCAGTGCAGGACCTCGAGGGTCTCCTCGCCGACGGCGATGCGCTCGCCCGGCTGCAGCCAGCGATCGGGCTCGAATGCGGTGACGGGCGGAAACCCGAACATCTCGCACTGCTCGGCCAGGGCGTTGAGCCAGAAGGCGTCGTCCGGATGCGGGCCCCAAATCGGGATGCCGAGTCGGCGCGCGATCTCGGCGCTGGCGCCGACGTGGTCGAGGTGGCCGTGGGTGAGCAGAACGTATTCGGGTTTCAGCTTCAGCGCTGCGACCTGCTCGAGGATGCGCTCGGCCTCGCCGCCCGGATCCACGATGACGGCGGCAAGGGTGCGCTCGCACCAGAGTAAGGTGGTGTTCTGCTGAAAGGGGGTGACGGGGATGATTCGAAATTGCACGGGTCAGGATCACGCGTTCGGGGCTCGATGTCCGCGCATGGTTTCATCTGGTGTCCGGGTTGTCCAGGACTCGATCGAGAGCCGATCGCTAGGGGCGGACGTGACCCGAGACGCGGATGTCGGCGGATGGATGCGGGGCCTGTCCGTGAGGGCGAGACGCGCTTCGACCGGGCGACGGGGCCTCTCGGGTCGGGTTGCCGGCGCTCGAGAAGCCCGGGTCGGGGGCCGATGTCGGCAACCCGGTCTGCCCTCAGGAGCGCAGAATGGCGTAGAGCGTATCCTTCAGAACCAGGCGTTCCTTCTTGAGTTCCTCGATGGTCTCGTCGGCGACGGGCGTGCCCAGTTCTTCGAGATTGCGTACCCGGGCGTCGAGTGTGTCGTAGTCGTCCATCATTTGCGCGAACTCGGCGTTGCTCGAGCGCAGGGCAGAGATCTTCGCTTCGAGATCGGGGAACTCGTGAAGGAGGTCGTGTGATTCGCCAAGCATTGTATCCGTTCCTCAAAAATGTGCAGTAACCCGCGCAGTGGCCGCGCCGGGGGTCGTGTGGTCGGGGCGGGTCTGGCTCGCCGGGTGCAGGCGCAGCGGCAAACCCGGCTCGATGCCCCAAAATGATACCGCAGCGTCAGGGGTCGGACATAGCCCGTTCACGCCGAACGGTTTGTTTGGCCGTCGTCTTACTTGGTGTTCGCATCCAGGTGCTTGATGACTTCGGCGGTCAGATCGAGCTTCTCGTCGAGATAGAGGAGTCCGGACATCCCGGGCTCGACGACCATGCCGACCTTGTTCTTCTTGGCGACGGCGTTGATGGAGTCGCGCGCCGGACCGATAATCTCGCGGCTCTTGGTCTGCTGGACCTTCATGATCTCCTGTTGGATGCCGTTGGCCTTCTCCTGGAAGGCTTCGATGCGCTTCTGGACGTCGGCCTCCTGCTTGCTGACTTGGTCGGCGCTCATCAGTGGTGCATCGCGCTCGAGCGATTGCTGGAGCTTGCGGATCTCCTGCTCCTCGGCAGCCATCTCTTCCCCGCGCGGCTCGAACTCTTCACGCAGCTGCTCCTGAAGACGTTTGCCCAGCTTGCTGTCCTCGAGGACCTTTTGCATGTCGACATACCCCACCACGTCGGCGGCCAAGGCGTGGGTCGGCACGATGAAGAACAGAGCAAGCGCGGCAAGGAGGGCAAAACGGGACATGAGCAGGACTCCGAGGGTCGAAAGAGTAGGGTGATGCAAGACGCGGTTTGCGAGCATACAGCGGCAAGGCCGATCACGGAACGGCGCCGCGCGCGATTTTAACCCTCCGCTCTCGCTCATGGGAAACCACTCGCATGCTTGCGTCGCGGGCGCGCCTGTCGGATCCTGTCGCTCGGCTCGGGCATTCGGATATCCGCCGAGGGTTCGCGGACTTGGGTCTGCTCGGCGATCGTCGACATCTTTTTCGGAGATCCACACCGTGGGCAACTCGTTGCAGGACCAATTGCTCAAGGCCGGCTTGGTCAACGAGCAGAAGCTCAAGCAGGCACGTTCCACCAAGCACAAGAAGACCAAGCAGCACGCCGGTCCGCGCAGCACGGCGCTCGACAACGAGGCCCGGCTGGCCGCCGAGCGTGCCCGTCGCGAGAAGCTCGAGCGCGACCGCGAGCTCAATCTGCGCCGTCAGGAAGAAGCGGCCTTGCGGGCCGCGGAGAACGAGATTCGCCAGCTCGTACACACCCATCGGGTGGTGCGCGATCGCGGCGATCTGGCGTTCAATTTCACCGACGGCACGACGCTCAAGCGCATCTATGTCAACAAGGAGCAGCACGCGAAGCTGGTCGGAGGAAGCCTGGCCGTCGTCCGACAGGATGCCTTCTACGAGGTCGTGCCTGCGGAGATCGCCGTGCGGGTGGCGGCGCGCGATGCGAGCCTGGTCTTGGTCCACAACAAGGCCGCCGAGGAGAAGGACGCGGACGATCCGTACGCCGACTATCAGGTCCCGGACGACCTCATCTGGTGATGCGATCCGGTGATGCGATCTGGCGCCGTATTCGATGCGGATGATCCGGCGTGATCCGAACCCACTGAATTCAAACATCGAATAGACAGGAAGACCACGGATGTCCGACATCGCCAACCTCAAGCTCGCCGTGCTCATCGATGCCGACAATGCCCAGGCGAGCATCGTCGAGGGGTTGCTTGCCGAGGTCGCCAAATACGGCACGGCTCACGTGAAACGCATCTACGGGGATTGGACCCTGCCCAATCTGGGGTCCTGGAAGGACACCCTGCTGCGGCACTCGATCCAGCCCATGCAGCAGTTTCGCTACACCAAGGGCAAGAACGCGACCGACGGGGCCATGATGATCGATGCCATGGATCTGCTGTACTCGCGCAACTTCGACGGCTTCTGCATCGTCTCGAGCGACAGCGATTTCACCCGGCTGGCGTCGCGTCTGCGCGAGTCCGGCATGACGGTGTACGGCTTCGGCGAGCAGAAAACCCCGGAGCCTTTCGTCGCGGCCTGCGACAAGTTCGTCTTCACCGAGGTGCTGCGCGAAGGTGCGGGCGGCGACTCGACGACGCGCAAGAGCGGCAAGGATCTGCAGCGCGACGCCAAGTTGGTCAACCTGCTGCGCGCCGCCCTGGACGGTGCCGCGGACGACACCGGTTGGGCCGGACTCGGCGCCGTCGGCTCGGCGATCGCCAAGCGCAGCCCCGAGTTCGACTCGCGCAATTACGGTTATGCCAAGCTCAGCGGACTGCTCAAGGCGATCCAGCTCTTCGACATCGAGGAGCGGCAGGTCGGGCGCGGTCCGCACAAGGCGTTGTTCGTGCGGGATCAGAAGACGACGGCCTAAGCCGCGTCTGCCGCGTCAACGGACGGGCTTCGGGTGGGTCTGTGTTGCGCGCATCTGCGGTGTCTGAGCGGACGCGGTTTGAGGTGATTTCCGGAGGAATCCGTACCTGTAGGTTGTGCTGAGGGTAGGAAGCACAACTTCAGCGGGCGGTTCGTTGTGCCTTGCACGGCTCGGCACAACCTACGGCCCCGCACATTCCTGGTTGTCCCTCACGCCGTACGTCGCGAGCAAACCGTCGCAAAATCTGTCGTTGTCGTTGTCGTTGTCGTCGTCGTAATCGGATTACGGACGACAACGACAACGACAACGACAACGACAACGAGAAGAGCCTTCGACCCCTTTTCCTGGTTCCGGCTCTGTCGATCAGCGACGTGCGCAACGGGTCTATGAGCCAGGTCTGTCGAGGCGCGTTCGGATGTGTACTTCCATGCCTCGCGAGACGGCGATGCCGTGCGGGATGCGATCTATGATCGATACACACTGTCATTTGGATGTCGCCGAGTTTGATGCCGATCGGGATGCGGTGCTGGCCCGGACGCGTGGGGCCGGCGTGGCTGCGATCGTGGTCCCGGCGATCCATGCGCAGGGTTGGGACGGTCTGCTCGCGCTCTGTGCCTCGGCGGACGATCTCTATCCGGCGCTGGGTCTGCATCCGGTCTATCTCGACCGTCACCGTGCGTCCGATCTCGATGCGCTGGAACGGGCGATTGCGGAGCGTCGTCCGCTCGCCGTCGGCGAGATCGGTCTGGACTATCGCCTGCCCGAGCTGGATCGAGCGGGTCAGCAGACGCTGTTCGAGGCGCAGTTGTCGATCGCCAGGTCCGCGGATTTGCCGGTGCTCCTGCATGTGCTCAAGGCCCATGACGAGGTCCTGGCGACACTTCGGCATGCTCGGGTGAAGGGCGGCATTGCGCATGCCTTCAACGGCAGTCTCCAGCAGGCACGGCAGTACCTGGATCTGGGGTTCCGGCTCGGCTTCGGAGGGATGTTGACCTTCACCCGCTCCTCGCGTCTGCGCCGTTTGGCGGCCGAGCTGCCGGGCGAGGCGATCGTGCTCGAGACGGATGCGCCGGATATGACGGTCGCCGCGCATCGGGGCGAGCGCAACAGCCCGGAGTATCTCCCGGATGTGCTGCAGGCGTTGGCGGATATCCGCGGCGAGTCGCCCGCCGCGCTGGATGACTCGACCACGCTCAATGCGTGCGACGTCTTGGGGCTTGAGATCGACGGCGCTCGCGATCGATCGACGTCCGATCATGGCACCGATCAATGGAATGAATCATTGACGCCATGAATCTTGAGTATGCTTGGGGCCTTTTGAATCGATCGTCTCGAGGATCCTAGTCCGTGCCACATGCCGTATCCGCCGGTCGCCGGTTGTTCGCTCGATTCTTCCCGTTTCTGGCCTGGGCCGGCGAGGTTCGGCATCCCCTGACGTTGCGGGCTGACCTGATCGCGGGGATTACGGTGGCCCTGGTGCTGGTCCCGCAGTCGATGGCCTACGCCCAGCTTGCCGGGTTGCCCGTGCAGTACGGGCTCTATGCGGCCTTCCTGCCGCCAATCGTGGCGGCGTTGTTCGGCTCGTCTCGGCAGCTCTCGACCGGGCCGGTCGCAGTGGTGTCCTTGATGACGGCGGCGGCGCTCGGGCCGCTGGTCGCTACGAATCCCGAGGGCTACGTTGCCTATGCGGTCCTATTGGCCTTCATGGTCGGACTTTTTCAGTTGATGTTGGGGTTGCTTCGACTCGGCGTGCTGGTGGACTTTCTATCGCATCCCGTCGTGGTCGGATTCACCAACGCCGGTGCGCTCATTATCGCCACCTCTCAGATCGGCAAGCTCGT
This sequence comes from Thiocapsa rosea, assembly GCF_003634315.1. Taxonomy (NCBI): domain Bacteria; kingdom Pseudomonadati; phylum Pseudomonadota; class Gammaproteobacteria; order Chromatiales; family Chromatiaceae; genus Thiocapsa; species Thiocapsa rosea. The sequence goes on from NZ_RBXL01000001.1 coordinate 3,888,789, forward strand.
CGGGGTCAGCGTGTCGGGCTTCGAGCACCATTACGAGACCGTCTGGTACACCGTGCAGGCGGCGATGACGCAGACCCATCTGCCGACGCTCTGGATGGGCATGTTGGCTTTTGTGATCATGTTCGGTTTGCGCTCGGCTGCGCCGAAGGCCCCGTCGGTCCTGATCGCGGTCGTGGCGACGACGCTCCTGGCCTATTCCACCGGTTTCCAGGAGGCGGGCGGACGCGTGGTGGGGGAGATTCCGGTCGGACTGCCCGGGATGACGCTGCCGTCGTTGGATTGGCCGGTGATGGTGAGTCTCATCACGGCCGCCGTGACGATCGCGCTGATCGGCTTCATGGAGGCGATGTCCATCGCCAAGGTCATGGCGGCACGCAGCCGCCAGCGTCTGGACGCCAATCAGGAGCTGGTGGGGCAGGGACTGTCCAATATCGTCTCCGGTGCCTTTTCAGGCTACCCGGTGTCCGGCTCATTCTCGCGCTCGGCGGTCAATTTCAACGCCGGGGCGGTCACGGGCTTCTCATCCGTGGTGGCCGGTTTAGCGGTTGCCGTCGCATTGCTTTGGCTGACCCCGCTGCTGTATCACCTGCCGCAGGCGACCCTGGCCGCAGTCATCATCCTGGCGGTGGTGAACCTCTTCAAGATCGCGCCGATCATTCATGCCTGGAAGGCCGAACCCACCGACGGCGTGGTTGCCGTCGTGACGTTCGGGTTGACCCTGTTGTTCGCCCCGCATCTCGATCAAGGCATCCTGGCCGGTGTCGGTCTCTCGCTCATCCTTTTTCTGTTCCGGACCATGCGCCCGCGTTTTGCCGTTCTGTCGCGGTACGAGGACGGCACCATGCGCGATATCGCCGTGCATCACCTGCCGACCAGTCCCAAGATCTCGATCGTACGTTTCGACGGCTCGCTCTATTTCGCCAATGCAGGCTATTTCGAAACCCGGGTCTTGGCAGTGGTCGCCGACAACCCGGAGCTGGAGTACCTGATCATCGACGGGGAGGGCATCAACCAGCTTGATGCCACCGGCGAGGAGGTGCTGCATCATTTGGCCGAGCGACTGCGCGAACGGGGGATCGAGGTCCTGGTGGCACGGATGAAGAAGCAGTTCATGGACACGATCCGGCGTACCGGCCTGATCCACATCATGGGCGAGGATCACTTCTTCTCGCGCGTGACCTATGCCTTGAACTACGCCTGGGACCGCCTCGGCGACCGTTATGACCGTACCACCTGCCCGCTGCGCAGTCCGGCAGTGACCTGAGGCGAGTCGGACGCAGAGGCGAACCGAAGCCGGTCTTGGTCATCGACCCGGCCACCTCCCCGATCGCATCGGGTGGACGAGCGTCCAGAGCGAGATGCTCATTTTCGAGTCAGTTCGACGCTTGGTGCATTCACGGCCCTTGGCGGGGGTGCGGTTTAAAACCATAGATTTTTTAATATCTTAAACCGCGCCGGCTCCGGCGATCGTCAGGTCTGGCCGGGCCGATCCCATCCAAAACCTCGCATATCGCGGTGGGCGCGGTTTAATCCGCCCTGGCCGCCGTCTTGACGACCTCGTAGGCCGCTAGGGCCGCCTCGCGCGACGCCTTGAGATCCACGATCGGGGCCGGGTAGTCGCGCCCGATCCGAATGCCGGCATGACCGAGCAAGGCGGCCGGGGCGGTCCAGGGTTGATGGATGTATTTGTCCGGCAGGCGGGCCAGCTCCGGGCACCAGCGTCGAACATAGGTTCCTGCCTTGTCGAAGCGCTCGCCCTGCAGGACCGGGTTGAAGATGCGGAAATAGGGCGCGGCGTCCGCACCGCAGCCGGCGCTCCACTGCCAGCCGAGGCTATTGGCGGCGAGATCCGCGTCGACCAGGGTGTCCCAGAACCAGCGTGCGCCGGCCTGCCAGGGCAGGCGCAGATTCTTGGTCAGGAAGGAAGCGACGACCATCCGCACCCGGTTGTGCATCCAGCCAGTGTGCCAGAGCTGGCGCATGCCGGCATCGACCAGCGGGATGCCGGTCTCTCCGCGCTGCCAGGCCCGGAGCATCCGCTCGGCGTCGTCTTCGCGCCAAGGCAGGGCGGCGAAGCGCCGATCCAGCGGCTCGTCCGTGGTGTGCGGGTAGTGATAGATCAGATGGTGGGCAAACTCGCGCCAGCCGATCTCGCGCACGAAGGACTCGACCGGATCCGCGGTCGGGTCGTCCCACTGCTCTTTGACCATGGCGATCATCCGACGCGGACCGATCTCGCCGAAGTGCAGGTGCGGCGAGAGCTCGGATGTCCCGGCTTGCGCCGGCAGGTCGCGCACGGTCGCGTAGCCCCGGACGCGGTCTCGCAGAAAGGTGCGCGCATGCTCGAGCGCGGCGGTCTCGCCCGGTGTCCAGGTCTCGCGCAATCCCGCGTCCCATGGGATGGTCGGGAGCAGGCCGAGGCGTTCGAGGGGGAGCGAGTCAAGCGACTCCGGGGGCGGCGGCAAGACCGCCGGAGCGGGCAGGGGGCGGACGTCGGAAAGTCGAGCGGCGCAGCGGCGCCAGAAGGCGGTGAAGACCCGGTAGGGCTCGCCGGTGCCGGTGGCGATCTCCCAAGGCTCGAACAGAAGCGATGCGTTGTGACTGTCCACCCGCAGGCCATCGGCCCGCAAAGCTTGCTTGATCCGGCCGTCGCGCTCGCGTGAGGTCGGATCGTAGAGGCGATTCCAGTGGATCCGGGTGGCGCCGGTCGCCGCGACGATACGCCGCAGCTCGGCCAGGCTGTCCCCGCGTGCGATCAGGAGCCGACTGCCGAACGCCTGTAGAGCCTGGTCGAGGCTCGACAGGCTGCCGTGCAGCCACCACCGACTCGCTGCACCCGGTGCCCAAGGCGCTTCCGAGTCCGGGTCGTAGACATAGACGGGTACGAGCCTGGCGCAGTCGACCAAGGCCGCTTGAAGCGCGGGGTTGTCGTCGAGACGCAGGTCGCGACGAAGCCAGAGGATGGCGGTGCTCGGCATTGCGGGGTCCGGTCTCGGGTCGGTTTGAATTCGGCTGCGGGCTCGATGCGAGGGAGCCGATGGGTCTCTCGCGCCGGGTCGGAGCGACCGCCGGGGTTGTTGGGCATCGCTCCCGCTCGGCCCAACCTACGGCGAATGCATTCCGGATTGCAAGCAACCGATCTCCTGAACCGCGTCGCCACCGACCGTGACGAGCCGTACAAAGGCGATCCTAAACGCCAAGTCTGCATGCGCCCGCAGGACGCGGTTCAGTCCGCGAAGACCTCGTCGAAGAACCCCTGCATCAACGCCCAAGACCGCGCATCGGCCTTGGGGTCATAGGCGAGTGCGTCGATCCCGAACGCGGCGGCGTCCGGGTTGGTGAAGCCATGGCGTGCGCCCGAGTAGACGATCATCTGCCAATCGGCCCCGGCCGCGTCGAGCCCTTCCTTGAAGGCGGCGATGCGCTCGGGCGGGACAAAGCTGTCGGCCTCGCCGTGGGCGATCAGGATGCTTGGCTTGATGGCGCCGGGCTCCAAGTTTTCGGCTGGGGGCAGGGAGCCATGGAAGCTCGCCACACCGTCGAGATCGGCACCGGCATAGGCCATCTGCATCACGGTGGCGCCGCCGAAGCAGTAGCCGATGGCGGCGAGCTTCTCGGTGTCGACGCGGTCGCTGGTCTTCAGGGTTTCGAGCCCGGCCAAAGCGCGCTGCTGCCAAGCGGACTGATTGGCGGTGATCTGCTGCATCCAGCCCTGGGCGTCGGGCGCGTGATCGGTGACCTTGTTGTCACCATACATGTCGGCAGCGAAGGCGACATAGCCAAGCTCGGCGAGCATCTCCGCGCGTTTCTTGATGTAGTCGTTCAGGCCCCACCACTCGTGAATGACGAGCACGCCGGGGCGTTTGCCCTCGATCGAATCGTCGTAGCTGAGATAGCCCGTGAGGACGGTGTCGCCGTCGCGGTATTCGACACGCTCGGTCTGGATGGCGGCGCCCGCGACGAGAGGGGCGCAGAGCAGCAAGGCGGCCATGTGAGTCGATGGTCTTCTCATGAGTCTCTCCGATCCGGTGATTGACTGAGCTTTGGAATGGGTCCTGTGCGCCGGCCTGGAGCCGCCGAAGAGGCGGGAGGCCGACACGGTTTGCGAAAGGTCAGGCCATGCGGCCCGGATGACAACCCCGAGTCCCTCGGTTCAGCGCAGCGAGCCGTCAGCGTGATTGTCACGCGATCGGCATTGCGACAAGCGCGGGACCTCTCTATCCTAAACTGCGCCCGGAGCGATATGCGTCATTCTCACGTTGTGTTTGGCCTTGTAGATATCCTCGATCTCGGTGAGATGCGGTTTAAAATTTAATTTTTTCAATATCTTAAACCGCGCCGGCTCCAGCGGTCGTCAAGTCTTCCGAGGCCGATCCCGTCCAAAAACATCGCAGACCGCGCTGGGCGCGGTTTAATGCTGCGATGCAACAGGTTGCCGGGAGGCATTTCTTGATCCCGACCGGATCTGCTTCGCGGCGAGTGCATCACGCGTGTCCGATCAACTCATCGACGTGCGCACTGACGCTGCGTCCGAGCGCGGACAGACTGTAGCCGCCTTCCAGACAGGACACGACACGCTCTTGTGCATGCCGGCGTGCCAGCAGGTGGAGCTCGCGAGTGATCCAGGCATAATCGGGCTCGCGCAGATTGAAGTGCGCCATATCGTCCTCGACATGCCCGTCGAACCCCGCCGAGATCATGACCAGCTGTGGTGCGAAGGCGTCGAGCTTGGGCAGCCATGCGGCCTCCACCGCGGCCCGAAAGGCCGCCCCGTCGGTCAGCTTGGGCAGCGGCAGGTTGAGGATGTTGGGCACCTTGGTGTCTGCGCCGCATCCGGGATAGAAGGGGTGCTGAAAGCTCGAGCAGAAGAGCACGCGCTCGTCGCCGCTGAAGATCTCCTCGGTGCCGTTGCCGTGGTGGACGTCGAAATCGACGATGGCGATCCGCTCGATGCCGTGTTCGGCCATCGCATGTGCGGCGCCGACGGCGACGTTGTTGAAGAGGCAGAAGCCTCCGGTCGTGCGCCGCCCGGCATGATGGCCGGGCGGGCGAACGCAACAAAAGGCCGCATGATGTTTTTCGCTCATCACCAGGTCGACCCCGAGGATGGCGCCGCCGGCCGCGCGCAGTGCAGCCGGCAAGGTATGGCTGTTCATGGCGGTGTCGCCGTCGACCCAGACCAAGACGTCGTCGACCTCCGGGGCGGCATCGAGCAGCCCCTGGACATAGTCCGCATCATGCACGCGTGTCAACTGCGCCACGCTCGCCTCGGGTGCGTCGTAGTGGGTGACCAGCATCTCCATCCCGGAGGCAATCATGCGATCCTGGATGGCGTAGAGTCGCTCCGGACACTCGGGATGGTGCGCACCCATCTTGTGCTGTTGACAGGACGGGTGAGAGATGAATGCGAGGTTCATGCAATGGTCCTCAAGGCATTGATCGCACGCGGGAGACGGATCGTGCCCGGGCAATTCTCGTTGTCGTTCGGCGCGTTGCTGCGCCCGTGTCGAATCCTTGAATCCACTCTTTCGAGCTTTTTGGTCTTCGAAACGCGTCTACGCCGACCCGGCGGATGCATCCGAGGCATCACCGATCCAGCACCCGGGCGTGTCACGCCCGACGCGTTTCGAACGCGGTTTAGCTTAATCCTTTTTATTGCCCGGGAGGGCGATTCCATGCGCGTATCCGATATCGAACAACTCTTCACGCCCACCGCGGTTGCGGTCTTCGGGGCCAGCGACAGCGAGGGGTCGATCGGCGGCATCGTGTTTCGCAATCTGCTGGCCGGTGGATTCAAAGGCAATGCCTATGCGATCAATCCCAAGTACAAGGAGGTGGCCGGGGAGCCCTGCTATCGCGACCTGGACCAGCTCGACAAGCATGTCGACCTGGCGCTGATCGCCACGCCCGCCGATCGCGTCCCGGAGATCCTCAATCAGTGCGGCGGCTACGGGGTCAAGGTCGCGGTGGTCCACTCGGCCGGTTTCGGCGAGTACGGCGAACGCGGGATCAATCTCCAGGAACGCATGGTCGAGGCGGCGCGGAGCAACCGTATCCGCGTTCTCGGACCCAACTGCATCGGGGCGATGCGCCCGCAACACGGTCTGAACGCCAGCGTCGGACAGGATCTTCCGCGCCGCGGCAACGTGGCCCTGGTGTCGCAGTCCGGTGCGATCTGCACGGCGATGATCGATTGGTCCGAGCGGCGACGTATCGGTTTCTCGGCGATGGTCTCGCTGGGCGCGGCAGCCGACGTCGACTTCGGGGACGTGCTCGACTATCTCGCTCTGGACAGCCAGACGCAATGCATCCTGCTGTACGTGGAGGGGATCCGCAACGCGCGTCACTTCATGAGCGGGTTGCGTGCGGCGGCGCGGCTCAAGCCCGTGGTGGTGGTCAAGGCCGGGCGACATCCGGCCGGAACCCGCACGGTCAAGTCGCACACCGGCGCCTATGTGGGCTCGGCGGACGTGTTCCGCGCCGTCACGGAGCGTGCGGGCGTGGTGCAGGTCTCCAACCTCGATCAGCTGTTCGCGGCCGCTCAGGTCTTCGGCACGCGTCGGCGTCTGGCCGGCGACCGCATCGCCGTCATCACCAACGGCGGCGGACCGGGTGTACTGGCTGCGGATCGCATTGTGGAGTTGGGTCTGTCGCTCGCGCAGATCAGCGACACGACGCGTCAAACCCTGGAGAAGGGGCTGCCTGACCATTGGTCCCACGGCAACCCCATCGACATCATCGGCGACGCCCCGCCGGAGCGTTACCGGCTGGCTTTGGATGCCTGTCTCGCCGATCCGGAGGTCGACGGCGTGCTCTGCATCCTGGCGCCCTTGGTGTTCGGTGATCCGGTCGCCACGGCCGAGCAGGTCATCGCGGCAGCCAAGGACAGCCGCAAACCGGTGCTCGCCTGTTGGATGGGCGGAAAGCGGGTGGCCGAGGCCCAGGAGCTGCTGGCCGAGTACGATGTGCCGCATTTCGACAGCCCGGAGGTGGCGATCGACGCCTTCTCCTTCCTCGCCACCCACCAACGCAACCAGAAGCTGCTGATGCAGTCGCCGGGCCCGCTCTCGCAGGAGGATGCGCCGGATGTGGAGGGCGCGCGCCTCATCATCGAGGGCGTCATGGCCGAGGGGCGCAAGACGCTGGGCACGGTCGAGGCGAAGGCCATCCTCTCGGCGTTCCGCATCCCGACCATGCAGGCGGTGTTGACCCGCACCCCGAACGAGGCGTTGATGGCCGCCCAAGCCCTGGGATTCCCGGTCGTGATGAAGATCAACTCGCCGGACCTGGAGCATAAGTCCGATGTCGACGGCGTGCGTCTGAACATCGACGATGCCCAATCGGTGCGCCGGACCTTCACCGAGATCGTCGAGCGAGCCAAGCGGCTGCGCCCGGATGCACGCATGGAGGGCATCACGGTCGAGCACATGGCCTCCACACGTGCCGCACGCGAGATGATGATCGGTGTCACCCGGGACCGGATCTTCGGTCCCGTGATCAGTTTCGGTGCCGGCGGCACCAAGGTCGAGGTCCTCGAGGACCGCGCGCTCGGTCTGCCGCCGCTCAACGCCTTCATCATCCAGACCATGATTGACCACACCCGGATCGTGCGTCTGATGGGCGCCTTCCAGCATATGCCGCCGATGAATCGCGTGGCCTTGGCCAAGATTCTTCAACGGGTTTCGGAGATGGTCTGCGAGCTGCCCGAGATCATCTCGATGGACATCAACCCGCTCATCGGCAACGACAAGGATGTCGTCGCCGTGGATGCGCGCATCAAGGTCGACTATCGCCCGCCCCAGCAAACCACCTACGGGCACATGGCGATCCACCCTTATCCGAGCCACCTCATCGAGCGCGTCCAGTTGCCGGACGGCAAGGATCTGGTGATCCGCCCGATTCGCCCGGAGGATGCCCAGATGGAGCAGGAGTTCGTTCGGGGGCTTTCGGAGCAGACCAAGTATTTCAGGTTCATGCAGGCGATCAAAGAGCTGACGCCCGAGATGTTGGTGCGCTTCACCCAGATCGACTACGACCGCGAGATGGCCCTGATCGGCGTGGTCGAGCACGACGGGGCCGACGTCCAGGTCGGCGTGGCCCGCTATATGGCCCGACCGGGCGGCGAGGCCTGCGAGTTCGCGATCGTGGTCTCCGATACCTGGCGAAACCTCGGAATCGGCGCACGATTGATGCGTTCGCTCATGCAGAATGCGCGCTCGCGCGGCTTTCGTGTCATGGACGGCGAGGTACTCAGCGCCAACAATCGGATGCTGGCCTTGGTCAAATCGCTCGGATTCCGCATCGAGAGCGACCCGCAGGACATGGCGGTCAAATGGGTCAGCAAGGTGCTTTAAACCGCGTCCGGCAGCGTAGGTATTGCCTTGAGTGGACAGCGCATTGGGCGCCCATGTGTGAGGCTGGCGTCGACGCGGTTTAAGTCAATGGGGGGCTGAAGTCGGTGTGCCGGTCTTCGGGTTCGCCGGTTTCAACCGGCCCCGGGGCAGGCGGACTTCAGTCCGCCGAGACCAACGATCGGAATGGTGTTCTCGGGAGCCGAGAAAGGACGAATGCGCCGACGCTCGTGACTCCGCTTACCTACCCGGACGGGTTCTCGGGCGTTTCACGGAGCTTGTGCCAGAGCACGATGGATGCGAGGACAAGGGTGACTGCGTTCGCGGCGATCACGGGCCAAGAGCCGATCAGAAGCCCGTAAAGGCCCCAAAGCGCGACGCCTGCGCTGAAGAGCGCATACATCCAAAGAGAGATGGCCCGCGTGTCGCGGGTGCGCAAGGTGCGCACCACTTGAGGTACGAAGGAGACGGTGGTGAGTGCCGCCGCAGTAAAGCCGATGGTCTCGACCCACAGCGTCACTGCGAAGGTCGCCCCGGCATAAGCACAGGCATCCGGCACCCACCAGGCCCGGGACCGAAAAATCGACCCCGCGCGAGCCAATAAACGGAACGAGCTTTTCCGGTGATCTCGTTGCTTTTAATCGTCATTTAAACCGCGCCGTCTCCAGCGGTCGTCAAATCCGCCGGGGCCGATCCCATCCAAAAACATCACATACCGCACTGGGCGCGGTTTAAATGCTGACCTTGAGCTTCTGTCCCGGACGGATCTTGTTGTCGTCGGGCCGCATCTTGTTCAGCCTGCGCAGCTCGTCGACAGTGATGCCGTTCTGAACCGCGACGCGATAGAGCGTCTCCTGCGGCTTGACGACATGGTAGCGCGCTGCGGTCGCCGGCTTCTTGGACTGCTGCGCGGTAGGGGCCTTTGCGATCTGCTTCGCGGGCGCTTTCGCCACGGGTTTCGTCGCTGTCGCCGCGCGGGTCGTCGTTGTGGCAACCGGCCTCTCGACCTTGGCGATTGCCTGACGGGTCGCCGGCGATGCCGTGGACTCGGCGCGGGCGACCATAACGTTCGAAACGGGCGGCGGGTGGCTGGCGACGCGTCGTTTGGTCCCGGCCGGGAGCCAAACCGTGCTGCCGGCGGGCAGATGCGCACGGCCGTCGCGTGCACGGTCGCGCCAATGCATGTTGAGGTCGGCGAGGCTGTAGGGAGTCACGCCATAGTGTCCGGCGACATGGTTCACCGGCATGGCGTGCTGGAGGACCAGGCGATCATGCGGCCAAGGCTCCTCGCGGCGGACACCCTCCGGGAAGTAGCGATCGGCGTTGCGTGTCACCTCGCGGGCGGCGATGAACTCGGCGTAGAAATTGCGCGAGGCGAAGCCGAAATATTGACCCCGATAGTTCTTCACGATGCCGCCGATGTCGTCGCCGAACTGGGCCTTGGCGTTCGCCATCCCGCCTTGACCATGGTTGTAGGCGGTGATGGCGAGCGGCCAACTCCCGAGCCGACGATGGGCTTGGGACAGATAACGAGCGGCACCGTCGGCGGCGATGATGGGATCGAACCGATCGTCGATGGTGTCGTTTACATTCATGAACATGCGTCCGGTCGCGGGCATGAACTGCCAGACGCCTGCAGCGCCGACCCCGGATCGGGCATTGGTCTGAAACGAGGATTCCACGTGCGGGAGATAGGCGAGATCCTCCGGGACCCCGTGACTGCGCATGATCTCGCGGAAGGCCGGGTCATAGCGCCCGCTGATCTCCACACCCCGATGGAAGCGTTCGCGCAGCCCGCGTTGACTGCGTACCCGATCGGCAGCCCCGTAGACCGCGGCGCGACCGCCGGCCTGCTCGAGCTTCGCGAGCAGCGCCTTGTCGCTGCTGCTCAGGCTCTGACCGGTTCGTACGCGCTCTTCCAGAAGGCGCAGCTGGCCCTTGTAGGCGTCGGTGCGGTCACGCACCAGCGAGCGTTGCGGGTCCGTGTAGCCCTCTTTGATGGGCGAGGGAAGCTGGACGACCTCGTAGATCACGCCCATGTGCTCGTTGTCGTGGATGGCGACTTCGCCGCGACTCCAGATGCCGTAGACGTGGCGCCAGAAATCCACATTCGGCTGGATCTCGGCCGGAACGGGAAAGGTGTCCGAGCCGGCGACAAGATCGCCTCGCGTCCAGCCCTCTTCCGAGGCGGTGCGTTGGCCTCCGTTGCTGCCGCAGCCCGCCAAGCCGAGCAGGGCAAGCGACAACAGCAGGAACGACAAATACCTGATACTGATCGGATAGTTCTGCATGGTCCGCGTGTCCTCTCGAGCGTGATCCGGGCGCGCCGAAGTTCCTGCGACGGGGTATGACCCCGATGAGAGCACAGGCTCGTTCGGGGAAAGGGCGATGCCAAGTGAATGCTCGGCGACATCACCGGCTCGGTGCGTGCGCTCCATGCGGTCTGTTCGACGACCATTTGATCTTGGCTCACGAAAGCTGACTTTGCAATGGCCGATTGCAGAGAAAACATGTCCTTTCTTGATCCGCTCGGTAGGGCGCATATTCTTGAAACGGCTTGAGTTATTGCTATCGAATATCATGTTTGTCAGTGTTTTATATCAATTGATCATTGCAATGTATTGCTATTTTTCTCGGCTTGCCCTTGATTGAAATCGATCCCGTTTTATCCGCTTGGTCAGGCGCGAAGCGGATGCATGCCTTCCGCTTCGAGTAATGAAACCAATCGGATGAGAGGCAATCCGATCAAGGTATTGGGATCGTCACCTTCAAGCCGCTCGAATAACGCGATACCGAGACCCTCCGATTTGAAGCTGCCGGCGCAATCGAAGGGCTGTTCGCGATCCAGGTATCCTTCGATCTGTTCTCGGTCGAGGCGTCTAAAATGCACGCGAAAGGGTTCGACGAGGGTCTGCGCGCGACCGCTGGCCGTGTCGAGCAGACATAAACCGGTCTGGAAGACGACCATCCGCCCGGACGCCCGCTCCAGTTGAGCGATGGCGTTCGCGCGGCTCCCGGGTTTTCCCAAGACATCGTCGTCGATACAGGCGACTTGATCCGACCCGATCACGAGTGCGTTCGGATGGGTCGGCGCGATCGCCCGTGCCTTGGCTTCGGCCAGTCGCAGAACCAGGACCTGAGGCGATTCGCCGGGTCGGCGTCGTTCGTCGACATCGGGAGCTGCAGTCGTAAAGGGCAGTCCCAAGCGCTCCAGAAGTTGGCGCCGGTAGGGCGAGGTCGAGGCAAGGACGAGCGCGGGGGCAGGCACGGTGTCGGGATCCTGATGCGGTTTCCGGAGGTCGCCTCGAGGCATTGACGTCAAGGTCGGGCGCTCGGTCGGTCGGTCGGCCTGAAGTATAAAACAAAAAAGCCCTCGCAATCGATTGCGAGGGCTTGAATTGATCTGCCCGGCCGATGGCCGGGCGTGCATGGTCGCAGAAGGAAGGTCAGACGCCGCCGACGGCACCTCCGACCACGGGCGGCTCTTTGCGCGGTGCACCGCCCTTCGGCAGGTCTCCGCCGCCGCCGGACGTCGGCTTGGTGCTGCCGAAGTCGTCGTCGGGCTCACGCATCGGCCGACCGGTCATGATGTCGTCGATCTGATCCTTGCCGATCGTTTCGAACTTGAGCAGCGCCTCGGCCATCGTGTGCAGCTTCTCGAGGTTGTCCTCGAGCATCTGCTTGGCGCGCTTGTAGTTGCGATCGATGATCTGGCGCACCTCCTTGTCGATCGCCTGCGCGGTCTCGGGCGAGACCTGACGCTGCTGCGTGACCGAGCGTCCGAGGAAGACCTCGCCCTCGTCCTCGGCGTAGGCCAGCGGCCCGAGGTTATCGGACAATCCGAAGCGCGTGACCATGTTGCGTGCGATATCGGTCGCGCGCTCGATGTCGTTGGAGGCGCCGGTCGTCACATGCTCGGGCCCGAAGATCATCTCCTCGGCCAGCCGTCCGCCGAACAGGGTCGAGAGCTGACTCTCCAACTGCCGCTTGCTCATGCTGTAGCGATCGCGCTCGGGCAGGAACAGGGTCACGCCGAGCGCACGTCCGCGCGGGATGATGCTGACCTTGTGAACCGGATCATGCTCCGGCACCAGACGCCCGACGATCGCATGACCGGCCTCGTGGTAGGCGGTCAGCTTGCGCTCGGACTCGGACATCACGATGCTGCGCCGCTCGGCACCCATCATGATCTTGTCCTTGGCACGCTCGAACATCTGCATTGCGACCTCGGTGTGCCCGGCGCGTGCCGCGAAGAGTGCGGCCTCGTTGACCAGGTTGGCGAGATCGGCACCCGAGAAGCCCGGCGTCCCGCGGGCGATGGTGCGGGAGTCGACATCCTCGGCGATCGGCACCTTACGCATGTGCACCTCGAGGATGGCCGCGCGACCTGCCAGATCTGGCAGACCGACGACCACCTGGCGGTCGAATCGGCCCGGACGCAGGAGCGCCGGGTCGAGCACGTCCGCGCGGTTCGTGGCCGCGATCACGATGATGCCCTCGTTGCCCGCGAAGCCGTCCATCTCCACCAGGAGCTGGTTCAGGGTCTGCTCGCGCTCGTCGTGACCGCCGCCCAGCCCAGCACCGCGCTTGCGACCGACGGCGTCGATCTCGTCGATGAAGATGATGCAGGGCGCGGCCTTCTTGGCCTGCTCGAAAAGATCGCGTACGCGCGAGGCGCCGACACCGACGAACATCTCCACGAAGTCCGAGCCCGAGATGCTGTAGAAGGGCACCTTGGCCTCGCCGGCGATGGCACGCGCCAGGAGCGTCTTACCGGTGCCGGGAGGGCCGACCATCAGGACGCCACGCGGGATGCGGCCGCCAAGGTTCGAAAATTTCTGCGGGTTACGCAGAAAATCCACCAGCTCGCCGACCTCTTCCTTCGCTTCTTCCACACCTGCGACGTCGCGCAGCGTGACCTTCACCTCGCCTTCGGCATGCTGGCGGGCGCGGCTCTTGCCGAAGTTGAAGATCCCGCCACCGCCACCGCCGCCGCCCATGTTGCGGCGCATGAACCAGAACCAGACGCCGATCAGCAGCAGGAAGGGCAGCCAGGCGATCAGGATCTGAGCCAGAACGCTCGGGCGCTCGGGCGGCTCGGCGCGAATGCTCACGCCGTTCTCCAGAAGGTCGCCGACCAGTGCGGGATCACCCGGATCGAAGGTCTCGAAACGGGATCCGTCGGTTCTCAGGCCCTTGATCTTCTCGTCCTGAATGGTGACCTCGCGGATCGAGCCGTCGGACAGTTCCTGAAGGAACTGGCTGTAGCTTAGGCTGCGGGATTCGATCGGGTCGGTGGTCGTCATACTGTTGAACATCATCACCAGCCAGATGGTGACGGCGACCCACAGCAGCAGATTCAAGTTTTTGGCATTCATTCTCAGGCTGTCCTCGTTGACCATCGCTCGGCTGGAGCTCGATGCTCTGCCTCGCGGCATTGGCGGGTACATCGGGGCATGGGTCCGAAAACCAACGGAAACGCTGCCGCGGTCGATGACTCGACGGAGCTTATCAGTTTTGGAGGGGCGGCGAGTAACCGCACCGTCGTTCTGCGGTGCGAGCCGGACGGGAACGCGGCGGATTCATTGCGGTCGCAGGCTCACGTCCAACCTACCGAGATCCCCTGCAATGCAACCAGCCGTTCCCTTGTTGTCAGCCGGCTTTGCGGCCGGTGCCCTCATCGGCGTTGCCGCCGTCGCCGGCTATCTCGTCATGACCGAGCCGCAGCCGCCGGCCGCGTCCGATGCCGAACGCGTCGCCGAGACGGCCTCGCCGACGCCGCTCCCGACCGCGCTCCCCACGGCGCTGGGTGTGACCCTGGATGCCGATTCGGAGCCGGTAGCGCCGTCGGCCGAGTCGGGGCTGCCCGACCGCGACGCGCCCACGCCCGCGGCATTGCGAAGTTTGGAGTCGCAGGTGACGGATCTGCGTGTTCGACTGGCGAGCGTGGAGCAGGCGATGAACCGCGTCCTGAGCGCCTCCACAGCGGCCGCGAGCGTGGTCGAGGAGGTCAGGCCACCGGCCCCGCGTACCGCCGAGGAGCGGCGCAATGCACTCACCGCCGCGGGCGTCGATCCGGGGCTGGCCGAGGAGTTGATCTTGAAAGAGGCGCAGCGCTCGCTCGAGCGGCTCTCGTTGCGGGATCAGGCGATTCGCGAAGGCTGGCTCGGCAACGCCGAGTATCGCGAGGAGCTCGCGCGGATCAACGCGGACACGCGCTCGCTTCGCGAAGAGATCGGCGACGACACCTACGATCGCTATCTTTACGCGACAGGTGCAGACAATCGCGTAAGGGTCGATTCCGTCATCCCCGGATCCGCTGCCGAGATTGCGGGGCTGCAACCGGGCGATCTGATCGAGGCCTACGCCGATGAGCGCCTGTTCGATTTCTCGGAGTTGCGCAGCAAAACAACCGAGGGCGAGTACGGCGAGCAAGTCGAGGTGCAGGTGCGCCGCGCGGGCCGCGTGATCGAGACCTGGGTCCCGCGCGGGCCGCTCGGCGTCACCTTGGATTCAGCACGGGTCGGGCCTTCGCCCTGAGCGCCGTCGCAGAACTATTCGTTGTCGTTGTCGTTGTCGTAATCGGATTCCGGACGACCACGAACACGACAACGACAACGACAACGACAACGAGTAGAGCCTTGGATCACTTTTCCCGATTCCGGCTCTGCCGGTAGATCTTTTTCCGGAAGTCACCTTACCCCTCAACGCAGATCCTTGGCGACGTCCTGCATCAAGACCGCCAAGGGACCGGCAACAGCGGGTTGGCCCGGCGGCACCTTGCAGTCCCGACAGGATGCGGTGTAGACCCGATCCAGGCGTACCCGGCCGGTTTCGGGGTCGCTTGCACGGATGCGCATCGCGATGGATCCGCTGCGCTGATTCGGTTGGGTCCAGCTCAGTGCCGTCAATGCCGGTTGGATGAGCAGTCCGCCCTCGTGAGCCTCGGAGGCGTGCTCGAGCGGAATCACCCCGGCGAAGAGGTCGCTTCGGTCCAAGTCCTCCACCATGAGCTTCTGGATCCACCACGCCGAGACCTCCGGCGACGCCGACGTACGCCCGTCCACGACCGGGGCGATCGCGAGGGCCGGGGGGCCGTCGTAGATCTCTCCGGAGGCGGTTGCCTTGGGCCTGGCCGGAGCCGGCGTCCCGACGACAGTCGAGGGTCCGACCCTGGTCGAGGTCTGGACCGGAGCGGAGGTCGGACTGGATCCGCAGCTCGCAGTCACCAGGGCGACGACGGCGACGAGCAGCAGGTGTGAGAAACGGCGGGACAACATAGACGCGGACCTTTGCTGAGTTGGACGGACGAGGCGGTCGAAAGAGACGTCGGACGCCTGGCGCGGACATGCTTCGATGCCGTCCTGCGCGTGCGGAAAGCCGCCGACGGTGCTCTATCATAGCGGTCTCGGGCGTGCGCGCGCAGCCCCGCCGCGTTCAAGGCGCGGTGGCCCTAGGAGCGAGGCTGTTGCTGTGTTACAACAGCGGCCGTAGACGGATGCGAAGTCAGCGGTGGTGCCTATGAAGCGAGCAAGAGCGGGCCGGTGGATGCGATGTCGGGGCGAGGGTTTCAGGCCGGGGAATGGGCTCGGTCGGGAGGCGGGGGGCTAGCCGATGTCATTGGGTTCCGTCATGCTCGATGTCGCGGGAACGGTGCTCGACGCCGAGGATCGCGAGGTTTTGCGCCATCCCGCCGTGGGCGGGGTCATCCTCTTCGCGCGCAACTTCGTCTCGCCCGAACAGCTCGCCGAGCTGACCGCCGAGATCCACGCGCTGCGCGAGCCGCATCTCTTGATCGGGGTCGACCAAGAAGGCGGGAGGGTACAGCGCTTCCGCGAGGGTTTTACGCGGCTGCCCCCCGCGGGCCGTTTTGCCGATCTCTACGGTCGACATCCAAGAGACGCCCGCGCCAGTTGTGGATCCGTGGCCTGGCTCATGGCCGCGGAGCTGCGCTCGGTCGGCGTGGATTTCAGTTTCGCTCCCGTGCTCGATCTGAACCGGGGACTCAATCCCGTGGTCGGCGATCGCGCCTTCGGAAATCGTGCGCGTGTGGTCGGCGACCTCGCGCTCGCCTGGCTCGACGGCGTGCGCCGCGCCGGCATGGCCGGAGTGGGCAAGCATTTTCCCGGACATGGCGGGGTGAGCGTGGACTCGCACCTTGAGCTGCCCATCGATCCGAGGCCCTACACCGACCTCTTGATGGAGGATCTCATCCCGTTCGAGCGCCTCATCGCGCACGCCCTGGAAGGGATCATGCCGGCCCATGTTCGGTACCCTCTCGTCGACGACCGCCCGGCCGGATTCTCGCCGGTCTGGTTGCGCGACATCCTGCGCGGTCGGCTTGGTTTCCAAGGAGTGATCTTCAGCGACGACCTCAGCATGGGTGCCGCGGCATCCGAGGGCGGTCCGGTCGCGCGTGCCCGAGCCGCTTCGGATGCCGGTTGCGATATGCTGCTGGTTTGCAACAATCGTCCGGCGGCGCTCGCGGTTCTCGATGCGTTCGTCGATCACCACGACCCCGCGGCCGAGCTGCGTCTGCTCAGGATGCACGGCCGCGGTCAGCATGAGCGAGCACGCCTGCACGAGCAGCCCGAGTGGCAGCGCGGCGTGCAGTGCGTGGCGCTTCTCGAGGGGCTCGAAACGCTCGATCTGGGCCTCCTCGATCCGACCGACCCGGAGGCAACCCGATGAAGCTCGACCCGAAAAACTACGATGCCGTCGCTGCGCGCGCGACACAACTAGTCACGCCCGAGGAGATCGACGCGGCCCTCGACCGAATGGCCGTGTCGATCACCGAGCGTCTCGCCGGCAAGGATCCGCTGGTGCTGTGCGTCATGACGGGAGCGGTCTTTGTTGCCGGCCTCCTGCTTCCGCGGCTGCAGTTTCAACTGCGGGTCGACTATATCCACGCCAGTCGCTACCAGGGCCGGACCAGCGGCGGGGAGATCGTTTGGCGCTACCGTCCGTCGGATGCCATCCGCGGCGAGCATGTCTTGGTGCTCGACGACATCCTCGACGAGGGCATCACGCTGCGCCAAATCGTCGATGCCTGCCATGAGGACGGGGCTGAGAGCGTCCACACGGCGGTGCTGGTCTCAAAGGAGCGCGAGCACGCGTGCGAGGCCGATGTTGTCGGCGTGCAGGTCGAGGACCGGTATCTCTACGGATACGGGCTCGACTACAAGAGCTACTTCAGAAACGCTGCCGGGATCTACGCGGTGGCCGATGAAGACGTCTAAACGGCGCCCGGTGCGGTATGCGTTGTTTGTTGGAGTGGCTTGGCCGCACCGGCTCCGACGACCGTCGGAGCCGATGCGATTTAAGGTATTGAAAAATATTAAATTTTAAACCGCGTCTCACCGAGTGTCGATGACACTCCGAAGGCAAACGCAACATGAAAATAACGCATGTCGCTCTAGGCGCGGTTTAGGCGCGAAGGCTTTATGGGTATTTGTTGAAACGGGAATATAAGTACCCGCTTTTTGACACCTTTTCCGCTTTGGTATACATCCTGATCCGAGCGTTGCTTCAGCATGAACGGTCTTCCCGAGAGCGGCGGTGTCGTCGCCCTGCGGGACGCGTGAGCTCGGGGCTGCGGGGACGCGACGACCGCACAACCCATAACAATCGGAGGATGGTGTATGCCGACCCTGGAAGACTACCGCCACACCCACGGCGAGCTGCGTCAAATGATCGAGGATCTCAGATCGCTGCTCACGCCCGAGCAGCTGCGCATTCGCCCCAATGCCAAAACCGCTTACGAGTTGTTGTGCGATCTGGGTACAAAGGTTCGCAGTCATCTCGCCGATGAGGATCGCAGTCTCTACCCGAGCCTTCTCATCCACGAAGATCCCAAGGTCAAGTCGATCGCTTGGGGCTTCATCAGCGGCGAGAAGCCATTGCGCAAAACCTTCGACGACTACCACAAGCACTGGCTGAAAAACTGCGATTTCAATTTCACGGACGATTTTCTTGCCGAAACGCACGAGATCTTCGACATGGTCGACAAGCGCATCGATCGCGAAGAGCAGGTCCTGTTTCCGAAGCTGATCGAGATCGGCATCTTTACCGATCGGCCCGCAAAGCGCGGCGCGAGCTCGTTCAACCCATCGGCCTGAGAAACGCTCGTCGGATCGCTCGACGAGACGATATCGGCGCCGTAAGGCGCCTTTTTTTGGCTTCCACGCCGCCCTCCGCTAGACTGCGCAGCCCATTTCGAGTCACTTGCCGGACGTGGTCAACGCATGAGTCTTCTCGCCATCATCGGTGGATCTGGTTTTTCGGACTTTCCGGCCTTGGAGGTCGAGGCATCGCGCCGCGTCGAAACCCCCTTCGGCGAGACCTCGGCGCCGGTGGCGATCGGGCGCCTGGACGGTGCGCAGATCCTGTTCCTCCCGCGCCACGGTGCCGGCCACCGCCTGCCGCCTCACCGCATCAACTACCGGGCCAACCTGTGGGCGCTGCGCGCCTTGGGCGCCGAGCGTGTCGTCGCACTGGCGGCGGTCGGCGGGATCGGCGCGCGCTTCTCCCCGCTCGCGCTGGCGGTTCCGCACGATCTCGTCGACTACACCTACGGACGTGAGCACAGCATCTACGACGGGGAGCAGGACGGGCTGGATCATGTCGACATGACCTCGCCGTATTGCGAGGCGCTGCGCAGGGTGTTGATCCGTGCCTGCGCCGAATCCGGCCATCCGGCGATCGAGGAGGGTGTCTACGCCGCGACCCAGGGGCCGCGGCTCGAAACGACGGCGGAGATCGCCCGACTCGAGCGCGACGGCTGCGACCTGGTCGGGATGACCGGCATGCCGGAGGCCGGGATCGCGCGCGAGCTGGGGCTGTGCTATGCGAGCCTGGCGTTCGTCGTGAACTGGGCAGCGGGAAAAGGCGAGGGCGTCATCACGATGGCCGAGATCGAGTCACATCTGCGCGAGTGTGTCGGGCGTGTACGCGCGGTGCTCGGGATCGTCGCGACCTCGGGTTGATCCGCCCCTGGATGCTGGACCGGGCGCATCCGCGAGGCATGTCGATGCGCAAGAGGCGGGAGCGCAAGGTGTTTAAGTACATCAGGAAACTCTGATATCATTGTCGTCCCTTCCCCTTATCTCTCTCAGGAGAATCCGAAATGGCCACCGAGGATACTGCTCCCAAACGCTCAGGTCTTGGTTGGATCCCGAAGCTCTCGCTTTGGGCGGTCGTGATCGCCTTCGGCTACTTGTATCTGAGTTCGGTCGACCCGGACACCACCGGCGATGCAACACAGGCGGCGGTGGCCGGCGAGAGCGGCGTCGAAGCCGACGGGTTCCAGAAGATCGTCGACAAGCTCGGCGAGCTGACCGCCTCGGCCGAAACCGTGTTCGCCGATGTGACCGCCGCGGGCGCCAACGGCTTCAATAAGGTCGTCGATACGGTCAAGGATCTGACCGGCTTGGCGGAGACGGAAACAGCCGAGACGCTCGCCTCCGACGCGGCGCCGACCGAGGTCGCGAAGGCCGAGCCGATCGCTGCCGCGCCGGCGATCGTCGAGGCGAGCCCCGCCGTGCAGGAGCCCGCCGCCAAGCCCGCGCCCATGCAGGTCGCGGAAGACCGTCCGGTCGCCTCCGCGTTCAACCGCCATTCCGCCCCTTTGCCGGCGACCGCTTCAGCTCGCACAACGAGTCCGGAACCGGTCTCCGAGGTCGCGCTCGAAGGAACCGCTCCCGCCGTGGCGACCAGCGTTGCGCCGCCGATGAAGGACGCCGAGGCAGCCGTCTTTGCCGAGTCCCTGATGGGAGGCGAGTCACCCGCCGAGCCGGCGCCCGTGTCGGCCGAGGTCGCCGGGTCGGTGCCCGCTCCGATCCCGCAGGATTTCGCGCCGGTCCCGGTGGTACCCCGGCCCTTCGCACCGATCCAGAGTGCGCCTGCGCCGACGATGGCTGCGCCCGGTGCTCCCGCGTTCGATCGCCGTCAGGAGAGTGCCGATCAGTATCGGGCGCGGATGATGGCCGAGTATGAAAACATGCGGCGTGCCGCCGACCAGCGTGCTCGCGAATACTGGGAGCGGATGCAAGTCCCCGGCCCGATGCAGGTGCCCGGCCCGATGGCCGCGCCCATGGGATATCCGGCATACGGTCCGGGTTACGCTCCCGCATACGGCGCACCGGCCTACCCGCGCTAAACCGCGCCCGGTGCGATATGTGTAGTGTGTAGGATTGGCTTGGCCGCGCCGGCTCCGACGACTGTCGGAGCCGGCGCGGTTTAAAGTATGAAAACACAATAAAGTTTAAACCGCGTCGCGCCGAGATCGAGGATATCTCCAAAGCCAAACGCAAAGTGATCCGCACACTCGTCCAGACGCAGCAGTCTGACGCACGCGGTGTCGCTCCGCGATCGCTCGCGGGCGGCCGTTCAGCATTGCGGCTCGGTCTCGTGACGTAAGGGCTGCCGGCAGCGGCGACACAGATAGACGGTCCCTTGTCGGCAGATTCGGTTGTGGCGAATGCTGCTGATCTCGTGTGTTCCGCAGCCGCAGCGATAAAGGAACCGCTGCAGGGATCGCGTGCGCAGCCTCGACACGTCGTACCGATGGCAGCGCGACGGCTCGACGCCGAAATGACGCATGACGGCTTGCCACTCGGCGCCGTGCGGCCGGATGCGCCCGCCGTGCTTGGCGAAGGCCACGACATGCGCGACCTCGTGCGGCACGGTTTCGGCGATGAACTGCGTCGGGTGCAGACTCAAAAGCACCGCGTTGTATCGGATGAGTGCGAACGACCCGCTTCGGATCCGCGCCTGCCCCGCAGCGGTTCCGCGAAGGTCGAATCGGATCTCGACCTGAGGCATGGCGAGGTTCAGCCAAGCTGCCGCCTCGCGCAGCAGCGCGCCGGTACGTGCTTTGGCGTGCTCGGGCGGAGAAAGGACCGTCCCGGTCTCGCCTGTGATCGTTTCGCGTGTCATCGGAACCTCAAGCCTCAACGACCTTGCGGATCAAGGTCGAACCGGATACACTCCAAGGGCTTCGTAGATGAAGTCTACTACGAGCACCTTGAAGGTCGGCGTTTCTCAAGAACCCCTTCGATGGGGTTTTTTATCTCGGGCCTTTCAGCGCTGCCGAGCTTCAAGTCGGCGGTCTCCCTCGTAAGGTGGTCCGCCGGGTGTCACCTGTCCAGCGTCTCGCGTGTGCGGTCGGTTCTCATGATCCGGGATCGGATCGGTGCAGCGCCTGACCCCGGCGGGGCTGTCGTCTCGGTTCATCCGATCGTGTCGGGCAGGGGCGAACTCTTTAAGTCGTTGGGCCAATGGCCCAATTTTTGTTTCTGAAGGGCGTGCGATGGAGTCTGCGGACAGTCGTCTCAACCTGTTGGCCCGCGAGGTTGTCGAGCCTCTGGGCTATGAGCTCGTCGGTGTCGAGCTGTTTCAGCGCGGTGCGAGCGGCGCCACGCTGCGCGTCTACATCGACCGGGAGGACGGCATCGGACTCGACGACTGTGCCGCCGTGAGCGACCAGTTGAGTGCAGTCCTGGATGTCGAAGACCCGCTCCAAGGGCGCTACGACCTCGAGGTCTCATCCCCGGGGCTGGATCGGCCGCTCGTCTTTCCCGAGCACTTTCGGCGTTTCGAAGGTTCGCGCGCCAAGGTTCGATTGAGCGAGAAGCTCGAAGGGCGGCGCAGTCTGGAAGGGGTTCTCCGTGGATGCGAAGACGGCGTCGTGAGCCTCGAGGCGGACGGTCGTCTCTGGGCGATCCCCGTGAATCGGATCGAGATTGCCCGGCTCGTTCCCGTCTTTTGATGTTTTGACGCGCCGGGCTTGGCGTCGTACCGGACCAACATAGCCGCATTCGGTCAAGTCGCACGTCGGTTGTCGGTGGCATCGCCCGACCCTGTTGCGAGCCGGATCTATTGAGTCGGATGAGGTGGAATGAGTAAAGAGATCTTATTGGTCGTGGAGGCCGTCTCGAACGAGAAGGACGTCCCCGAAGGCGTCATCTTCGAGGCCATCGAGGCCGCGCTGGCGTCGGCCACCCGCAAGAAACACGGCGGGGAGATCGATGTGCGCGTGGCGATCGACCGCAAGACCGGCGACTATCGCTCCTTCCGGCGCTGGGAGATCGTGCCCGATCCCGAGCTGGGTGTTCTGGATGCCCCGTCGCGACAGATCACCGAGTCCGCGGCACAGATTCTCGAGCCCGAGCTCGGCCTCGGCGATTTCATCGAGGAAGAGATCGACTCGGAGCTGTTCGGGCGGATCGCGGCCCAGACCGCAAAGCAGGTCATCGTGCAGAAGGTCCGCGAGGCCGAGCGTGCGAAGATCGTCGAGGCGTTCGGCGAGCGCAAAGGTCAATTGGTGACCGGCATCGTGAAGAAGGCCGAGCGCGGTACCATTATGGTTGATCTCGGCAGCAACGCCGAGGCCCTGGTGCCGCGCGATCATGTGATTCCTCGCGAGTCGGTGCGCCCCGGTGATCGACTGCGCGGCTATCTCTACGATGTCCGCTCCGAGCCGAAGGGTCCGCAGCTGTTCGTCAGCCGCACCGCCCCGGAGCTGCTCATCGAGCTGTTCAAGCTCGAGGTGCCCGAGGTCGGAGAGGGGCTGATTCAGATCCTGGGTGCGGCACGCGATCCGGGCTCCCGTGCCAAGATCGCGGTGCGGACCACCGACCCGCGCATCGACCCTGTCGGTGCCTGTGTCGGGATGCGCGGCTCGCGCGTTCAAGCCGTCTCCAACGAGCTCAACGGCGAGCGTGTCGACATCATCCTCTGGGACGACAATCCCGCCCAGTACGTCATCAACGCCATGTCCCCGGCCGACGTCGTCTCGATCGTCATCGACGAAGAGGCGCGCAGCATGGACGTCGCCGTCAAGGAAGAAAACCTTGCGCAGGCGATCGGACGCAATGGTCAGAACGTGCGCCTTGCCAGTCAGTTGACCGGCTGGGAGCTCAACGTGATGAACGAGGAGGACGCGGCGGCCAAAGGCGAGCAAGAGGCCGTTCGCTCCGTCCAGAACTTCATGGAGCAGCTCGGGGTCGATGAGAATCTCGCGGCGATCCTGGTCGAAGAAGGTTTCAGCACGGTCGACGAGGTCGCCTACGTGCCCTTGGTCGAGATGCAGGCGATCGACGAGCTCGATGATGAAACGATCGAGCTGCTGCGCGAGCGCGCAAACGATGTGTTGTTGACGCGCGCGATCGCGACCGAGGAGGACGGGGCTCGGGATCCCGAGCAGGGTTTGCTCGATATGGACGGGATGGACGAGCCACTGGCCTATGCCCTTGCGGAACGCGGCGTGGCCACAGTCGAGGATCTCGCCGAGCAGTCGGTCGACGACCTGCTGGATATCGACGGGATGGACCGCGAGCGTGCGGCCCGCTTGATCATGAAGGCCCGCGAGCCCTGGTTTGCGGACGCCCCGCAGGAATAGAGGAATAAAGGTCAGTTCATGAGTGAAGTCACGGTCAAGCAACTCGCCTCTACGGTCGGCATCCCGGTTGAGCGTCTCCTGACACAGCTGAACGAGGCAGGCATCACCGCGGAAAACGCGGAAACCACCTTGACGGAGCAGGAGAAACTCCAGCTTCTCGGCTACCTGCGTCGCAGCCACGGAAAGGCCGAAGCCGACAGCGGTACGGCGCCCGGTCAAGTCACGCTTAAGCGCAAGTCGGTCAGCGAGCTGCGCCAACCCGCGGCGGCTCCACGGGGAAATGTCGGAAGTACGCGACCAACCCCCGCCGCTCGGGCTAAGACCGTGAGTGTCGAGGTTCGGCGCAAACGGACCTACATCAAGCGCGCCGACGAGCCCGTGCCCCCGCCGTCCGCGGCCAGCGCCCAGCAGCGGCCTGCCGTGGAGCGTGCGCGGCCCCAGCGCGAGCGCTCCTCGTCGGCGGCACCTGCGCATGACGGCGGGCGTCGCCGCATCGAACTCGAGGCGTTGCGTGCCGAGCAGGAGGCGCGCCGGCTCGCCGAGCAGGAGGATCAAGAGCGCCAAGCGCGCGAGCAGGACGAGAAGCGTCGGATCGAGGAGCAGGAGCGACGCGTTGCCGAGGCAGCGCGTGCGGCGGAAGAGGCGGCGCGTCTCGCTGCCGAGGAGGCGGAGCGCTCGGCCGCGAGTGCTGCGATCGAGATCGAGAGCGCGATCGAAGCCGACGAGGAAGAGCCCGTAGTGGCGGCCGTCGTGCGTCGCGCCGAGGCCGCGAAGCCGAAGAAAGCCCCCCCGAAGAAGCCTGCCGAACTCTCCGAGAAGGAGCGGTCGGTCAAGAAGGCTGGACGCAAAGACAGTTCGCGTAGCCGCGATGCTGCGGTGGTTCCGGGTGCCGATTACGAAGAGATCGACGCCAGCGGCGGTGCCGCCGGGCGCGGACTGCGTCGAAAGAAAAAGACGCTCAAGCCGCAGCTTCAGGACAAGCATATCTTCCAGAAACCGACCGCGCCGGTGATCCGCGAGGTCGAGATCCCCGAGTCCATCTCGGTCGGCGAGCTCGCCAGCCGCATGTCGGTCAAGGCTTCCGAGGTGATCCGCGAGCTCTTCAAACAGGGCGTCATGGTCACCATCAACCAAGCGCTCGATCGCGATACGGCGACCATCGTCGTCGAAGAGCTCGGCCACACGGCGGTCCGTGCCGACGAGCGCGACGCCGAAGGCGTGCTGATGGAAGAGGTCCAGGAGCAGGTCGAGCAGGCCGAGATGCTGCCGCGTCCGCCGGTCGTGACCATCATGGGTCACGTCGACCACGGCAAGACCTCGTTGCTCGACTATATCCGCCGCACCCGTGTCGCCTCCGGCGAGGCGGGCGGGATCACCCAGCACATCGGCGCCTACCACGTCGAGACGGCCAAGGGCACGGTCTCCTTCCTCGATACACCGGGCCATGCCGCCTTCTCGGCGATGCGGGCTCGCGGGGCCAAGGTCACGGACATCGTCATCCTGGTGGTGGCGGCCGACGACGGCGTCATGCCGCAGACGGTCGAGGCCATCCAGCACGCCCGTGCCTCCGGGGTTCCGATCATCGTCGCGATCAACAAGATCGACAAACCGGACGCCCATCCGGACAAGGTGATGCAGGAGCTGACCCAGCATCAGGTGGTCGCCGAGGAGTGGGGCGGCGACACCATGATGGTGCAGGTCTCGGCCAAGACCGGCGACGGCATCGACGATCTGCTCGACGGTATCCTGCTGCAGTCCGAGGTGCTCGAGCTGAAGGCCGCCGTCGACGGCCCCGCCCGCGGGACCATCGTCGAGTCCAGTCTCGACAAGGGACGCGGTCCGGTCGCGACCGTCCTGGTTCAATCCGGAACACTGCGGCGCGGCGACATCATCGTCAGCGGCGGGGAGTACGGTCGCGTGCGCGCCATGTTCGACGAGGCCGGCGCCCCGGTCGAGGCGGCCGGTCCGTCGATTCCGGTGCAGGTGCTGGGTCTTTCGGGCACGCCCTATGCCGGCGACGACGTCATGACGGTCGCCGACGAGCGTCGTGCTCGCGAGGTCGCGGAATTCCGCTCGGCGCGTTCGCGTCAGAGCCGTTTCGACGAACAGCGCGGTGTCAGCCTGGATCAGCTCTTCGCGCAGATCAAGGACGGCGAGCAAAAGAGCGTCAACCTCATCATCAAGGCCGATGTACAGGGCAGTCTCGAGGCACTCAAAGACAGCCTGCTGAAGCTCGGCAACGAAGAGGTCAAGGTCGCGCTGGTCGCGGTCGGCGTGGGCGGCATTACGGAATCCGACGCCAACCTGGCTGTGACGTCCAACGCCATCCTGCTCGGGTTCAACGTCCGCGCCGATGCCGCGGCACGGCGGGTGATCGAGGACAAGGGCCTCGACCTGCGCTACTACAGCATCATCTACGAGCTGATCGACGACGTGAAGAAGGCCATCTCGGGCCTGCTCAGTCCGATCGTCACGGAGGAGATCATCGGTCTGGCTCAGGTGCGCGATGTCTTCCGCTCCTCGAAGTTCGGCGCGGTTGCCGGCTGCATGGTCACCGAGGGTGCGATTCGTCGCAACAGCCCGATCCGCGTGCTGCGCAACAATGTCGTGGTCTACGAGGGGGCGCTCGAGTCGTTGCGCCGCTTCAAGGACGACGTGAACGAGGTGAAGAACGGCATCGAGTGCGGCATCGGCGTGAAGAACTACAACGATGTGCAGCCGGGCGACCAGATCGAGGTCTTCGAGCGGACAGAACGGGCCCGCGAGATCTGAGCGGATGAAGGAATTCGACCGTACCGAACGCATCGGCGCCGAGCTGAAGCGTGTCCTCTCCACGTTGGTGCGCGACGAGGTGAATGATCCGCGTCTGGCCAACATCACGGTCCACGAGGTGCGGGTGACGCGGGACTTGGCGCACGCCAAGGTCTTCTTCACCTGCTTCCCGACGGACGACGAAGCCGCCGAGCAGGCGCGTCTGCTCAACGGGAAGCTCGCCGGCTTCCTCCGCCACGGGCTCGCACAGCGCGTGCGTCTTCGGACCATCCCTCAGCTGCATTTCGTGTTCGACGAGTCGATCGGCAAAGGCGAGCGCCTTGCGGCGCTGATCGCGCAAGCGGTCGGGCAGTCCGACACATCCACGCATCAAGACGCCGATCAGGAGCCGCAGGTTGATGGGACGCCGTCGTAGTACAGGCCGGGATGTCACGGGCATCCTGCTGCTGGACAAACCGCTGGGTCTGTCGTCGAACGACGCCCTGCAGCGCGTGAAACGGTTCTACCGCGCCGCCAAGGCCGGCCATACCGGGAGCCTCGATCCTCTGGCGACCGGACTCCTGCCCTGCTGTCTGGGCGATGCGACCAAGTTCTCCGCCTATCTGCTGGATGCGGACAAGCGCTATCGGGTGCGCGTGCGCCTGGGCGTGACGACCACGACCGCGGATGCCGAGGGCGAGATCGTCGCCGACGTACCCGTCGTCGGGATCGACGAGGCGCGCGTGCGCGAGGTGCTGCTCGGCTTTCTCGGCACCATCTCGCAACTGCCGCCGATGCACTCGGCCGTGAAGCACCAGGGGCAACGGCTCTATAAGCTGGCGCGCCAGGGTTTGGAGGTCGAGCGGACCCCGCGCGAGATTCAGATCTTCGCGCTCGATCTGCTCTCGATGGATCTACCCGAGATCGAGCTGGACGTGCATTGCTCCAAGGGCACTTATGTGCGCACGCTCGCCGAAGATATCGGTCGCATGCTGGGCTGCGGCGCCCATGTCAGCGGACTACGCCGCACCGCCGTGGGGCCTTACGCGGAAACCGCCGGTCCCTTTGTCGGTCTGGACCAGGTCGAAGCGATGGCCGGCGAAGACGACATGGCCGGTCTGGATGCGCTGCTCCTGCCGCTCGACAGCGCCCTGGGTCACTGGCCGGCGGTGCGTCTCTCCGCCGACGCCGCGTTCTATCTGCGCCAAGGCCAGGCGGTCTTGATCCCGCAGGCGCCGACCGACGGACTGGTCCGACTCTATGATCCGTCGCAGATCTTCGTCGGTGTAGGCAGTATCCTCGACGACGGGCGCGTCCAGCCCAAGAGGCTGATTTAGAGATTCAAAACCGCACGCGATGAGGCCCGAGCAACCCGCGATGCCGCGGTGTGAAGGCGGTGTGCGGGATCCAAGGAAACGTTTCAAACCCACGGTCCGATCCCCTGATGTCATTGTCGGGGTGATCCATCCCTCTCCCGAATCGGAGACGGACCAGGACCTTTTTTCTCCATCACTGACCCGGGAGACCACCAATGACAATGACCGCAGCCGAGAAGAAACAGATTGTCGAAGACTACCGTCGTGCCGATGCCGACACGGGGTCTCCGGAGGTGCAGGTCGCGCTTTTGACCGCACGCATTCTGCAGCTCACCGATCATTTCAAGGAGCACAAGCACGATCATCACTCGCGCCGCGGTCTGGTGCGCATGGTCAATTCACGTCGCAAGCTGCTCGATTATCTCAAGCGCAAGGATGTCGACCGCTATCGCGAGCTGATTACGCGTCTCGGCCTGCGCCGCTGACACGCCTCCCGACTCGGCGATCGGGCGGTCGGGTTGCCCCCGATCCGCCCGCTCCCCGCGGAAGGGATGCCGCCGGCGGCACCGACGCACAGCCCTGTTGCCACAGCGCCTACAGGCGCGCCTAAGGTGCAGGGGCCCAAGGCCCGGCGCTACGACGGACCACATACCCCGAGGATCTACTTGTGATTCCCAAAGCTATCGTGAAGCAATTCAAGCTCGGCGACCAGACAGTGACGCTCGAGACCGGCGAGATCGCGCGCCAGGCCGACGGCGCCGTGCTCGTCAATGTCGACGATACGGTTGTTCTGGTCACGGTCGTTGTCGACAAGCGCCCCGGCGCGGTGCGCGACTTCCTGCCCTTGACCGTCGATTATCAAGAAAAGACCTATGCCGCCGGCCGGATCCCCGGCGGCTTCTTCCGTCGTGAAGGGCGTCCGAGCGAGGTCGAGGTTCTCACCTCGCGTCTGATCGATCGTCCGATCCGTCCCCTGTTCGCGAAAGGTTTCAGACAAGAGATCCAGGTGATCGCGACGGTCAAGTCGCTGAACCCTGCGGTCAATCCCGAGGTTCCCGCCATGCTCGGCGTCTCGGCCGCATTGGCGATCTCGGGCGTTCCGTTCAACGGACCGATCGGCGCCGTGCGCGTCGGCTACAAGAACGGCGAGTACATCCTCAATCCGGCGGTCGTCGGTGTGGGTCCGGATTCGGACCTCGACCTGATCGTTGCCGGGACCGAGAAGGCGGTCTTGATGGTCGAGTCCGAGGCGCGCGGTCTCACCGAGGAGGTGATGCTCGGTGCCGTGCTGTTCGGTCACGAGCAGATGAAGCCGGCCATTGCCGCAATCCGCGAGCTGGCTGCCGAAGCGGGCAAGCCCCCGATGGACTGGACGCCTCCCGTGCCCGATACCGCATTGGCCGAGGCCGTGGCGAGTGCCTGTGGCGAGCGTATCGCCGAGGGCTATCGCATCAAGGACAAGCAAGCGCGCTACGCCGCCCTGAACGCAGTCCGCGCGGCGGTGGTTGCCGAGCTTTGCGCCGGCGAGAGCCCCGCATGGAGCGAATCCCAGGTGATGGGTGCGATCGAGAAGTTCGAGAAGACCACCGTGCGCAGCTCGATCATCGCCGGCAACCCGCGTATCGACGGTCGCGACAACGTGACGGTGCGTCCCATCACGATTCGCACCGGTGTGCTGCCCCGCACGCACGGCTCGGCGCTCTTCACGCGCGGCGAGACCCAGGCCCTGGTCATCACCACCTTGGGCACCGAGCGCGATTCGCAGATCATCGATGCCCTGGAAGGCGAGCGGCGCGAGCACTTCATGCTCCACTACAACTTCCCGCCCTTCTGTGTCGGTGAGACCGGTCGGGTCGGCACGCCGAAGCGGCGCGAGGTCGGCCACGGCCGTTTGGCCAAGCGCGGCGTGCTCGCCGTCATGCCGAGCATCGAAGAGTTTCCCTATTCGGTGCGCGTGGTCTCGGAGATCACCGAGTCCAACGGCTCCAGCTCCATGGCCAGTGTCTGCGGCACCAGTCTGTCGTTGATGGATGCCGGCGTGCCGGTGAAGGCGCCGGTGGCCGGCGTGGCGATGGGTTTGATCAAGGAAGGCGATGCCTTTGCCGTGCTGACCGACATCATGGGCGACGAGGATCACCTCGGCGACATGGACTTCAAGGTGGCCGGAACGTCCGAGGGCATCAACGCCCTGCAGATGGACATCAAGATCGAGGGCATTACCGCCGAGATCATGGAAACGGCACTCGATCAGGCGAAGGCCGGCCGGCTGCACATCCTCGGCGAGATGAACAAGGTCATCGGTGCACATCGCTCCGAGATGTCCGAGCATGCCCCGCGCATCATCGAGCTGAAGATCCATCCCGAGAAGATCCGCGATGTCATCGGCAAGGGCGGCTCCGTCATCCGCGCCATCACGGAAGAGACCGGTGCCACCATCGACATCAACGACGACGGCGTGGTCAAGATCTTCTCGGTCGAGAAGGCCGCCGGCGAGGAGGCCAAGCGCCGCATCCGTCTGATCACGGCCGATGTCGAGGTCGGCAAGATCTACGAAGGCCGTGTCGCACGCCTGATGGATTTCGGCGCCTTCGTCACCATCCTGCCGGGACGCGACGGGCTTGTGCACATCTCCCAGATCTGCGAGGAGCGCGTGCAGAGTGTGAGCGACAAGCTCTCCGAGGGCGATCAGGTCCGGGTGAAGGTCCTCGAGGTCGACAAGCAAGGCCGCATCCGTTTGAGCATGAAGGCGATCGAGCCGGGCGAGTAATCCCCGGGTCTCGATGTGCATGAAAAAGGGGCTTATAGCCCCTTTTTTATGCCGAGCACATGGGTGTTTTTCGTGAGTTAAACCGCGCCAGCTCCGGCGGTCGTCGGAGCCGCCGCGGCCAAGCCAATCCAACAAACGACGCCTATCGCGTCGGGCGCGGTTTAATATGCCGATCGTTGCCCTGGGCGGACTGAAGTCCGCCTGCCCCGGGTGCCGGTTGAAACCGGCGAACCCGCGGGCCGGACCGCCGACGTCAGTCGCTCCCCCCCGGTCCGCCGACTTCAGTCGGCCCCCGGGTACGCCGACTTCAGTCGGCTCTTCGCTCGGCCGATCCTCAGCACCGGAAACACGCTGCGTCTGCCCGGTGGCTGAACGTCGTTCCTAATCAGTAAGGCCCATCACCTCATGTCAACGCACCAACACCGCCCGCCCACTGCCTTCGGTCTCATCGTGATCGGCGACGAGATCCTCAAGGGCTCCCGCGTCGATGCCCATCTGCGCGCCTTCAAGGAGATGGTCGGCGAGCGCGGCCATGAGCTGGCGTGGCACTGGCTGCTTCCGGACGACCCGGAGGTGTTGGTTGCCCATCTGCGCTTCTCGCTGGGGCGCCAGGATCCCGTATTCGTGTGCGGCGGCATCGGCGCGACACCGGACGATCACACCCGCGCCTGCGCCGCGACCGCGGTCGGTCTGGATCTGATGCGTCATCCCGAAGCCAAAGCCCTGCTCGAGGAGAAGTTCGGTGCCGAGGTCTACCCCAACCGCATCCTTATGGCGGATCTGCCTGCAGGGTGCGATCTGATTCCGAACCCGATCAACCGGATCCCGGGCTTTTCGCTGCGCGGGCACTGGTTTCTTCCGGGTTTCCCCCAAATGGCCTGGCCGATGGCGCAATGGGTGTTGGATCGCTTCTACGGCGTCTCGGACCTGGTGCAGGAGCGGGCCTTCGAGCTTTTCGATACCCCGGAAAGCAGCCTGATCCCCGTGATGCGCGATCTCGGCGACCGGTTCCCCGAGCTGAAGCTCTTCAGCCTGCCTCATCTCGGAGATGATGCCCACATTCGGTTGGGTTTTCGCGGGCGCAGCGGGATCGAAGCGGCGATGGACGCCCTGCGCGAACGCCTCGAGCGCGATGGGATTCCGTATCGCGAGGCTGCGCCGGATACCCTGCATCCGTGACGAAAAAAAACCGCCATCGCGGGTGTGTGGTGCGCCATGGCGGTCAATTGCTTGCTGCTGAATTCAAGCCTGAATGCGTGCCGGCCGAGGTAGGTTGGTCGGGAGACGATTCCAGGCTTGAACCTCTATCCTGCGCTTTACCCATCACGAAAACAGTAAAGATCTGTAAAGGACGCAAGAGCCGCCGCGCTCGGGGGCGCCTTCACGAATCTTTACTTGCCCCAAAGATCTTGAAGGAGGTTAATTTGGGGAAACTCGTGTCGGTTGAATCTCCCTGCCGACCGCGCCGGTTATACGGAACTTGATCCATTCAGTCTGGGATGGACCTTAGGGACAGGTTCCGAAGGGTCCTTATCAGCGGAGTCACCATGCATCCCACCGTCCTTGACGACGACACTCGTATCGAAGCTGGATCCGGGTGTTTTCTAAAGCCGATCCAAGGAATTATGTTCGGTGCATCCGGGACTGCCGAGGAGCAGCGGCGGAACGTCACACCTTGCTTCGGACCTGTCGATCGGGTCCTGCGCCAGGCAGCGTTCGAGCAATCCTCGGGCCGCTATCCGGGTACCGACGCAGCTCGCATCATGGTCGTCGATGACGACCTGCTTCTGCTGCGTGCCACGTCGCGCCTCGCGATCTCCTGGGGTTACCAATGTGAGACCTACAGCGAACCTCACCGCGCGCTCCTCGCTGCCGAGGCGAGCGCGCCTGACCTCTTGATCGTCGACATCTACATGCCCTACATCGATGGGTTCGAGGTGATCAAACGGATGCGGACGATGGGCGGCGCAACCCGCATCCTCGCCGTCAGCGGGGATGCCGGTTACGGGCAGCGGACCCACGTGCTCGATATCAGTCGCGTCATGGGGGCAGATGCCGTGCTCGAAAAACCAATCGTTGCCTGGTTATTGCGGGCGACCGTCAAGCGCCTGATTGGTCCCGCCGATCGCGACTGAATCCGGATCTCGGGCAATCGGAGCGCACGCGCGGTCAAGCATTTCCTCTGCTCCTTCTTCACAAATCTTTACCCCTCGCGCGGCGCGGATGGTCCACCATTGGGAGGTTGAAGTTCATGGGGCCCGGGAGACCCAGCGGATGGTTTGCGCGACCAACGCGCCGAAACCGGACTTGATCCGGTACCCGAACGCCTACCCAAGCATCGGAAATCAACAATGATGAACAAGGAAACGAACGATTGGTCGGACGTCATCCTTGTCGTGGATGACGACGACAGCATGCTGCGAATCCTGCAGCTTCTCCTTCAGCGTGCAGGCTATGGGGTCATCACGGCCCGTTCGGCGGGGGAGGGGCTGCGCCTATCGGAGACTTACGGGCCGAGTCTGGCGATCCTCGACTGGAAACTGCCGGACATGACCGGGCTGGAACTCTTGCGTCAGCTCAAGCTCGCTCTCCCGGATCTGCCGGTGATCCTTCTGACCGGGTTCGCCAATCTGGAAGGCGCGGTCAGCGCCATCAAGGAAGGCGCCTACGATTATCTCGCCAAGCCAATGGGTAACAAAGAATTTTTAGCCAGGGTTCAGGGGGCGTTGGAGCATGATTCACGTCCCTTCCCGGTCATTGGGGGTCGGGATCCGCTGACCGAGCGGATGGGGACAAGCACGGCGATCACGCGAACCATCGAGGACATCGAGCGGGTGGCACCCACGGACTTCTCGGTGAACCTGTTCGGGGAGACCGGCTCGGGCAAGGAGGTGGTCGCCCATGCGATCCACGAGGCCAGTCCCAGGGCGAAGCAGCCCTTCGTTGCCGTCGACTGCGGTGCAATCCCGGAGTCTTTGATCGAGAACGAGTTGTTCGGCCACGAGCGCGGCGCCTTTACGGGTGCGGATCGGCAACAGGCGGGACGGTTCGAAGCCGCCGACGGCGGGACGCTGTTTCTCGACGAGATCACCAATTTGTCCCTATCGGCGCAGGCTCGGCTCTTGCGGGTTCTGCAGGAACGGGTCATCTACCGGGTCGGGGGCAGCACGCCGATCCCGGTCGACGTGCGGCTGATCTCGGCGAGCAACCGGCAGTTGGCCGATGCGGTGAGCGAGGGCGGTTTCCGCGCCGACCTGCTGTATCGGCTGTCCGACTATCGCATCGCGATCCCGCCGCTGCGCGAGCGGCGGGAGGACATCATGCACATCGCCAACCAGTTTCTGGTCGATGCGAACAGGGATCTGCACAAACACATCGGTCATTTCACGGACAAGGCCGTCCAAGCCATGTTGACCTACCACTGGCCGGGCAATGTGCGTGAGCTCAGGAGCGTCGTGCGTCGTGCGGTCTTGATCGCGCAATACCTCATCGATGTCAATCACCTTGACCTCCCGGAGTCCGGGTTCCGAACCCAGTCGAATCCGCTAGGCGAGTCCATAGCCACCCAAATGGATCCGGACAGCGAAGGTTTCTCGCTCAAGGAGATCGTGCGCGCACGGGTCGAGCATCTGGAACGGGAGGTCCTCTCGAGCGCCCTGCGACGCCACAACGGCAACAAGGCGGCGGTGGCTCGGATGCTCCAAGTGGACTACAAGACGGTTCACACCAAGTTGAAGGCCTACGGATTGGGGGTGTGAGGCGCCCGTGGACGCGTTCTATTGTTTCTGTTTCGCACCGGCCTGTTTGGCGTCGGATCTGAGATTCGATGACTGCGGTTGGGAAGACCCGATCGAGATCCGGCGTCTTGCTGGACTGGATGTCATCCTCAGTCGCGTGCCTCTCGGGCGCTTTGCAGGTGCCGAGGCGGAGCAACGGCTCGCCGATCTCGAGTGGCTGGTGCCGCGTGCGCAGGCCCATGATCGGGTGATTACACGCACCATGGAACGGTCGACCGTGTTCCCGCTGACCTTCGCCACCTTGTTCTCCTCGCTGCCGGCCCTTGCTCTCGAGGTGGCCGCGCGACGCCGTGCCCTGCTCGACTTCTTCGAGCGTATGGCCGGGCGTGAGGAATGGGCAGTCAAGGTCTCGATGGACCGCGAGCGGGTCATCGCCACGCGGATGCAGTCGCTCTATCCGGAAGGAGGGGACGTGCCCGCCGGGGGGCGCGGTTATCTCCTGAAACAACGGCGCCGCGGCGAGGCCGAGCAGGCCATCGGCCCCTGGCTGAAGGGACAGATCGGGTGTCTGGACGAGGCGTTGCGGCCGAGCTGCGAGACGCTCCTGATTCGGCCCCTGCGTGACGAAATGGTCGCGAGTCGGGCCTGTCTGGTTGCTCGCGATCTGGGTCCGTCGCTGAGCGAAGCGATCGAGCGGAGCCGCGAGGCGTTCGCGGACCAGGGCCTCGACCTGCATTGCTCGGGTCCCTGGCCACTGTACAGTTTTTGCGGGACACCATGAGCGATCGGCCCCGTCCGATGCTCCATTGCATCCTGCGTTCTCCGCCCGGGTCGATCGCGCGTGCGGAGGCCGGTCTGCGCTGGATCGAGCGCGACGGGCTCGCGGCCTTGGTGGCCGATCGGGAACCGAGCGAGATTGCGGGCGCGAGCAGTGTCGGGCTCCAGCGCTACGCGGACATCGTCGCGGAGATCCATGCGTGCGCGGCGGTGATCCCCGTGCGGTTCGGTTGTCTTTTAGCCGGCGACGAAGCGGTCGGGAAACTCCTCCACAGGTCCCGCGATCGATTGCACGGACTGCTCGATCAGGTCGGTGATTGTCTCGAGTTCGGTATTCGACTGCTGCTTCCGGCCGACGCGCCGGCAGCGACGGACGACGACGCGGCTCCGAGGCTGCATGCGAATGCGCCGAGTGACCCGCGCGCCGATCCGGACATGGGTCCGGGCCTTTCGCATCTTCTCGCGATCCGTCACCGCCTCGATGTGGAGGCGAGCCTTGCCGCGCGAGCACGCGAGGCGCGCGAGGTCATCAAGGGCCGGGTAGCCGGGCGCTTTCGAGAGGTCCGCGAGGAGCTTGGCCAGATCGACGGACGATCGTTGCTCTCGCTGTATTTCCTGGTTCCGCGCGAGCAGGGCGAACACTTTGTCGAATGTCTGCGGCAGGACGCGTCGAGTCTGCGCGGGACGGGACTCTTGACCGGTCCATGGCCCCCATACAACTTCGTTGGAGCCATCGATGACGATATCCGATCACTGGATTGAAACGGTCGCGGACGATCCCGATAGCCCGCGGCCGCTCGGTGGAATCATGTTTCGAACCCTTTTCGACGCCATCCCCTCCTCGATCCTGGTGGTGGACGGTCGTCTGCGGATCGTGATGGCCAACCGCAACTTTTTGCGAAAAGGCAATCGCACCGACGCGGAGACCCTCGGTCGGCGTTTCGAGGAGGTCTTTCCGGCTGCAATCGTCGAGCGGACCGATATCCTCGACTGCGTGCAACGTGTCTTCGTGAACAATGAGCAGAGCCCCTTCCGACGGATTACCTTCCGTGCCCCGGGGATGCCCATGCGAACCTATTATTTTCGGGCGTTGCCGTTGCCGGCGAAGGGCAGGGTTGCCCATGCCATGTTTCTGATGGAGGACATCACCGAGCAGGAGCGTCTCAGCAAGGATATCCAGCGTGTCGAGCGTCATCTCGCCAGCGTAGTCGAGAGCGCCAGCGATATCCTGGTCTCCACCGACACCGACGGGCATATCCTCAGTTGGAATCGCGCGGCCGCACGCCTGACCGGTTATGCGGCCGAGGTCGTGATGCATCGCGGATTCTCGGAGCTCTTTCTGGAAACGGAACGCCCGGAGGTCGAGATGGCCTTGTCCCGGGCGACGGTGTTGCCGGGCAGTCTGAACGAAGAGTGGACGCTGGGCACGGTATCCGGGGAGGGGATCGCGGTGTCCTGGACCATCGCGCCCATGTTGAGCGAGGACGGAACCCTGATCGGGATGGTTGCGGCCGGTCGTGATCTGACCGAGCGCTACCGAATGCAGTCCGAGCTGCTGCAGTCCCAGAAATTGGCGGCGCTTGGTGTGATGGCGGGCGGGATCGCCCATGAGATCCGCAATCCCCTGGCGGTCTGCTCCTCGGCAGCCCAGTTTCTGCTCGACGACTCCTTGGAGCCGGAGCTGCAACGCGAATGTGTCGAGAAGACGATCGCGGGTGTCAGCAAGGCATCCGAGATCATCGAGAATCTGCTGCGCTTCGCGCGCCCCTGCGCCGTGGAGAAGATGACCCTGGTGGAGCCGGTTGCACTGCTCGAGCGGGCCCTTTCGGTCGTGAGTCACCAGGCGCAGATCGCACGCATCGAGGTCGAGATGCAGGTCGGCGATCGGCCGCTCTGGGTGCGCGGTGTCCCGAGCCTGCTTGAGCAAGCGTTCCTCAATCTCTTTCTCAATGCCATGGCGGCCATGCCGGCGGGCGGTCGACTCTCCATCGCTGTCGACCAAGAGGTCGAAGAGGTTTCGGTGCGCATCAGCGACACCGGGGTCGGCATCCACGCGGCGCACATCGTCAGGATCTTCGATCCCTTCTACACCCGCTCGCCGATCGGGCATGGTACAGGGCTCGGTCTGTCCATCTGCTATTCGATCATTGAACAGCATCGGGGACGGATCGACGTGCAAAGCGAGGTCGGAATCGGAACCTGTTTCTGCGTCCGCCTGCCCTTGGCCGAACCGCCGTGCCCCGGCGAGGGCGACGTCCGTTCGTGCCGTGAGTGACGGGCAGCCCCCGACCTTCCTCACCGTCGATGACGAGCCCGCGATCAACTGGATCCTCGGGCGTCTGATCGCACGCAGAGGCTTCCCCGTCGACCACGCACTCAGCGGACGAGAGGCGCTCAGGCTCTGTCGTCTGAAGCGCTATCGGGCCGTCTTCGTCGATGCCAAGCTCCCGGATATCCTCGGCACGACCCTGGTGTGTCATCTCCGAGAACGCCTGGAGGATCCGGTGATCGTGCTGATCTCGGGTTATTTTTTCTCCGATGATCCGACGGTCGAAGAGTTGATTTGGACCGGCATGATCCAGCACTTCGTCGCCAAGCCGTTTCTGCATCACGACATCCTCGACATCATCGATCGCATCGCCGCATTGCCGCCCCGGTCATAAACTCGTCAAACCTACGGACCGGTCTTATTGAACACGGTTCGCGTCTTCATCGATTTGAATCCTGCTTCATCGATACGGTGCCGTCCGCGATTCATCACTGAAAGAATCCCGAGCCTTCCAAACCGCGCCCGGTGCGGTATGCGATTTCTTTGGATGGGTTCGGCTGGCAGATTTGACGACCGCTGGCGATGGCGCGGTTTAAGAGATTACAAAATATATGATTTCTAAACGCGTTCCCGCTAAGGGCCGTGGATGCACCAAACGTCGAGCTCACTCGAAAATGAGTATCTCGCTCTGGACGCGGTTTAGCTCTTCAAAACGCGCAGGCGCCGACATGACTCCTATTGATAATTCGCAATTACTTGATTTGGATTGACAATTCGCACTCTTAAAATGCTCGGTATGGCGCATCATCTCTATGGAGCGGCCGCCATGATTATGGTCTCTGCTCCATGCTTTTATTGCTTCGAACGCGCGAGTGACCAAATGCGCATCCAATTAAAACGAACAACCCACTGTTTTTCCGGTTAATAAATAATCTGCGTCGCTCTTTGAAATACTGGCACGGCACATGCTCTATAAGAATCAAGCAACCCGACAGGCAGGACGCCGAACGAGGAGTCGCAAGGATCATCGAGGGTATCCGATGGCTGAACGACTTCGTTGGGGCCGGGGTAAAGGGAGCACGGGATTCGATCCAGGCCCGCCGGGTTCGCTTACAACGCACATTCCGTGCATTCGTCCAGACTCTTTATTAGGACAGAGATCATGGCAAAAGTAGCAAATTCCACCGATTCCTCCAGTCTCGCCGAAGTCGTTGACCGGATCCTCGACAAGGGCATCGTGATCGACGCGTGGGTGAAGGTCTCCCTGGTCGGCATCGAGCTGTTGGCGATTGAGGCCCGTGTGGTGATCGCCTCCGTCGAAACCTACCTCAAGTATGCAGAGGCCATCGGCCTGACCGCTCCGGCAGCTGCTCCGGCTTGATCTAGGGGCTAGTACCTCGGGAGATGCCGCTCTTATGCTCGGGGCATCGCCTCGAGGCGGCATCTCCCGCCGGGTCAGGCGGCCGTCCGCGCCGAGCCCGGTCGTCGGGTGGCGCGAAGGCCTGCTTGCTCGGGGTCGGATTCCGCAACCTGATACAAGGAGCACACCATGGGCCGTTTTACCGAAGACATGGGGCGGCTGCGCGACGAGATCGCATCGGACCGCACCAACCGTCATACCCTGATCGCCGAGACCCGCGAGGAGATTTCGGCCAGCGCGCTCGCTTTCATGACCAATCTGAAGGACAGCGTCGAGACACTCCAGAGCCGGTTCCACACGGATTTCGCCGAGATGGCGCAATCCGGCCGGGCTGACCGCAACGCCTTTATGACACAGCTGGGCAGCGAGGTCGCCGATCTCCGTGTCGAGGCCGCGGCACAGCGCGACGCGGCTCGCCGGTCCTTCGCCGAGTCGGCCGCCGAGGCGCGTGCCGAGCGAGCCAGCCAAGGCGCCGCGATGCGCGAGGATGTCTCCCGACTGCAGGATGGATTTCGGCAGGCAAGAGGCGAGATGGCGACCGAGGTACGGGCTGCCGGAGAAGCCTTCGTGGCCGACATCGTCGATGCCGTTACAGGCCTCAGGCGCGAGACCGTCCAACTGGTCGATGACCTGAGTCGCGAACGTGCCTCCGCCCGCGAGGCTTGGCGTGGCGGCATGGCGAAGGCCCGGCCACCGGCCTCGGCCCCCTCCCCCGCAGCGCGTCCGAAGGCGCACGCCAAACCGGCGCCGAAGCCGTTCGTTGCCGCCGATTCGATGGCGAAACCGGAGGACAAACCGGCCAAGCCGGAGCCGAAACCTGCTCGGGCCCGAGACGAGGGATTCAAGACCGACTGATCCGGCAGGACCGGCCGAGCGTCAAGGAATCCACCACTGTGCGGGGCCCGGGAGGCCCCGTGCCCAATCGATGCCAGGACAACACACATGAGCGCCAAACCCCTGCAAGATGCCAGCGAGGTCTCGGCCTTGAACAACGACAATGTGCAACCCGAGGCGAGCGATACCTTCGTCTGCACGCCGTCGGTCGAGGCGCTCGCGGAGCGGGCATCCGCCTATCTGCAGGCCGGTTACCCCGTTCATCTCGCAGGCCCCGCGGGAACCGGCAAGACCACCTTGGCCTTCCATGCCGCGGCAAAGCGCGGCCGTCCGGTGAAACTCATCCACGGCAACGACGAGCTGGGTCTCGCCGACATGGTGGGTCAGGACAACGGCTATCGGCGCAACACCCTGGTCGATAATTACATTCACTCCGTGGTCAAGACCCAGGAGGAGGTTCGAACCTTCTGGATCGACAACCGGGTGACGACCGCGTGTCTCAACGGCGAGACCCTGATCTACGACGAGTTCAACCGGTCCCGCCCGGAGGTCAACAACATCTTTTTGAGTATCCTCGGCGAGGGCATCCTGAATCTTCCCAACCGCCGTCATCAAGGCGCCGGGTATCTCGAGGTCCATCCGGAGTTTCGGGTCATCTTTACCTCCAACCCG
This sequence comes from Thiocapsa rosea, assembly GCF_003634315.1. NCBI lineage: Bacteria > Pseudomonadati > Pseudomonadota > Gammaproteobacteria > Chromatiales > Chromatiaceae > Thiocapsa > Thiocapsa rosea. The sequence goes on from NZ_RBXL01000001.1 coordinate 3,929,083, forward strand.
GAGGAGTATGCGGGTACGCACAAGACCCAGGATGCCCTCATGGACCGGATGATCACCATGAAGATCGGTCATTACGACCGCGAGACCGAGATCCGGGTCACCCGGGCCAAATCGGGTCTGCCGCCGAGCGAGGTCGCCATCGTAGTCGATATCGTCCGAGAGCTGCGCGGGCAGAGTGTCAATCATCATCGCCCGACCTTGCGCGCCTGCATCGCCATCGCGCGCATCATGGCGGATCGCAGGATCAGCGCCCGCTCGAACAACAGCTTTTTCCGCGACATCTGCCGCGACATCCTCGACATGGACTCGGCGAAGGTCCGCCGCGACGGCAATGCCTTGGGCGAATCGCCGGTGGACGATGTCGTCGCCAGCATCAGCGCTCGGGCGCGCAGACCCAAGATCGTCGAGCCCAAAGGTCTGCACAAGGAGATCTGAGATGTCCAAGTTCACCCAACCCTCACGCAGCGTCCGGGACATCAAGACCCTCGCGGGCATGGCCGACGATGTGCGTGCCCCGCACAAGATGTACATGCGCCTCTTCGCGCTCGAGACCGAGCGCCATCGTCGGCTCCAAGAGCGTGCCAGTGCCATGCTGCGGGTCGACAATATCGACGCGCGTTGCGCCGAGATCGCCGAGGAGATGGAGCAGCTGCTGCAGATCCTCGGCGTGGAAGCCGTCGCACCGGGTGGCCCTCCGGCCAACGCTCGACCGGGTTCGGGCCGCGTTCCGACGCAGCCCCATCGAGGACGGGGCAAAGGCACCGGCGCGGGGCGTCAGACCACCTCGGGTGAAACCTCGGTCGGCGAGGCCGTCAAGATCCGCTATTGAGCCAAGAAGGCACGGCGGGAAACATTCGAGCGAGAGGTCCAGAGATGCAACAGGCGAAGCGGCAAGACGTGGCGGCGGGGCGTTACATCTACGCAATCATTCCCGACCGGGGCGATCACTCCTTGGGACGGATCGGGCTCGACGAGAGCGAGGTCTACACCATCGGCGATGGGCGTGTCGCCGCGGTCGTGAGCGATCTCTCCGGCGGGCGGATTCGTCCCCAGCGGCGCAATATGGCCGCGCACCAAGAGGTGCTCAAACAGGTGCTGCGCGAGGTCTCCCCCTTGCCTGCGGCCTTCGGCCTGATGGCCGACGACGAGGCCGCGATCATCCGCATCCTGAAGGACAACCAAGACGCTTTTCTGAATCAGCTCGAGCGAGTGGACGGCAGTCTGGAGATGGGACTGCGCATGTCCTGGGACGTCCCCAACATCTTCGAGTATTTCGTCGGCGCACATCCGGAGCTGCAGGAGCTTCGCGACGATTTCTTCCGCGACGGAAGCAACCTCACCCAGGATCAGATGATCACGCTCGGGCGAAGCTTCGAGCGTCTCCTGGAGCAGGATCGCGAGGAGTACACGGAGCAGGTCGAGTCCGTCATGCGCAGCTGCTGTCGCGAGATCAAGCGCAACAAGTGCCGTACCGAGAAGGAGGTCTTACACCTGGCCTGTCTCGTCGATCGCGATGCCGCCGGGCGATTCGAGCAGGTCGTCCTGCAGGCCGCGCGTCCCTTCGACAACAACTATGCCTTCGATTTCAACGGACCTTGGGCGCCCCACAACTTCGTCGAGATGGACATCCATGTCTGACGCCGCAACCTGTTCCGCAATCGGGGTCGCAGCGGTGCCGATGGTGCAACACTGGTCCCCTCGGAGGTAAACCGTGTTGATCGTCGATGATCTTCTCGCTGCGCCCTTCAAGGGTATCATCTGGGTCTTCGAGGAGATCCATAAGTCCGCGACCGCGGAGCAGCGCGCCCGGCGCGACGAGATCATGGCTGCCTTGAGCGCCCTTTATCGCGCCTTGGAGCAAGGCGAGATCACGGACGACACCTTCGATACCCGTGAGCAGGCCCTGCTCGACGAGCTCGACGCCTTGGATGCGCGGGAGGATGCGAACGAGCTCGGCTCCGACGAGGATGAGGATGATCTCGACGGAGCGGGCGAGGACGCATCATGATGCTCGCGATCGGCGAACACCCGGACTGCCCGGAAGAAATCCAAAGGGTCTCGCTGTGCGAGGCGCTCGATCGAATCCTGAACAAGGGAGCGGTGGTCTCCGGCGAGCTAACCATTGCGGTCGCAAACGTCGACCTCTTGTATCTCAGCCTGCAACTGGTCATCACCTCGGTCGAGACGGCAAAGCGGGAGATGCTTTATGTCCGACACTAGAACCGGCACGGCCCCGAGCAGCGCAGCCTCGGCCGCACCCGACACGTCGACCCTGCAGCGGGCCAACCTGCTGGCGGACCTCCTGGAGACCAAGGTCGCCGCCGCGGGCAGGCGCATCGATATCGATCCGGAACGTGTGCAGCGGGGTCTGGGTCAATTGGTCTTGACCGTCGTGAAGCTGCTCCATGTCCTGCTCGAGCGCCAAGCGATTCGCCGTGTCGACGGAGGCGATCTGGACGAGGACGAGATCGAGCAGCTGGGGCTCGCCTTGATGCGTCAGTCCGAAGAGATCGAGCGTCTGCGCCGACTCCTCGGACTCGAGGAGCAGGACCTAAATCTCGATCTAGGTCCGCTCGGCAAGCTCTTTTGAGGATGTAAGCATGTCCGTTCAGCGCTCTACACTCACCCATTCCACCAACAGCACCAGCGTTGCCGATCTGTTGGAACGTGTCCTGGACAAAGGGATCGTGATCGCCGGTGACATCCGTATCAAGCTGGTGGACATCGAGCTGCTCACGATCCAGCTGCGGCTGGTCATCTGCTCGGTCGACAAGGCCCGCGAGATGGGTATCGATTGGTGGTCCGACAACGCCATGTTCAAGGGGCTCTCGTCCCAAGCCTCTGCTGCCTCGTTGCCCGGCACCGCGGCGGCGTCGGGCATCGAAGACCGCCTCGCTCGCCTGGAGTCCCTATTGGTCAAACAGTCCGCCGCGGCCGAGACCGTCCTCTGAGGGAGCGCGAATCATCATGTCCGATCCAGCCGAGCACACCAGGACCCTGCAGGTCGCCCCGGACGCGACCCGGACCCTCATCTACTGCCCCGTGATCCACAGCCAGGTGGATCTCGGCGCACTCCGCGCGCCCGTGCAATCGGCCACCCATACCGCCTTCGGCGCCGAGGCGTGGCGGCGGCGGGTGCACACGGTGGAGCAGATGTGGACCGAGATCGAGCAACTGATCGATGGCCTGGACCTGGATCCGACCCGGACCCGGCTTTATCAGGACGGTCTTCCGATCTGCGGCCACGAGCTGGAGATCGTCAAGGAGATGACCTACAAGGGGAGCCGCAACCATCGGATCCTGCTGCGTCTTCATAGCCAGGGCGCAACCCTGATGGGCACCGAGTCCGGGCCGCTGCTGCTGCAGGAGTACAACCTGGCAAAACGCCTGTTGGACCCCGAGCAGCAGGGGTTGGACAGCGACGACCGCGACGCCCTGCAGATACAGGCCCGGACCCTGCTCAAGTTACGCGATTTCTTCATCGCCGGACGGATCAACGAGACCTTGAAGGCCGGCGAGGTCGGCATCCTCTTTCTCGGCATGTTGCATGACATCACGCCCGGGCTGACCTCGGACATCCGGGTCGTCTACCCGCTCGGCAAACCGGTCGGATCCGACGGAGTGGCCGAGGCCGAGACCTGAAGGCAGCACTTAGGCACCGCGTCCCGCGCAGCGACGGGCGCGCCCTCGGACATTCGATAACCCCCAGATCAAGAGGTCAGGAACCATGAGCAGCAGCAAAGGCCGGGACGGATCCGTCGAAGGTTTCCTCGGGGGGCTCGCCAATCTCGTCGAGAAGCTCGGTGATCTCGCCGAGAAGGGCGAGCAGCTCAAACGCTCGGGCAACTTCGACGTCCAGAACGGAGGCAACACCCTCAAAGGGGTCTACGGCTTTACCGTGCGCACCGGTCTCGGCGGTGATCGCGACGAGGTCAAGGTCGAGCCCTTCGGCAACATCAAGCGCGACGAGGCGACCGGACACGCCGTGGTCCAGGAGGTCCGTGAGCCCGTCATCGATCTCTTCGACGAACCCGACGAGGTGATCCTGGTCGCCGAGATGCCCGGTGTTTCGAGCCCCGATGTTCATGTGGATCTTGCGGACGACATCCTCACCCTGCGTGCCGGGGAGGGTGAACGCTCCTACTACAAGGAGATCGTGCTGCCTGCGCACTGTGTCGATCATGTCGCGACCATCTCCTGCAACAACGGCGTGGTCGAAATCCGCTGTCCAAAGGTCGCACCGCAACACACGGAAACCAAGCAAGAGTAGCGCTATGAGCGAATCCAACGAGCTGAGGCTCAAGGTCTCGGAGGCCTTGAGCAAGGATGTGGGGCGTGCCTTCGCACGGATGGATCCGGCCGACATGGCTCGGCTGGGCGTCGCGATCGGCGACATCGTCGAGATCGAAGGCAAGCGTCCCGCGGTCTGCAAGGTCCTGCCGGCCTTCAAGGACATCCGCGGTCAGGGACGGGTGCAGCTCGACGGGATCAGTCGGGACAATGCGGGCGCCGCTCTGGACGAATTCGTCGTCCTGCGCGTGACCGCGCACGCCCCGGCGGATCGCATCACCCTGGCGCCGACGACGGTGACCCCCACCGATCGCGATCTGCCCTATATCGGCAGCCTGCTCGACGGACTCCCGGTCCGTGAGGGAGACCGCGTGCGCGTCACCCTGTTCGGGAGCCGCTCGACCGATTTTCGCGTCGTAGCGACCGCTCCGCGCGGCACCGTGATCATCAACCCCACCACGCAGCTCACGATCAGCGGACCCAAGGGGCAAAAGGCGTCGGCGACCTCGGGAGCGCGCAACCCCGTCTCCTACGAGGACATCGGGGGACTCAAGCCCCAGCTTCAGCGCATTCGCGAGATGATCGAGCTGCCCCTGCGCCATCCCGAGCTCTTCGAGCGGCTCGGCATCGATGCCCCGAAGGGCGTTCTGATGCGCGGACCACCGGGATGCGGCAAGACCCTGATCGCCCGCACCATCGCGGACGAGGCGGAGGCCAACTTCTTCGCCGTGAGCGGTCCGGAGGTCATCCACAAGTTTTACGGGGAGAGCGAGGCGCATCTGCGCAAGATCTTCGAGGAGGCGTCGGCCAAGGGGCCGAGCATCATCTTCCTCGACGAGATCGATGCCATCGCGCCGCGCCGCGAGGGCACCCTCGGCGAGGTGGAAAAGCGCGTGGTCGCGCAATTGCTCGCCCTGATGGACGGGCTCAGCCAGCGGCGCAACGTCATCGTGATTGCGGCGACCAATCTGCCGAACATGATCGACCCGGCCCTGCGTCGCCCCGGACGCTTCGACCGCGAGATCGAGATCCCCATCCCGGACCGGGACGGACGCCTCGAGATCCTGGAGATCCACAGCCGCGGCATGCCGCTGGCCGAGGACGTCTCGATGCGACATCTCGCGGATGTGACACACGGCTTCGTCGGGGCGGATCTTCAGGGACTGTGCCGCGAGGCCGCGATGCTCTGTCTCAGGCGCCTTATGCCTGAGCTTGACCTGACCCTCGGGACCGTCCCGTACGAGCGTTTGGCGACCCTCGAGATCCGCATGGGCGATTTTCTCGCGGCCCTGCACGATGTGGAGCCGTCCGCCGTGCGGGAGGTCTTCGTCGAGATCCCGGACGTCACCTGGGAGGACGTGGGCGGCCTGCACGAGACCAAGGATCGCCTCAAGGAGGCGGTGGCCTGGCCGCTCAAGTATCCGGAGCTCTTCGAGCAGGCCGGTGTTCGCCCGCCCAAGGGCATCCTGCTCGACGGACCGCCGGGATGCGGCAAGACCATGCTGGCCAAGGCGGTGGCCAGCGAGACCAAGGTCAACGTCATCTCGGTGAAGGGTCCGGCACTCATGTCCAAGTATGTCGGCGAGTCCGAGCGCGGCGTTCGCGAGATCTTCCACAAGGCACGCCAAGCCGCGCCCTGCATCATGTTTTTCGACGAGATCGATGCACTGGTGCCGGCACGCGGCGGGAGCGCCAGCGACAATCATGTGGGCGAACGCGTCTTGAGCCAGTTTCTGGCCGAGATGGACGGCATCGAGGATCTGCGCGGCGTGCTGGTGCTGGGGGCAACCAACCGGGCGGATATGCTCGACCCGGCGATCCTGCGGCCCGGCCGGTTCGACCAGGTCATCCGCATCCCGCTCCCGGACGACGAGAGCCGGCAGGAGATCTTCAAGGTCCATCTGCGCGGCAAGCCGTTGGGCGGCGGCATAGATGTCGATGCGCTGGTCGCGGGGAGCACCGGCTTCAGCGGCGCCGAGGTCTCGGCGGTGTGCAGCCGAGCGGCGCTTGCCGCGGTGCGGCGCGCCGTGTCGTCCCTGGACGGGCCACCGGATTCCGAGCGGACGGAGCACATCGATGTCCGTATCGAGATGTCCGACCTGACGGATGCGCTCAGCAGCATGCGCCCATAAGGAACGATTCAAAACCACCCCAAACCGTAGGATGGGTAGAGCGACAGCGAAACCCATCCTCCCCGCTCCAACGCTCCACTCCCGGCACCAACAGAGCGACAGCGAAACCCATCCTCCCCGCTCCAACGCTCCACTCCCGGCACCAACAGAGCGACAGCGAAACCCATCCTCCCCGCTCCAACGCTCCACTCCCGGCACCAGCAGAGCGACAGCGAAACCCATTCTCCCCGCTCCAACGCTCCACTCCCGGCACCAACAGAGCGACAGCGAAACCCATCCAGCCCGCGCCAAGGGCATCGGACCGAAACCCAGCAGCGCGGCGGTTTGGAGGATGGGTTTCGCTACGCTCTACCCATCGCGATCGGGTTTGGTTGACGGGGATGGTTTCCGGCGGTTCGGTTGGTTCAGCGCATCCGAAAGGGTGTGTCGCTGATGTGCTCGACCGATGGGCATCGGTGATAGAAGTCACGTTGTTCGCTCGCGCCGGCGTACACCCATGCGACCAGCGCGTGCGCGACGGCAAACCGCACCGCGTCCTCGATCAAGGCCCGCCCCAGACCGTAGCGTCGCCATTCAGGCGCGACGAAGACGCTCAAATGTGCGTTTCGCGGCCGTTCTGAAAATGGCTTGAACCAACGCACCAAGCTCCAGCCGAGGATCTCGCCGTCGCAGCGGGCCAAGAAGCACAGGGCTTGCTTGGGATGCTCGTGAAGAACGGCAAGCATGTGGGAGTCGCCGGTTCCGTCCGTCAGCATGCGCAGGCGGTGACGCTCCGATGGGGTCAATGCCGACAAGGGCTTTTCCTCGATCCGGACGTCGTATGTCGCAGGCGGTTCCACCGACGGGAGGACCGAGCCATTCGTGCGTGCACCGCCGAAGGGTTCCGGATCCCCGCACGCGACACAATCCTCCTCACGCCGATCACGCTGTTCTACGGCGGACGAGACAGGCACGCTCTCGATGGGGCATCGCATCGGTTTCGGGGACGGAGAGTCCGTCGATGCGAGGCCGGCGACATGGCGCCGGGCAGGATGTACAATTTTCATGGTAGGCATTGGAATCCGCCGGATTCAGATAAGGAGAGACGAGCATTTCCGCCAGCATTATCGTCGTCGAAGACGATCCGCGCGTGGGTCGTGTTCTCATGCGTCATCTGACGCGTGCGGGTTTCGGGGTGTCGGTCGCCGCCAACGGCGCCGAAATGCGCCGACTCTATCGTCACAATGGCGCGGATCTCGTGCTCCTGGATCTCAACCTGGGTGCGGAGGACGGCATGGATCTGGCGCGCGAGCTCGTCGGCTCCACCCCCGTGGCTGTCATGATCGTGACCGGACGCGATGATCTGCAGGACCGCATCGACGGTTTGGATGCCGGTGCCGATGACTACATCACCAAGCCCTTCGAGGTCGAGGAGCTGCTCGCACGCATCCGAGCCGTTCTCAGAAGACACGCGTTCGAGGCGAGCGTTCACGACGCGATCCACATGGGCACGGTGACGCTCGACCCGAGCGCCATGAGCCTGAGCGACGCCTCCAGCGGGGTCTCTCTGCGCTTGACCGAGACCGAAGCCCGCATCCTGGCGACCTTGATGCGTCAGCACGGACGGGCCGTCGGCCGCGCACAGTTGCTCAACCGCGAGCCTTTAATCCCCGAAGACCGCACGGTCGATGTCCACATCGGCAACATTCGGCGCAAGCTGCGTGACGGGGGCATCCTGAATCTCGTGATCTGGCCCGTGCGGGGCTACGGCTACCGTCTGAGGCTCGAGAACGACTGACCGATTCCGAGGGGGAACACGCCGACTTGCGGCGATCCGCGCAGCCGGATGGCACAGTCGCACAAATAAGCCCTTTACAATGCTTTACTTGAATGAGTCGTGCTCGGTTCGGCCTAATAGGCTATTGTCTCGAATCGGCTTGACTCCGCCGGGTGCATCCGCCCCCGCCCGGGGGCAGGCCATCAGTCGAGACCATTTCCGACCGGGAGAGCCTCCATGCGTTTGATGTGTCTCGACGACGATCCGCGAATCGAGGCCGTTCTGGGGCGTTTCCTCAAGCGGTTCGGGTATGCCGTGGATTTCCACGTGTCCGTTGCCTCCTTCAAGGCCGCGCTTGCGTCGGATCTCCCCGAGCTCGTCCTTCTCGATCTGGGTCTGGGCCGGGAGAACGGCATCGATGTCATCCATTGGCTCGCCGAGACCCACCCCGGGATTCCCGTCGTTCTCCTTTCTGGGCATGGCGACGATCTGCTCGATACCGCGCGACGTATCGCGCACTCGACCGGGATCCAGGTCCTCGGGGCGGTCTCCAAGTCCCGAATGGTCAAAGAGCTTCCCGCAATCCTGGAGAAGGGCGTCACGGCGGCACGGCAACGGCGGGGCCAAGACCCGCAAGCCGGTGCTGCCTTCACCCGGGAGGATCTGGAATGGCAGATTCGCAGCGGCGGTATCGTCGCGCACTTTCAACCGATCGTCTCGCCGGCCGACGGGCGGATGAAGGGTGCGGAGGTGCTCGCGCGTCTGCGGCTGCCGAGCGGACAGATCATCGGTGCAGCCGAGTTCATTCCCCTCGCCGAGTCAAGCGGGCTCATCTACGAGGTCACCGAGAACCTGTTCGAGCGTCTGATCGAGTCGCGGGAGACGCTTGCCGCGTCGGATCTGACCTTCATCGCGGTCAACCTGTCGCCGCTGATCCTGCAGCAGGAGCGGGCCTTGGTCCTGGTGCGCCGCTTGGTCGACGGGTTTGCGGGGATCTGCTCCGTCAAGATCGAGATGACCGAGAGCGCCGCCACGGCCTACCCCGATGTCTTGCGCACCGTTGCGGCTCAGATCCATCTCATGGGGGCCTCGCTGGCGATCGACGATTTCGGGATCGGCTATTCCTCGATGCGGGCGCTCGCCGAGCTCCCGTTCGACACGCTGAAGATCGATCTGTCGTTCGTCTCGGAGATGTTCGACTCACCGAAGTCACTCAGATTGTTGCGCGCCATGATCAGCTTCGGCCAGACGCTGGAGCTGCAGGTCGTCGCCGAAGGGGTGGAAACGGAGGAGCAGCGTGGATTGTTGATTGAAGCAGGCGTCGATTTGGCGCAAGGCTATCTGTTCGGAAAGCCCATGACGGCGGAGGCTTTGGCGAGCACCTTCTCGGTGCCGAACGGGGACGGCGAGTCCACGCGCGTGCCGGACCCGAGCCTGTCCGCCGGAGGACGCGATGGGGTCGAGAGCGGACCAACCATCATGGTCGTCGATGACGACCAGCGCATGCTGCATGCCACGGCTCGCCTGGTGATGGACTGGGGTTACCGCTGCGAGACCTTCGCGGATGCACGCACCGCATTGCAGATCTGCGAAGACGCAGCCCCGCGGCTTCTCATTGTCGACATCTACATGCCGCACCTCGACGGTTTCGAGATGATCAAGCGGATGCGCCGGATCGCCCCGGCGACGCTGATCCTCGCCGTGAGCGTTGATGTGATCCGCGGGCACCAGACCAATGTCCTGGACATGTGCCGAGCCTTGGGCGCGGATGCGATCCTGCAGAAGCCGATTGCCCCGGATCAGCTGCGGGCCGTGCTCGAGCGTCTGATCGGTGGACCGGCCGGGGGTGATTCGGACGGCGTGGCCGTCGCGTCGAGTCCGCAGCGCGTCGAGGAACCGCAGAGCGACGACCGCGCCCTGATCCAGTAGGTGCGGAGCGACAGCAGTGAACCAGCAGTCCAGCCCCGGCGCCACCATGAGCCCGATCCGCACCGTGGCGCTCACGGTCCTGCTGACCCTGCTCGCGGTGGTCGGCAACCATTTCAATCTCTCGCTTTTCTTCGGTCTGCAGATCATCTTCGGATCTGTGGCCGTTCTCCTGGCCATTGTCTGGTTCGGGACCCGTGCCGGCCTGATCGTCGCCGCCGCCTCCGGTGCCTATACCTATTTCCTTTGGGATCATCCCTTTGCCCTGTTGATCTTCTTGGCCGAAGCGGCCTTCGTGGGCTGGCATCGGGATCACGCGCGACGGCGAGGCCGCGCGACGCCGGATCTCGGTGTCTCGGTGATGCTCTACTGGGTCTTGATCGGCATCCCCTTGGTTCTGCTGTTCTACCGTGGTGTCATGGAGATGGTCTGGCACCAGACCCTGGTGGTCGCGGTCAAGCAGGCCTTGAACGGCATCCTGAACGCGGCCTTGGCCGGGCTGGTGGTCATGGTCGTGGCCGCGATGAGACGTCGCTCCGGCAGCCTCTCGGCACGGCAGGTGTTGTTCACGCTGTTCCTCTCGGGATTTCTGTTGCCGTCGATTCTCGTCGTTGCTTGGGAGAATTACGATCTCAAGGATCGTCTGGAGCAGGATCTTGCCGACCGCCTGAGGACATTCGGTGTGCTCACGATTCACGAGCTCGATACAGGTCCACGTGGAACGTCCCCCGAAGCGGCCGAGATCCACCTGGATCATGTGCGGGAGATGGCCCGACTCTTCGGCAACACATTGCCTGAGTACGCCAAGCTCGAGGTGCGTCTGATCGGACCGGCCGGTGACCCCGGGCCTCCCGCAGGTGCGCCGAATGCCCGTACCGCCCGCACCGCGGCCGATGATTTGATGATCCTGGCACCGGAGGATTGGCATCCCTCGCGGATGGCGTTCTGGTGGCAGTCGCGCTATCGCATGATCCTGCCGCTTGCTGAACCGACAGTCGGCGAGGGACTCTTGATCGAGCTCAGCGCGGCTACGCTGGTCGACAAGCTGCAGCACACGGTGCTGCGTCTGCTGACGCTCCTGTTGGCGATCGCTGCGATCGCGATCCTGCTGGCGGACCGATTCGCACTGTTGCTGGTGCGTCCATTGAATCAGCTCGTTGGGATCGCTGCCGACTTGCCGGCGCGGATCGTCGCGGGCGAGACCCCGGCCATCCCGTCGCCCGGGCTCTTGGCCGAGGGCCGGGCCCTGACCGACGCCTTCGGTGTCATGTCCCGGGGTCTCTCCGAGAGCTTCGCGATGATCGAGCGTGAGCGCGATGCGCAATCCCGGCTGCGCTCCGTTCGTGATCTGCAGGCGAAGATGTTGGCCGGTTTGATGACGTCCGGGGAGGACGAACGCACGGCCGCGGAGCGCCTCTGTGCCCTGGTTGAAGGGATAGCCCCGGGATGCCGGTGCGTCTTGTTCAAGAAAGGCTTGGCCGATTCACGTGTGCACTTCGCCGGGGGCGGCCTCGGTGCCGGCGAGTACGCGGAACTGGAGCGCCGGGTGCGCGAACGGGATCCCGCAGGCGTGAGCCGGATGGACTCCGCCAGCCGGTTCTTTGTCGTGGAGTCGGCTCGGGATGCGACCGATAGGCGGCAGACCGACATCCTCTCGGCCGGGGGCGAGGCCTTCTGGTGGTGCTCCGACATCATCACGCAGGATAACCAGTGTGCCGGTGTGCTTGCGATCGGGCCGTGTCCCTCGCGCGAGCCCGACGCGGACGTACCCGAGATCCTCGAGGCGGCCGCGGACCTGGCCGCGCTGGCATTCGAGACCTTGCGCACCCGCCAACGGCATGCCGTCCTCATCAAGGCGTTGTCGCAGGCCGGCACCGGGATCGTCGTCGCAGGCCGAGTTGCCGGGGCCGATTACCGCATCAGCTACGTCAACCAGGGCTTCGAGACGCTGACCGGCTATCGCGCGGACGAGGTGATGGGCCTGAATTGTCGTTTTCTCCAGGGCGATGACCGCGGTCAGCCGGAACGCGCGCGGATTCGGGCCGCGCTTGCGTCCGGCGAGCCCTGCCAGGTCACGCTGCGAAACTATCGCAAGGATGGAACGGCGTTCTGGAACGCCTTGAATGTCGCCCCGCTGGTCGATTCGCGCGGCGAGGTCACGCACTACGTCGGCATCCAACAGGACATCACGGCGGTCAAGGAGGCCATGGAGCGTCTGGCCCGCAGCGAAGCCATGTTGCGCGAGGCGCAGGCGACTGCGCATCTGGGTACTTGGGACCTCGATTACGACAGCGGCCGAATCGAATGGTCCGACGAGGCGTTTCGACTGCTCGGTTATGCGCCGGGCGCCGTGACGCCGAGCCTGGATGCGTTTTGTGCGGCTGTGCCCGAGGAGGATGCCGCGCGCGTTCGGGCGGAGATGGAGTCGGTCATCACCCGCCCCGATGGTCGTTTTGTCGTGGAGCATCGGGTGCAGGGTGCGAACGGCGTGCAGCGGATCCTCCGCGCGGAAGGTCGCGTCCATTTCGCCGATAACGGGACACCACTGCGTCTGTCCGGAACCGCCCTCGATATCACCGCGCAGCGCGCAATCGAAGAGGCCCTGCGCAGTCAGGAGGAACGGTACCGTCTGGTCGTAGAGAACATCGAGGATCTGGTCGTCCGCATGGATGCCGAGGGACGATTCGAGTACGTCAGTCCATCCTACTGCAGACTCTTCGGTCGCGACGAGGCCGGGTTGATCGGGCATCACTTTTTGCCGAACGTCCATCCGGCTGATCGTGATGCAACGACTGCCGCGATGAATGCCCTCCGCCACCCGCCGTACACCTGCCTGTTCGATCAACGCGCCAGAACGGTCAAGGGATGGCGGTGGTTGCAGTGGGTCGATCGCGCTCTTGTCGACGGGGAAGGCCGAATCCACTCGATCATCGGAATCGGCCGAGATATTACCGAGCGCAAGACCGCAGAGCTCGCGCTGACGCAGGAGCGTCGCCGTCTCGCCGACATCATCGACGGGACACAGGTCGGGACCTGGGAGTGGGATCTCGTCACGAATGACTTGACGCTCAATCCGCGCTGGGCCGAGATGCTCGGCCGCCGTCTCGAGGATCTGGAGCCGACCACGATCGAGACCTGGCAGATGTTCTGTCATCCCGAGGATCTCTCGAGGTCCGAGAGTGAGGTCGCTCGGCATCTCTGCGGCGAGACCGACCATTACCGTTGCGAGCTGCGGATGTTGCACGACGATGGCAGTTGGATCTGGATTCAGGATCAGGGGCGCGTCTCGGCGCGCGACGCGCAAGGTCGGCCGCTGCGCATGGCGGGTATCCATGAGGATATTACGGTCCGCCGAGAGGCCGAGATCGAGCTGATGCGGCGCGAGTCCCTCGAGCGCGAGCTGCTCGGGCTGGCCTCGGATTTCGTCGCTGTCTATGATGAGAATCTCGACCCGCTGATCAACCGAACCCTCGAGCGGCTCGGCGGCTTTACCGAGTCCGATCGGGCCTATGTGTTCCGATTCGATCTGGTTGCCGACACCATGAGCAACAGCCATGAGTGGGTGGCCCAGGGGGTCGAGCCGATGATCGGTCATCTGCAATGCCTTCCGATCGATCACTTCTCCGCCTCGATGCATCTTCTCAAGTCCGGACAGGCCGCCGTGGTCCCGCGTGTGGCGGAGCTCCCGGACGCCTGGGCCAAGGAGCGCGAGATCCTGCAGTTCCAGTCGATCCTGTCGGTCGTGCTGGTGCCCCTGCTGCAGAATGAGCGCCTGATCGGGTTTGTTGGCTTCGACGCGGTGCAGGTGCCGCGGGACTGGTCGGAGGCGGAGGTCCGCTTTCTGCGGGTCTTTTCCAGCATCCTGGTGAGCGCATTCGAACGGGCCCGCACCTACGCGGAGCTTCGCGAAAGCAATCTGCGCTATGACCAGCTCGCGTTGCATAGCCGAACCGTCAACTGGGAGGTGGACGCTGATGGTCTCTTCATCTATCTCAGTCCGACGGTCGAGACCGTTTGGGGCTACCGTTGCGAGGACCTGATCGGCCGGAAGCACTTCTTCGATCTGGCGCCCGAGGCGTCGCGAGACAGCCTTAAGGCCGAGACATTGCACAGCTTCGCGCGCTTGGATCACTTCACCGATTACGTCAATCCCATCCGTTGCGCCGACGGCTCGACGATCTGGGTACTGAGCAGCGGTGCTCCGGTCGTCGCCGAAGACGGCACGCTGCTCGGATACCGCGGCACGGATGTGGATATCACCGAGCGGCATCGGGTCCAGGAGCAGCTTGAGAAAAGCGAGGCCCGTCTGAGTGCGATCTTCGAGAATGCACCCCTCGGGATCTCGATCGTGGGTCCCAACCGGCGACTGCATCTGGTCAACCGCGCGCTCGGCGAGTTTCTCGGCTATTCATCGCAGGATCTGGTCGGAACGGGCATTGATGAGATCACCTTTCCGGATGATCTTGCGACGGAACTCGTCCTGTTCGGGGAGCTTATGGCGGGAAAACGCAACTTCTACCGAATGACCATGCGCTATCGCAAGGCCGATGGCTCGCTTGCGTGGGGTGATCTGCGGGTTGCCGTGTTGCCCGGCGGAAGCAGCGAGCGGCCCCTGACGCTCGCGATGGTCGAGGATATCACCGAGTTTCAGGCCGCGACCGAGCGCAAACGCGAACTCGAGGGGACGCTTCTGCGCTATACCAATAGCCTGGAATCGCTGGTCGATCTGGCAAGCCAGGCATTGCCTGCGGCCGAGGAGCTGCTCGCTCTTCTTCAGCTCGGCTGCGTCGGTCTGGGCATGGACGCCGGAGAGATCAGTGAGATTCGAACGGATCAGACCCCTCACCCGATTGTACGTTTTCCGCCCGCGGATGCACCCGGGAGCGCTTCCGAGGCCTCTATCCCGGAGGACACGGCAGGGCAGGAGACGATTGACGCGGAGCCGGGCGTTCCTCATGTCCTGTTCGGAGCCGCGTTGCCGGCGGCGACAGCAAACGCGGGGTACCTCGTTTGCGTCCGTATGGCGTTGAGCTGGATCGGACCGAACGGTCGGGCCAACGACCTGGTGATCAGGTTCCTGGGTCACGCCGAACGCTCCGAGCTGTCCGGACCAGAGCGCGAGCTCGTCCGCCTGCTTGGCCAGCGCATCGTCGCACAGCAATACCAGAGGCAACTTCAGGCCGCGCTCATCAGCGCGAAGGAGCGCGAGACCATCGGTCATCTGGCGAGCGGCGTGGCGCACGACTTCAACAACCTGCTCGGGGTGATCGACGCCAATCTCTATTATCTGGAAGCCATCCTGAGCGGTGAGCAGGGCGATCCGGAGGTGGCTCAGGTCATCGAAGAGACCCAGAGTGCGCTCGGTCAAGCGAAGGTCGTCACCTCGGGGATGCTCTCGCTCAGTCGCGCAGGCGGCATCGTGCTGGAGCGCGTGGCGCTCGAGAAGACGATTCGCGAGCTGGTGACGATCATCAGACAGGTCCTCCCGGCCAAGATCAACCTCGGGCTGGATCTCGAGCCCGGCCTCGCGGCCGAGAGCAATGCCTCATTCCTGCAGGCCGCGTTGCTGAATCTCGTGCTGAACGCGCGCGATGCGATGCCCGATGGCGGGGATCTCCTGATCGCCGTGCAGACGGTCGTCTGGGATGCCTCCGTCCCGCTGGCCGTCGGTCGACTCGATCCGGGGGAGTATGTCCAGGTCCGGGTTGTCGACACCGGGTGCGGGATGTCCGAGGAGGTTCTGGACAGGCTTTTCGAGCCGCTGTTCTCGACCAAGGCCAAACAACGCGGGCATGGACTCGGTCTGTTCATGGTGCAGGAGTTCGTCGTGCGCTCCGGTGCGGCCTTGGCCGTGTCCTCGCAAGTCGGCAAGGGCACCGAGTTCCGACTCCTGATGCCGATCGACCACCAAGAATCCCCGCAGATCGACCGGATTGCGCCGTCGAACGCGCTTTCGATCACGCCCCTGCTGCGGGTTCTCGTCGTCGACGATGACCCGCGTGTCGCGGATTCCGTCGGGCGATTGCTGATGTTGGACGGCGCGCTGGTCTCGTTCGCCGAGAATGGCCAAGACGCCCTTGATCTCTTGCGACACGACGCCGACTTCGATCTGGTGTTGTCGGATCTGGCGATGCCCGTTCTCGACGGCGCTGCCCTGTGTGCCGAACTGACACAGGGGTTTCCGGATCTGAAGGTGATCCTGATGACCGGCCAGACACCGTCGGCCTTCTCGCTCGATGCCTTGCCGTACGCGCCGCTCGTGCTGCGCAAACCCATCGATCACGGCGCCCTGAGGGCCGCGATCGCAGAGGCGAGCGCCCGAGTCGGCTCATAAACCAAGACGGATGCGACGGGGGCTCTTTACATTTCTTTGTTGGAGCCGCGCAGCCCCGTTCGCGTAGGCTAGCCGCCTATGCTCGATTTCCTTCTGAACCGCCTGCGACGCAGCGATCGGGAACGATATGCCGAGACAATCGGTAGTCAATCCGATTGCGCGTCCTTGTATGCGGGAATCATCGCCGCGTCGGCCGCTTATGTCCCCGTGTGCTCGGGGCGCGAGGTTCGGGTCCATCGCAATCTTGATTTCGGCGCCGCGCAGCGTGAGGTGATGTCATCTCTCGGACGCCCGGACCATGCCGTTTACGCCTTAAATCCATTGACCGAAGCAATCTTGGTCTACCGTTGTCGGTTGGAAGCCTGTCGGATTCGTGAAGAGCTCCATTTCTCACGGCACGGTCTCTTCTATGTCAACCGGACCTTGTCATCCATGTTGCCGAGGCAGGATGAGTTGATCCTACGGATACTGTCGGACAAGTACCTCGACGGGCAGCCGTTCGACGGCATCGACACGAAGATCGTCGATTCGCGTGGTCGTGAAATCGTGACGACCTCGGGTCCGCCGTTCGTCGTCGAATACCTTGCTGCCCTCGATCCGATCCTCTCCAGGCTCAGGGCGGATGCCGTGATCGACTCCTCGCAGCCACCGGGACTCGATCGGAATCAAAGGGCCAGTGCCATAAGCAGCTTGCTGTAGGTCGCGACGCGACGCGTCCTGTCGTCTCCGAACCCGTGAACGGCGATGTTGCTGCGCGAGGCTTGAGCTTGCTCCTCCGCTCTGCCAGGTCTCTGCTCCGAGCGGTGGACAAACGCAGTAGGTTAATGGACAAGCACCATAGGGTAATGGGACAAGCGCAGCGCAGTCCACCAGCGTCGGGCAGGGAGAGGTGGACTGCGCTGCGCTTGTCCACCCTTCGGATTTCGTTCGATTTTAGACGCGGCACTCGATCATTCCAAGCCGGCGCATGGCTTGCTGGCTGTCGCTCTCGCCCGTCCACCCCGACGGTTCGCAGCCCCGAGGCTGCGGAAGGTCATCATACTAATTTGTGCTCGACCGAAAACCCCGTTTTTTCCCGTCCCCGCACCCTGTCCTGAATGGCGGCCGGGAGCGAGTGTATTCAATCGAGCCTCATTCTATGGTCATTCGCGCAATCAAGCCGCTTAAATGAGAACGACTCGCATCACCGCCATACGGCAGGCGCACCACTCCCCTCGGAGGAGGCGCCCGGCCCGATCGACAGGGTCAAGCCGCGCGTCGTCGACGCTGTCGTTCTCGCTCGCGTCGTGCTTCCTCGGCCTCCCGCGCCAGCAGCAGCGCGCCGATGCGCTGGAGGTTGCGCGCCACCACCGCCAAGGCGACGTAACGCTTGAAGCCGTCGATCCCGTGATCGCGACAGCGGTCGAGCCCGTGGACCTCCAGCGCGTTGATGGCGGACTCCACGGCGGAGTGTTTGCGGCGCAGCTGGATGAAGCGCGGATCGCCTTCGCGTGCGCGCTCCGCGGCCGAGCACTTGCCCTTTTTCGGCAGCACCGGAAAGTCGATCACCTCGGCCAACCCGCGTTGGTTGGCGGGGCTGTGGAAGCCCTTGTCCATACTCGCGCTGGCGACCGTCGGGAAGCGCTCCAGGGTCTCCTCCACCAGGGGTACGGCGACCTGATCGTCGGTGATACGCACCATGACCCGATGGTGCAGGATGAAGCCGTGCTGATCTTCGACGATCGCCACGCGCAGACCCAGCTCCACCGGCACGCCGGCCTTGCCTTTGCTGATCCACTCGGTGTGGGGCTGGAAGATCGAGAAGACCTTCTCGGCATGCGGGATGGTCTGACCGCCCAGCACGCGGCGGCGAATCTGATCGATCTGCCGCTCGCCGTGGGCAATGAAGGCATCGAGCGGTTCGAGCAGGACGTTCGGCAGCGCCGCGATCAGGTGCAGGCGGAGACGCGTCTCGCGCGCCCGCAGCAGAAAGCCGCCGGCCAACTCCAGATAGGCGGCATGGGCCGCTTCGATCTCGACACGCCGTGCGGCTCGTTTGTCCGGATCCTGCGCGGTGGAGTGCTTGAGGGTTTGCGCCCGCCGATAGGCTTTCTTCAGGCAGCGCACGTTGTAGGCGCTTTGCCGCCAATCGCTCAGGCCGGCGTCCTCGCACAGCCCGGCGCTGGTTTCGATGGCCTTGCGCACGGCGTCGCAGAGCAGGTTGATGTCGGTCGGATAATGGACATGGGTCTCGACCACGAAGGAGTCACACCGCACCGCGAGGGGCTCGTCCGGACTGCTTTTGACCAGCGCATGGCCGGCATCCACGACCGCTTGGTTGATGCGCTCGAGCAGCTCGGGCGTGAACAGGCTCAGGTTGTCCTTGAGGGTCTGCAGGCTGTAGGTCGTGTCGTCGGCCCAGTCGGCATGGCCGAGCATCTTGCGCAGGGTGGTGTGCTGGTTGGCCAGCTCGAGAATCCGATCGTAGTCGGCATTGAGCCCCAAGCGCAGCACCCCGAGCACCAGGATCGCCCACTGCGACAGACCGGGTCGGCCGGTCTCGGGACGGGCCTTGCCGTCCTCGCCGCCGCCCGGCGGGCGCACCTCGGCAAGGATCGCGAACACGGGTTCGCGCAGCTGCGGGAGGGTGTAGATGTGCTGCAGTCCGCGCAGCAATTGCGGGATGTCGTCGCGCGAGCGCAGATCCAGCGCGATGGCGGCGATATCCTCCTCGCCGAGTTTCAATTGCGGATCGATGACGTTGCGCATAGCGGTTCGAATAGCGAAGTTGATGAAGGCTCATGGCGTGCCCCGGCGAAAGTAGGCCGAGATCGCTGTCAGGCCATCGTAAAATCAATAGTTTAGAGTTTTACCTGGCGCTCTCGATCGAAAATCGGCGAAATCTTCGATCATGGAGTCATATTATAACCGACTGTTTGAGAATAGGAAAGTTGGTTTCTGTTCAGGCACTAATTTACATTTCTTTACTGTAGGTTGGAAACCCGTTCGCTTAAGCTGCTCGACGACACTTCTTCATGGAGTCCGGGTCAAGATCATGCGGGTGCTTGCCTCACTTCTATCGACGTTGTTGGTCGTCTGGATTTTTCTTCTCCTGATCGTTTGTTTCTACTTCGCGTCGCATCGAATCGTCCCCGGTCTGTTGCGTTGGTCATACCGTAAACGACGCAGCCCGCTCAGGTCTTTGGATCTCGAGTTGAACGAGAGGGAGGCCGGTTGATGAAAGAGGAGCAACCCGTCGAGTCTGCGCGCTGGTATGTGGTGCAGTCCAAGCCCCGACAAGCGCAGCGGGCCGAGATCAATCTCATGCGTCAAGGCTATGTGGTCTATCACCCGAGGATTCTGCTCGAACGCGTTCGGCGCGGAAAACGTCAGGCTGTCGAAGACTCGCTCTTCACGAACTACCTGTTCATTCGTCTGCGCCGCTGGATCGACGATTGGTCTCCGCTGCGCTCGACCTTCGGGGTCTGCCGACTGGTGTCGTTCGGGAACGAGCCGCTCGCTGTTCCCGACACGCTGATGGAGGGTATCCGACAACGCCTCGCGTCGGCGCCGGTTCAGCCCCTATACCAGCCGGGGCAAGTCCTTCGCGTCAATGCAGGGGTCTTGAATGGGCTGGATGCGATCTTTGATGCCTACGACGGCGAGGATCGTGCGCGTTTGCTGATCCAGATGCTCGGCCGGCCGACAGAGGTCGTGCTCCCCTTGTCTTCCTTGGCTCGGTCCGCCTGAGTCATTGGGAAGACGCGTGAGGCATCCGTCAAGGTCCCTGTCGCCCCCTCAATATCGGTTGAACTATGTTTGAGTTCTTACCCATCGTTCGACGAAGTCGTGCTCGGATCCGCTATGAAGACCAGGTCAGAGAGCAATATGACTGTGTCTCCGCGTACTCGCAGTTGCTGGCATCGTCTTCCAGTTATTCTCCATTAATTTCGGGCCGTACCATCCTGATCCATCCCAAATTCGAGTTCGGCGAATCCCGGAAACGGGTCATCGACGTGCTCGGTCGTCCGGGACATTCGATCCATTCTCCCAATCCCGTGACGGCAGCGATCCTCGTCTACCGCTATCGGCTCGAGGATTACCGAATTCGCGACGAGATCCATTTTTCAGCGCATGGGCTCTTCTATGTGAGTCGGAACTTCTCCTCCGTCACAACGCATAGGCATGCGGATGTTCTTCGGGCCTACTCCGAAAAGTATCTCGGCGGCTCGCCATTCGACGGCGTCAAGCAAAAGATTGTTGATTCGGGCGGACGCGAGATCTTGCCAACCTTGGCGCCTGCGTTCATCGTGAACTATGTCGCGACTTCGCATCCGGCCTTTCGGCAGATTGCCGACTACGCACGAGGCGCATCCTCGAAATATGCGGATCCCGACGACCTACAGAGGGACTCCGCGTTGCACGATTGGCTGTAGGCGCGGTCTCGTTCTCGAAGCAAACCCGGAGTTGGATGGCTGAAACCGTGACCGATCTCGAACGGCCTAAGGACGATGGGATCAGTTCTGCGTCGAAAATGCAGCGTCTGATCGATGGTCTGCCCATCGCGGTCGCCATTTTGAAACTCGACGCCGAACGCAGGCTGGTCTTCCTCAACGAACAGTTCGTTCGCCAATTCGGCTATACCCTGGACGACCTCCCGACGACCGCGCACTGGGCGCTGCTCGCGTATCCGGACGAGGTCTATCGACACGAGGTCTTTTCCGTCTGGGATGCAGCCCTCGCGCGTGCGATCGCGACCGCGGGACAAATCGAGTCCATGGAATTCGTAGTCAGATGCAAGGATGGCCGCGCCCGCGACGTGCTGATCCAGGCCGTTGTCCTCGACGATGAGCTCCTGATCACGTTGGCCGACATCACGGAACGCAAGCAAGCCGAGGAGGATCTGTGCGCCGCGCGCGAGTCACTGGAGAAGACCGCCTACGACCTCACCGAGAATATTCCGGTCGGAACCTACACCATGGTCCAGCCTCCGGATGGCGGGCTGGCACATTTTTCGTTCATGAGTGCCCGTTTTCTCGAGCTGACGGGGCTCGAACGCGAGGAGGCTCGGCAAGACCCGCTCAAGGGCTTTGCCTGTGTGCACCCCGATGACTTCGACGCATGGGTTCAACTCAATGTCGACGCATTCGACAAGAAGCGACCCTTTTACGGGGAAACCCGTATCGTCGTCGATGGGAGGTTGCGTTGGATCAACGCTGAATCGATCCCGCGAACACGCAATGATGGCTCGACGGTTTGGGAAGGCGTTCTGACCGATATCACGGACCGCAAGCTCGCCGAACAGGGTTTGGCAGCGAAAGAGGCCGAGCTGCGCAGGGTCCTCGAGAACCTGCCGATTCCGGTCATCGTCGCGCGCTTTGCGGGCGATGCCTCCCTGACCATCGTCAACCGCGCCTTTACCGCCGTCTTCGGTTATCGGATCACCGAGATTCCCACGCTTCGAGCCTTGTCGGAGCTGACCAGTCCGGATCCGTCTTACCGCGCGGAGATCTTCGGCCGGCTGGAGCGAAATCTCGACACGGCGATCGCCGACGCGTCTTTCGTTAAGCCCATCGATTGGGAGATCACCTGTCGGGACGGCAGCCGACGCCGGGTCGAGATGAGCGCCCTCCCGCTCGACGACGTGGTCATCGGCACCTTCGTCGACATCACACAACGCCACCAATCGGAGCTGGCGCTGCTCCAGGCAAAACGCAAGGCAGAGCGACTCGAGCGGACCAAGAGCGCCTTTTTGGCCAACATGAGTCACGAGATCCGCACGCCGCTCAATGCGGTGCTCGGCTTGGCCCAATTGCTTGGCTACGAGTCGCTGACCGACCAGCAGCACGACTTCGTCGGACAGATCAACGAGGCAGGCACCTCGTTGCTGCGTGTCGTCAATGACATTCTGGATCTATCCAAGATCGAGGCCGGACAACTCGCCATCGAGCAGCATCCATTCGATTTGAGCAGGCTCCTGTCGAAGATCGACGCTCTCCATCATCCGATCGCCCGGCAAAAAGGGATTGACCTGCACATCCAGGTCTTGCCTTCGCTCGAGGGGACATTGATCGGCGACGCGCTGCGGATCGAGCAAATCCTAAGCAATTTGGTGGGAAATGCGGTTAAGTTCACCGAACAGGGCTCGGTGAGCATCCTGGTGCAGCATCGGACGCATGACGATGATCGGCTCATACTTCGCTTCGAGATCCGAGACACGGGGATCGGTATCGCCCCCGAGGCACTCCCTGGACTCTTCACGCCCTTTACGCAGGCGGATACGGGGATTACCCGCCGATTCGGCGGGACCGGTCTAGGTCTCGCCATCAGTCAATTGTTGGTCGATCTGATGGGCGGTACGATCGGCGCGGACAGCCGGATCCAGCACGGCAGTCATTTCTGGTTCGAGCTTCCGGTCGCCCGTGGTGCGGCTGAGCGCACCGAGGTTCGCGCGGCCGATGCCTCGGATCAACCGCGGATGCCGCGGCTGAGCGGTCGTCACTACCTCGTGGTCGACGACAGTGCGATGAATCGGTTGTTGATGGAACGGATGTTGCGGATCGAGGGCGCGAGTGCGACCCTTCTCGACGATGGCCGACAAGCGATCGAGTGGCTTGAGGACGGTTCGGGTGACATCGATGGAATCCTGATGGACGTTCAGATGCCGGTCATGGATGGACTGACGGCGACACGTCTGATCCGCGAGGATCTGCAGTTGCACGACCTCCCCATCATCGCCGTCACCGCGGGAGTCATGGCCGAGGAGCAAGCCGCCGCGCGGGCCGCCGGCGTCAACGCGGTCTTGCCCAAACCGATCGACCTCGAGCAGGTCACGCGCTGCCTTATGCGCTGGATCCCCGGCGACGCAGGATCCGAGGCGGACGACCGAATCGAAACCGGTGGCGAATCATCGATCGAGAATGCGCGAACAGCCAGCCGGCAGCGTAGCGTTCAGGATGATATCGGCGATTTTCCGATCATCGCCGGGATCGATACGCCCCGCGCCGTCTCGGGGACCAAGTCTGATCGGGGGTTATTCCTGAGCCTGTTGGAGATCTTCGCCGAGCAGAATAGCGACCTCAGCGCCTTGACCAAGCAGGATCTGGCTTACGGCGAGCGCGAAGGCGCCGCACGACGCATGCACACCCTACGCGCAAATGCGGGGCAATTGGGCGCAATGGACCTGATGCGCTCGGCCGCCGCGCTCGAGTCCGCCATCCGCAACGGCGAATCGGGACTCGATGCACGCCTGGATGTATTGGCGGTTCAAATCGCTGCACTGATCGAGGCGAGTGCCCCCTGGCGGTCCAACCCCGCCGAAGCCTTGCACACATCCAGGGTCTCGCCGGCGCTGATCGACGACGCGCTGAGTCGACTGAACCGCGCACTTCAGGATCAAGACCTGAGCGCGCTGCGCCTGTTCGAATCGCATCGGCAAGAACTGGCTGCCGCTTTGGGTGAAACGGTCATGCCCGTGCTGCGCCGTGCGATACGCGTCTGCCGTTTCGCAGAGGCTGTGTCGATCCTGGAGCCGTACTCGACGCGATCACGCCGAATGCAGGTCGCGGATCGGCCACCCGCGATGCAGCCCGAGCCGCGCATCCTCATCGTCGATGACGATCTTTCGGCGATTCCGGTCCTGCACAGTGCGTTGGACGGTCTAGGCGAATTGCGCTTCGCGACCGGTGGATACGATGCCCTGCAGCGCTTGGCTCAGAGTCGGGTTGACCTGGTCCTCTTGGACGCGAACATGCCGGATCTCGACGGTTTCGAGACCTGTCGTGCGATCCAGAGCCGATATCCGGAGACGGCGGTGATCTTTGTCACTGCGGAGAACGATGCGGCAAAGGAGGTCAAAGCTCTCGCGCTCGGTGCCCGTGATTTCATCAACAAACCGATCAATCCGCCCGTGGTGCGCGCTCGCATCGAGACACACCTGCGGCTCAAGGCGCAAAACGACCTGCTGCGCGATCTCGGACATCGCGACCCCCTGACCGGCTTGGCCAATCGGCGCGCGCTCGACGAGCAGCTCGCTCGAACATGGCAGGATGCATTCCAGCGCCAAGAGCTCGTCTCTCTGCTCATGATCGATATCGATCATTTCAAGGCATACAACAACCATTACGGGCATCTCAAGGGGGATGAGTGTTTGCGCGAGGTCGCCGCCATCTTGGTCAATACGGCAGCCCGCGCAGGCGATCTCTTCGCGCGTTTCGGCGGCGAAGAATTCGCGATCCTGCTGCCTGCTACAGCACCTGAGCAAGCAGCGGCCCTCGCCGAAAAGCTCTGCGCGGCGGTCCGCGCGAGGTGTATCCCTCATGAGCAATCAAACACCGCACCCTACTTGACCGTGAGTATCGGCGTCGCCAGTACCATTCCATCCAT
The DNA here is from genome assembly GCF_003634315.1 of Thiocapsa rosea. NCBI lineage: Bacteria > Pseudomonadati > Pseudomonadota > Gammaproteobacteria > Chromatiales > Chromatiaceae > Thiocapsa > Thiocapsa rosea. The sequence goes on from NZ_RBXL01000001.1 coordinate 3,953,885, forward strand.
GCAGCACGAGACGGCGCTGAACGACGACGGCATCGCCGGCGCGCACCGGGATGTCGGCCTCAAGCTCGCAAGTCATCTCCTCGCTCGCGCCGATTCCGCGCTCTATGCCGCAAAGGCGGACGGCCGCAACCGCGTGTGCCTTGATGATAGTCCCGGCCAGTGGCTGACGAACAGTGCGTAGTCAGGGCTTCCAGCCCTGCTTCCGTCAGGCCGGGATGGCCTCACGACGCAGGCTGCCGACCATGTGGTCGGCGCTCTGAAGAAGGCCGCCCGAGCGTAAAAAAAGCCCCGACCTTTCGGTCGGGGCTTTTTGCGTCATTCAAGCCGGATGTACTGGCTCAGAGGCTCAGAGCGATTTCTTGCAGAAGTACCAGTCCACGCATTCGTACTCGCCGCTCGCCGCCCGTGCGTTCGCCTCCGCCACGCTGCCCGGCGGGGGCACGATGACCTGCTCGCCCGGCTGCCAGTTCTCGGGGGTGGCGACCTTATGGGCGTCGGAGGTCTGCATGGCCTTGACCAGCCGCAGGATTTCGTCGATCGAGCGGCCGTTGCTCATCGGATAGTAGAGCATGGCCCGCAGCACACCTTGCGGATCGATCACGAAGGTGGCGCGCACTGCCGAGGTATCGCTCGCGCCGGGCTGAATCATGCCGTAGGCCTTGGCGACCTGCATCGAGAGGTCGGCGATGATCGGGAAACCGATCTCCACGTCGAACTTCTCCTTGATGTTGCGCACCCAGGCGACATGGCTGTAGTGGCTGTCGATGGACAGACCGAGCAGATCGCAGTCGAGCGCCTGGAAATCGGCATGGCGGCGGGCGAAGCCCATGAACTCGGTGGTACACACCGGGGTGAAGTCGGCCGGGTGCGAGAAGAGGACCAGCCATTTGCCGCGATAGTCCTCCAGGGTCTTGCGTCCGTGGGTGGTCGGCGCATCGAAGCCCGGTGCCGGCTCGTTCAGACGCGGCATGGCGGGGGCGGTCACGGTCTCGTTGGTCATGGGTCTATCTCCAGGTGTTTCAGTGGTTGTTGCGTCGTCCCTCGTTCGAGGTTGACGCTAGATTAGCGATTGCTGATGAACGTATGAAGTCGTTTGATACGATGGCTATCATCGTCACGGACGATTGCGTTATATCAATCGATCCTTTTTGACGATTAATCGAGGTGCGAAGGAACGATCCTGAGGTCGGGGCCTGCGCAGTGTCGCGATGGATGCGTAGTGCAGAGTATCGGCGCTTTGCCGACTGCTTTACCCTGAGATTTCGCAACCGAAAGTGCACCTAAACCGCGTCCGGAGCGAGATGCGCACGCTGCAGTCGAGATCTCCAACCCGGCGGCCTGTTCGCTTCCGGACGGGGCGCAGAACGGCCGACCTCGGAGAGCCGGCACTTCCGGTATGATCGGCGTCTGACCAGCTCTGATGCGAGGGATCCCGTCATGCGATTTCCTTACGGCTTAAGCGATTTCAGCAAGCTCATCCAGGATGGATATTTCTACCAGGACCGCACCGACCGGATTCCCCTCCTCGAAGCCGCGGGGGACCAACTGATCTTCATCCGCCCCCGCCGCTTCGGCAAAAGCCTGCTGCTGTCGATGCTGGAGCACTACTACGATGTGAACCGGGCGGCGCAATTCGAGGCGCTGTTTGGGCATTTGGCCATCGGCCGGAATCCCACGCCGCGGCATAACCAGTATTTCGTGATGAAATGGGATTTCTCGCTCGTCAAAGCGCAGGGAGAAGTCAAGGACATCGAAGCGGCGTTGCACCAGCATCTCAATGATCGCATGGCTCAGTTTGCCGCCAATTACGCAAGTCATCTCACCCAGCCCGTGACGCTGCGCCCTGATAACGCCATTTCGTCGCTGGAATCGCTACTGAGCGCGACGCGTGCTGCGGGCCGAAAACTCTATCTGCTGATTGACGAATACGACAATTTCGCCAATGACGTGCTGATGGCCGGGCAGAAACAAGAATTTTACGAAGCCCTCTTATATGGCGAGGGATTGCTGAAAACCGTGTTCAAAGCGGTGAAAGCGGCGGCGGGTGGTTTAGGGCTTGATCGGGTGTTCATCACCGGCGTGTCGCCGGTCGTCCTCAGCGACATGACCAGCGGATACAACGTCGGCGAGAATATCTACCTGGACGCGACCTTCAACGATCTGTGTGGTTTTACCGAGGCGGAGATCGCCGCCGTGCTGGCGCGCATGGCCGAGGAGGGCAGTTCTTGGTCGGCGGCGGAGGCCCTGGAGACCATGCGCACCTTCTATAACGGTTACTGCTTCAGCGAAACCGGCGGCGAGCGGCTCTACAACTCGACCCTGAGCCTTTATTTTCTCAAAGCCTTGCAGACTAAGGGCTGCTATCCACAGGAGATGCTGGACGAAAATCTGGCGATGGATCGCGGCAAGCTGGCCTATATCGCCCAGCTTCCTCATGGAGAAGCGGTGTTGATTCAGGCGCTCAATGGTGCGGAAGGGGTGATCATTCCGCGCCTAGCCCGACGCTTCGGCGTCGCGGACGTCTTGACCGCGGTCAAAGATCAGCCGTTCATGGCCTCGCTGCTGTACTACTTCGGGGTCTTGACCTTTGCCGGGCGCGGCGTGCTGGGCAAGGCGATCCTGAACATCCCCAACTTGGTGGCCCGCTCGCTCTATGTCGAACGGTTGCGGGAGCTCTGGCTGCCGACCTACGAAGATCGTCAGACCATCCCGCGCCTGGCGGAAACCGTGTATCTCAAGGGCGATTTGGCCCCGCTGGTCGCCTTCATCGAACAACGCTATCTGCCGGTGCTGTCGAATCGTGATTACCGCTGGACGAACGAGCTGCTGGTGAAGATCGCCTTTCTCACGCTGCTGTTCGATGACCGGCTGTACATGATGGTCTCGGAAACCGAGGTGGACCACGGCTATAGCGATCTGAGCCTGATTGTCCGATCCGATATGCGGCGGTTTCAGGCTCTGGATCTGCTGCTGGAATTCAAATACCTGGGCCTGAAAGACCTGGGCCTGAGCGGGGAGCAGGTGCGCGAATCCACCGCTGCGCAATTGGCGGCGCTGCCATTGATCCGGGCGAAGCTGGCGGAGGCGGCAGATCAGGCGCAACGCTATGGTGCCGCATTACGGACCCGCTACGGCCTGACCGATCTGCGACTGTTTGCGGTGGTCGGCGTCGGGCTGGAGCGGGTGGTTTGGCAGGCGATCCAGCCGGTCGAACCCTAGCGACGGTCATGTCCGAGGTCAGGCCCGCTACGGGCTGGACACGTCCTCATTCGGATGATTCAGGCGGATGCGAGATCTTGCCGACCCCGGCACCTGCGTTCACCGTGAACGATGTCGCGACTTCGCATCCCGCCTTTCGGCAAAGTGCCGACCACGTAGCAAACGCTCGTTCGAGAGATGCGGATCTCGACGGAGTTTTTTGCCCGGTAGGGCTTGGCCGGGAGGTCGGGCCGGTCTAAGGTGTCGTCAGATGCAGGCTGCGCTCGGCCGCGCAGGGCGCCCTCGGGCCTGCTCCCGGGGCGGGGAACGCTCCACGCTCGGCCTTGACGGACCTCGCCGTGAGCCTCAAACGACAGATCGTGACTTTCCTCGGGTTCCTGTCGGCCCTGCTGTTCGGGGCGACTCTGCTGTCTTTCGCGCTCGGCGCCGGTCGGGTCGAGGACCATCATCGGCATCTCGCACACGAGATGGGCGTGACCTTCTTCAAGCAGTTGGTGCTGACGCGCCGTTGGAATGCGCTGCACAACGGCGTGTATGTTCCCGTGACCGATCTGATCGCCCCCAACCCGTACCTGGAGGACCCGGCGCGTGATGTCGTGACCCGTGACGGGGTGGAGCTGACCAAGGTCAATCCGGCGTACATGACGCGGCTGCTCTCCGATATGGCGGCCGACCAGGAGGGTGTTCGCTTCAAGATCACCAGCCTCGAGCCACTGAACCCGCTGAATGCCGCGGATGAGTGGGAGCGCGAGGCCCTCTCGGCCTTCCAGGCGGGTGCGCGCGAGTACGCCGGCCTGGTGGAGGAGGGCGGACAGGAGAGCTTTCGATTCATGGGTGCCCTGATCACTGAAAAGCACTGCCTCTCCTGTCATGAGAGAGACGGTTACACGATCGGGAGCGTGCGCGGCGGGATCCGTGTGTCGCTGCCCTACGAGCCCTTTCGATCAGCCATCGGCGCCGGCGTCATGCAGCTGCGCATCGGTCATCTCGGCTTTCTTGTGACGGTTTTGGTGCTGATCTGGAGTGCGGGCTGGCTGTTGTGGCGACAGGCTGTGAAGGTTGAAGGATTGAACGCGGACACCCGTCGCTTGAATCGCGCGCTCCACGCGAAGACAGAGACCATGACCCGTCAAAACGCTGCGTTGGATGAAGCCCTGTCCGAGGCCGAGCATGCCGGTCGTGCCAAGAGCGAGTTTCTGGCCAACATGAGCCACGAGCTTCGCACCCCGATGAACGCGGTGATCGGCCTGAGCGATCTCCTGCTGAGCACGCCGTTGAGCGATGAGCAGCGCGACTCCCTCGGCAAGATCCGCAATGCCTCGCGCATGCTCTCCGGAATGATCGCCGACATCCTGGATTATTCTGAGATCGAGGCCGGACGGCTCGTGCTGAATCCGCGACCCTTTCGTCCGGCTGAGCTCGCCTCGCAGGTACAGACCTTGTTCGGGGCCGCGATCGCGGCGAAGGGCCTTGAGCTGCGCGTTCATGTCGATCCCGAGATCCCTCCCGTGCTGCTCGGCGATGTGTCGCGTCTCGGGCAGATCCTCTCCAATTTGATCGGCAACGCGGTCAAGTTCACCCGGCACGGTACCGTTGCACTGAGTATTCTGCATCTCGGGCGCGACGCCGATCATGTCCGTCTGCGTTTCGAGGTGCGAGACACCGGGGTCGGCATGAGCGAGGAGACGCTCGGCCGGCTCTTCGAGCCCTTCTTCCAGGCCGACACCTCGAGCACTCGGCCCTATGGCGGTCGGGGGCTCGGGCTGGTGATCAGTCGTCTGTTGGTCGAGCGCATGAAGGGAACGCTCGGAGCCGAATCCAGGCCGGGCGAGGGCAGTCTCTTTGCGGTCGAGCTGGCCTTGCCCCTGGCCGATCCGGCGGATGTCGAGGCGCATGATCCGACGCCTCTCGGCGATCCGGGTGCCGGGGCCGGCCCCGAGGCGCTTTCCCCGCCGTTTGACCGACGTGTCGGGCCGCGGAGGCCACCCGCCCCCGATTTTTCCGGTGCCTCGATCCTCCTGGTGGAGGACAATCCCCTGAATCAAGAGGTGGCCAAGCGCATCCTGGAGAAGACCGGCGCGCAGGTCACCTTGGCCGGCCATGGTGCGGAGGCGGTGGATCTGGTGCAGGCGCGGCGCTTCGATTTGGTGCTGATGGATCTGCAGATGCCGGTCATGGATGGTTTCGAGGCGACGCGACGTATCCGCGCGTCCTTCCCGGAGCTACCCGTGATCGCACTGTCGGCCGCGGTGATGGAGGCCGACCGGGCGCGTGCGCGGGTGGCGGGTGTCCAAGATCATTTGGCAAAGCCGATCGACAGCCGCCTGTTGTTCGAGACCTTGGCGCGCTGGTTGGCGCGAGCAACCCGGAAGGCTGCGGGCGACGCGACGCCTGGGCCGCCGGTGGCGGCTCAATCGACGGCCGTGGTCGCGGGCGAGCCCGAGCACGAGCCCAAGCCCAGGCCCGAGCCGGATGGGGGAGCGACCAACCTGGACGACGCGGGCGCGGCCCTGCTCGTCGCGCGGCTGCGCGAGATTTGGACGCTCCTGGACGCCGGCAATATGCGTGCACTCGAGGGCTTTGCACAGGTCCGCGAGCAGATCGCGCGGATGCCGGGCAGCGAGTCGCGCGCCTTGGACGATGCGCTCGAGCGTCTCGACTTCGTCGAGGCAAGGGCGTCGGTATCCGCCCTGATCACGCGTTTGACGACGGCGGACGGTCGGAAACGTCCGCTTGAAGACCATCGGATGATCGACCCATGACCAGCGACAATGCTTTGCGGCCCGAATCCGATCCGGCGACCGAGACGGCTTCGGCCACAGGTGCCGGTCGCCCGAAACCGGCTGGCCCGGTCGGCGATCCGGCCCGGGAGGCTTATGAGCCGGCGTCGTCGCCGGAGGGACAAGCCCGCGCGGCGCTTGCGCAGGGGGATCTCGCCTGGGCGACGCGCGATCTGGATCAGGCCGCCATCGAGCCGCTGAAGCTGATCGAAAATCTGCGCATCTATCAGGCCGAGCTAGAGATCCAGAACGAGGAGCTGCGGGCCGCTCAGCTCGACACGGAGCGCGCCGTACAGCGCTATTTGCGCCTCTTCTCCGACATGCCGATCGCCGGTCTGGTCATCGACCGCATCGGCCGGATCCTCGAAGTGAACCGTGTCGCCGGCGATCTATTCGGTCTGAGTACACGGCATCTGCGTCACCACTTTCTGACCCGACTCACGAACCGCAGCGGCGAGGCGACGCTCTATGAGGCGTTGCGCCAGGCCTGCGCGAGCGGCCGGTCGAGCGTCGCCGAGCTGACGTTCTCGAACGGCGACGAGATCGGCTTTGTCGGCGAGCTCGAGCTGGCGGCGCTGCCTGCTGAGACGGACGACACGCGCGAGTGTCGGCTTCTCGCCATGGTCATCGATCTGACCGCGCGCAAAGAGACCGAGCGCGCCCTATTGGATCTGAATCGGCGTCTGACCGAGACCTCGGCCCGGGCGGAGGTTCTGGCCGCGCGGGCCGAGGACGCGAGTCGCGCGAAAAGCGCCTTTCTGTCCAACATGAGTCACGAGATCCGCACGCCCATGAACGGCGTTTTCGGGATGGTCGAGCTGTTGCTGGACACCGCGCTGACCGAGCAGCAGCGCGAGTATGCCGAAAGTGCCCGCATCAGCGCCGAATCCCTGCTGGGTCTGATCAACGACATCCTGGATCTCTCCAAGATCGAGGCGGGCAAGGTGGCCCTGGATACATCGGACTTCGATCTGCGCGCCCAGCTCAAGGAGATCGCGACGATCATCGCTCACCGCGCCCGTGCCAAGGGACTGCGGCTGATCTGCGAAGTGCCCGCGGAGGTTCCGGAGCTGCTGCGCGGAGACGCCGGACGCTTGCGCCAGATCCTGGTCAACCTGGTGGGCAACGCGATCAAGTTTACTCCGAGCGGAGAGGTCGGGATCCGGGTCGCGATGATGTCGCCGGGTGACGGCCAAGGCCAAGGCGAGGGCGAGGGCGAGGGCGAGACGATGTTGCCCTCGGAGGAGATCCGGCTCGAGTTCGTGGTACGCGACACCGGCATCGGGATCCCGGCAGACAAGCTCGGGACGCTGTTCGACAGCTTCAGTCAAGTGGAGTCCGGGATCACCCGTCGCTACGACGGCACGGGGCTGGGCCTGGCGATCTCCAAGCAGCTCGTCGAGCTTCTGGGCGGGGAGATCGGTGTCGAGAGCCGGGAAGGGCAGGGCTCGACCTTCCGCTTCAGTGTCCGTCTGCGCCGCACACCCGGGGCTGCGGCGCTGACCCGACCGGTGGATCCCTGCGATACGGAGCTGCTGCGGCGCGGCACGGGTTCCGAGGTGCCGTCGGCGCGCGCAGGCGCTGCCGGCTCGGCCATTCCGAGGCCGGCGCCGCGTTTCGACGGCGCTTCGATCCTGGTCGCGGAGGACAAGCCCCTGAACCAGATGATTGCGCAACGCCTGCTCGAGAAGACCGGGGCACGCATCACCTTGGTCGACGACGGGGCCGAGGCCGTGGCCATTGTTGCGAGGCAGCGCTTCGACCTGGTGTTGATGGATCTGCAGATGCCGGTGATGGACGGCTTCGAGGCCACGCGTTTGATTCGTTGCCGGGCTCCGGATCTGCCCGTGATCGCGCTTTCGGCCGCCGTAATGGAGGATGACCGGGAGCGGGCGCGTGCAGCCGGTGTCGATGCCCATCTGGCCAAGCCGATCGACAGCCAGGCGCTCTACCAAACCCTGTCCGTCTGGTTGGGATCGGGTATCGACGAGACCCGAGCACACGCCTTGCCCGAGGTCTCGGACCGGGATCGACCCGGCCCTATCCCCGGCCCTCTCCCCGATCCGGACGAGCCTGTCCCGAGTCTTCCGACGACCCTCGAGGGGTTCGATCTGAAGCGGGGTCTGCAATACGCCGGCGACGATGCGGCCTTCTATCACACCCTCTTGCGGGGCTTCCGGACCGAGCTGGCCAAAGAACTTGCGGATCTCGTCGAGCGGCTCGGGACCGGCAACGACGCGGCGACCTCGGCTCGGATGGTACACACCCTCAAGGGGCTCGCTGCAACCGTCGGTGCCGTGCGTCTGAGCGCAATCGCGACGCGCATCGACACTGCTCTGAGGGACCGGGCTTGCGTCACGGCAGAGATGCTCGGGGAACTCGACGAGGCCTTGCGACAGGCCCGGACGCAACTGGATGGTTTGCAGCCGCCATCGAAGGCACCCCCCGGAGACGAGACCCGAGATCGCCGACGCGCCACCGATGTCGTTGCCGACGAGGCGAGCCCGGTTGGAAGCCCGGTTGCGAGCCCCGTTGCGAGGAGCACCGTGCCGTTTTGGCCTCATGCGCGGCGCCCGAATCTGTTGGTCGTGGACGACCAACCGATCCACATCCAGACGATGTTTCGGGTCTTCCAGGACGATTGCGAGGTCTTCATGGCGACCGACGGCGAGCAGGCGCTCGTACACTGTCGGCGCACACCCCCCGACCTGATCCTGCTCGACGTCATCATGCCCGGGATGGACGGCTTGGCGGTCTGTCGCACGCTCAAGCAAGAGCGCGCGACGGCGGATATACCGGTGCTGTTCGTGACGGCGCAGACGGATGCGCTTGATCAGGCCCTGGCGCTGGAGGCCGGCGGTGTGGATTTCATCAGCAAGCCGGTCAATCCGGCCGTGGTCCGGGCTCGGGTTCGAACCCATCTGACCCTGAAGGCACAGGCCGATTTGTTGCGCGACATGGCCTATCTGGACGGGCTGACCGGCATCGCCAACCGTCGCGCCTTCGATGAACGCCTGCGTACGGAGTTGCGTCGCGCGCAACGCGCCGGCACCTCGTTGGCGGCCTTGATTTTGGATGTCGATCACTTCAAACGCTACAACGATCGGCATGGCCATCAAGAGGGCGATGCCTGTTTGCGGGCGATTGCAGAGGCACTGATCGGGGTCCCCTGTCGCGGACACGATCTGACCGCACGCTACGGCGGAGAGGAGTTTGTTTGCCTGCTGCCCGGTTGCGACATGACGGCGGCCGTTCGGCGGGCTGAATGTCTGCGCGTCGCCGTCGAAGATCTGGGCATCCCGCACCTGGATTCTCCGGTGAGCGATCGGGTCACGGTCAGTATCGGGGCGGCGGTGCTCGTACCCGATGATCGGACGCCTCCCGAGCGACTGCTCGAGATGGCCGACGAGCAGCTCTACCGTGCGAAGGATGCCGGTCGGAACCGTGTCGAACCGGGCGGTGAAGAAGAATCCTAAACCGCGCCCGGTGCGATCTGCGTCATTTGGCGGAGTGGCCTGGCCGCCCCAGCCCCGACAACTGTTGTCGAAGCCGGCGCGGTTTAGAATCAACGCGAGGGCGTCGCGGAGATGTCTGCGCACCGGAACGTCCTCGGAGTCTCCGCCGACCCGGGAGCACACCGTTCCTTCCAGGGTGGCCCCGGCTCGGTCATCGCACTCGGAAGCCGAGATGAGGACTTGCGCCGGTTCGGGTCATCGGCGAGCATAGCCAAGGAATCAACTCGGGGTTTCGGTCCGGGTTTCGAGCCCGATGTGTTCGAGCCGGCGTTGCACCGAGTCCACGTTTCGGGAGATGCGTGATATGGTCAGACCGGGAGGTAGATCATCGAGCAAGCGCGTTTCAGACGGACGCAGCCGCTCGGCGTCGGAGGACATCGGGGAACCCGAGTTCTTCCGGCGCATGATCGCGGCGAGCGCCGACCGCTTCGCCTATCTCGACCGCGATCTCAGGTATCGCGCCGCCAACGCGTCTTATCTAAGCTCATGGGGCTTGACCTCCGAGCAGGTCATAGGCCGTCGCGTGGACGAGATCATGGATCGGGATTTCTACGCGCAGGTGGTCGGACCGCGCCTAGCGGCCTGTCTCGGCGGCGAAATGGTCGTGTACGAGGCCCAGCTCCCGCGGCGCGGTGTGCGAACCGGTTGGGGAGAGGTGAGCTATATCCCGTGGCTCGACGCGGCCGGTAGCGTCGAAGGCATCGTGGTGTGCGTGCACGACATCACGGCGCGCAAACACAGTCATGCCACGATCGAGCGGCTGACGCGGCTCTATCGCATCCTCACCGAATGTAGCCAGGCCATCGTCCATTCCCAGGAACCGAGCACCTTGCTCCCGATCGTCTGTCGCGAGCTCGTGACGCAAGGCGGTCTGGATATGGCCTGGATCGGCCGAACGGACGCCGACGCGGGCGAGGCTCGAATCGAGTGTCTGGCGATGGACGGCGAGGGTGGAGCCGAGCTGCTCGGGGCGCTGTCCTCGTCGATGGACCCGGACGGTCTGGACGATGAACCCTTCGCGCGCGTGATGCGCAGCGCGCAGGGCTATTGGAGCCTCGACCTCCAAGCCGATCCGCTCACCCGGCCATGGCATGCGTCGGCGCGGCGCTTCGGGTGGCAAGCCTCGGCATCGCTTCCGCTGACGATGCGCGGGAAGGTGTTCGCGGTCTTGAGCGTCTATGCGTGCGATCGTGAGGTCTTGGACGAGGACGCGCGTGATTTGCTGGCCGAGCTGGCCCGAGACATCTCCTACGCGCTTGAGCATTACGCCGCGATCGCCGAGCTGGCCGATGCGGAAGAGCGCTGGAAGTTCGCGCTGGAGGGAAGCGATGCCGGAGTCTGGGACTGGGATCTGCGCACCGGCAAGGTCTTCTACTCCGCCGGTTGGAAGCGTCTCCTGGGTCTTGGCGAGGAGGACATCTGCGAAGGGCTCGACGCTTGGAAGGACCGGGTCCATCCGGACGATCTCAAGGCGCTGACCGATGCGATCGACCATCACCTTCGCGGCCGCGCCGCTGCCCTTCACCACGAGCACAGACTCCGACGCCGAGACGGCCTTTACCTCTGGAGTCTGGGGCGCGGCAAGGTCGTGGAGCGAGCCGCAGACGGGACTCCCCTGCGGATGATCGGCACGACCACCGACATCTCCGCCCGGCGCGCGGCCAATGATTCGCTCAGTCGGCTCGGGGAGATCGTCGAGAAGGCGCAGACCGAGGTCTATGTTTTCGATCCGAAGGGCTTCTGCTTCGAGCAGGTCAATCAGGGCGCCCGCGCCAATCTGGGTTACGGCATGGAAGAGCTCATGCGGATGACCCCATTGGATCTCATGCCCGATTACGATCCGCCGACCTTTTCGCGTTTGCTCGCACCGCTGCGCGATGGGAGCAGGAGCCAGGTCGTGTTGGAGACCCGGCATCGGCGCAAGGACGGCAGCTGTTATCCCGCCGAGATTCGCTTGCAGCTCCTGGGCTCTGAGCCCCGCTTTGTCGCTCTCGTCACGGATACGACCGAGCGTGTGCGTGCCGAAGAGGCGATCAAGCATCTCGCGTTTTTCGATCCGCTCACGGGCCTGCCCAACCGTCGGCTGCTGATGGATCGACTCGAGCGCGCGATCGCCGCGAGCCGACGCAGCCATCATATGGGTGCACTGATCTTTATTGATCTGGACGATTTCAAGACGCTCAACGACACCCTGGGGCATGATCAGGGTGACCGGTTGCTGCGTCAGGTCGCCAAGCGTTTAGCCTCGTGTATCCGCGAGTCCGACACCCTCGCCCGGCTCGGCGGCGACGAATTCGTCGTGATGCTGGAGTGTTTGAGCGCTCAAGCGCAGACGGCTGCATCACAGGCGGAGGTGCTCGCCAATAAGCTGCTCGCAGCACTGCGTGTGCCCTGCGAGCTTGAGAATCGCGAGTATCGGTGCTCGGCCAGCATGGGTGTCGCCGTCTTCGGCCGGCAGGCCAAGAGCGTCGAGGAACTGATGAAGCAGGCCGATATGGCCATGTATCGGGCGAAGGCGGCAGGACGGGACACACTGCGTTTCTTCGACCCTCAGATGCAGGTGGAGGTATCCTCACGCGCAGCGCTCGCCACCAGTCTACGCCAAGGCTTGGAGCACGGTGAGTTTCTCCTCCACTATCAAAGCCAGGTCGACGGGGCGGGGCAGGTGACCGGCGCGGAGGGATTGCTGCGCTGGCAACATCCGCAGCGTGGTCTGCTCCAGCCGGCTGATTTCATCCGCTTAGCCGAGGAGACCGCGACGATTTTGCCCTTGGGCAGGTGGGTTCTGGAAATGGCCTGCACCGAACTGGCGGCTTGGTCCGAGCGGCCCGAAACGGCTGAGCTGACGCTCGCGATCAATATCAGTGCACTGCAGTTCCATCATCCGGATTTCGTCGAGCAGGTTCTTGCCGCGGTCGAACGGCACGGATGCAATCCAAAGCGACTGAAACTCGAGATCACCGAGAATCTCTTGCTGGAGGACCGCGACGCGATGATCGCGAAGATGTCGATGCTCAAGGAGCGGGGCATCAGCTTCGCGCTGGATGATTTCGGAACCGGCTATTCCTCGCTGACCGATCTCGGACGGCTGCCGTTGAAAGAGCTTAAAATCGATCTGTCCTTTGTGCGGGATCTCGTGACCAACGCCAACGATGCGGCGATTGCGCGCACCATTATCGGCTTGGGCGATACCTTCGCACTCGACGTTATCGCCGAGGGGGTCGAAACCGAGGCCCAACGCGACTGGCTGGCCGAACATGGTTGCCGTGCCTTTCAGGGCTATCTGTTCGGCCGGCCGGGACCGGCGGCGACTTCGGCAACGCGGCTCGATGCGTGAGCCGCAAACCGGCAGGTTCAGCACTGCCAGGCCAGCACCTCAGACCATCTTGTTCAGCCTGTATTCGAGGATCCCCTGAGCACCGGCCGCGCTGAGCTTCGGGACGAGGTCACGCACCGAGGCGGCATCGACGATGGTCTCGAGTGCGAGCCATTGACGGTCGTAAAGGTGGCTGACCGTCGGGGCGTGCAGACTCGGCAGCAGCCCGACCACGGCGTCCAGGCACTCGGCCGGTACGTTGCACTTGAGTGCAACCTTGTGGCGCGCACGCAGGGCCGCTTGGAGCATCAGCGCGATCTGCTCGATCTTGGCTCGCCGCGCGGGATCCTGCATGGCTTGGGGGTTGGCGATGAGGCGCGTCTCGGTGATCAGCAGGTCCTCCACGATGCGCAGTCCGTGGGCGCGAATGGTGCTGCCGGTCTCGGTGATCTCCACCACGGCGTCCACCAGCCCCTCGACCACCTTGGCCTCGGTGGCGCCCCAGGAGAACTCGACGACGGCCTCGATCCCGCGCTCGGCGAGATAGCGCTTGGTAAAGCCGACGAGCTCGGTGGCGATCTTCTTCCCGGCCAGATCCTCGACCCGCTGGATCGGCGAGTCCTGAGGCACCACCAGCACCCAACGACTCGGGCGATTGGATGCCTTGGAATAGGTGAGGGTGCAGATCGGCTCGACCTCGGCCTGCGATTCCAGGATCCAATCCAGCCCGGTCAGCCCGAGATCAAGCGCCCCGCGCTCGACATAGGGGGCCATCTCCTGGGCGCGGATCAGTGCACAGCGGATGTCCGGATCGTCGATATCGGGGTAGTAGTTGCGTGCGTGCGCCGTGATGTTCCAGCCGGCTTGGGCGAACAGCTCGATGGTGGCTTCTTCCAGGCTTCCCTTCGGGATGCCGAGCTTCAATAGGGGCATGCGGACTCCGGTCGATGGATTCAATGCGGACCGGCTATTATGCGCCGAATCCAAGATCCGGAGTGCTTGCGTATTCCGCCTCGACGGCCTATTTCTTTGTGTAAGAGCGGCGACGTCCTGCATCCGAGCCGCGGTCGGGACCTCGCTCTTTGGAAGGCAGCGCGATACGGTATCGCGCGGCCTCGGCCTTCGTGCTGATCGGGAGGCAGGTGTTCAGTGGTGAATCAACGATTCGATCTCCTCGTCATCGTGGCAGCGATTTTCCTCGCGATCTTCGTCGCGACCTCGGTGATCCTCCTGGTCTTGGGCGTTCCGATCCGTGATGCAGGACCGGTTGCCGATTCCGCGCCCCCGACGACACGTCCGCCGGATCGTCCGCGAACCTTTAGCGTACCGGATGCGCCGACCCCGCCGCCGATGTGGCGGGACGAGCGGGCGTTTCGGTATGGGTCGCTGCCCGATGGGGGATCGGTGATCGACGGCTATCGCTTCCGCCCGCTCGACGACGAGCGCGAGACAAGTCGCTTCGGCGGCTGGGCCGCAATCCCCGATGAGCGATCCGTGGATGGGTCCGGCGAACGGAATCGCGGTCTCGGCGACCCGGTCTTTCGTCGCGACGAGCGACTCCCGGAGGGATTCACCTCCGAGTGGGGGGAAACACCCTATCGATTCCGTCCGACCGAGCCGTCGAGGAGTCCGCCCGATCCGTGGCGCCCGCCGCGAGACCCGCGGGGACCACGCGGTTTCACCGATCCCAGGCTCTTCGAGCCGCCGCCGCAATGGGGGGCGACGCCGCCGATGCTGCCGCCGCCCTTGCCCGACCTCTATCCTTCACTTGGTCCGCCAAACGATCATCGACTCACGGTACGATAGCCGGGCCATCCGTCACGCCTGTCCTGCCGATCGACCTATCGGAGTCGACCCGATCCCATGCCGAAGGCCGAAGCCTTGACCGCTGCGAGTAAACCCGAGCACGCGCTGCCCGTGGCGGGTCGCTGTGTTCTGTCCGAACGACGCGCACTGCAGCTCGGACTTGCGCTCGTCATGCTGGCGTATGTGCCGATCGCGCTGGTCGGTCTGCCGCTCTTCGGCGACGGTGCCTATTACTTCTTTAAGCTGGCGTTGGACGGCGTTCCGGTCTTTCCGAATCTTCGGCTCGGCTCGGTTCTCGCGCAGCTCCCGACCTTGGCTGCGACCCGACTGACCGACGATGTCGTGCTCCTGCGCCACCTCTTTTCCTTCACCTATGTCGCTCTACCCGTGGTGTCTTTGCTGGTGTGCTGGTCGATCGTACGCGAGCGCCGCCCTGAGTTGATTCTGCTGCCGCTGCTCTTTCTGGTCGCCAACCAGATCAATTTCTCTGCGGTCTCGGAACTGCTCTTCAGCCTTTACCTCGTCTGGCCGTTCGTGCTCCTCGCGGCACTCGCGCCAAATCGCCGCTTGACCTTGATCTATGGTGCTGTCCTGGCCCCTTTGCTGCTTCTGCTGCATCCTCTGGGCTTTGCGTTGGCGGGATTTTTGAGTCTCGTTGCACTCTTGAACGCCCGTTTCGATCGCGCGACCGATCGCACCTGGACCCGCGCTTGGAGCGGCCTTGCCGCGGCCTTTGCGGTCTCGGCCGTCTTGCGCGTGATTTCGACACTGGTCGGCGCCACCGGCTACGAGCGCTCGCTGACGGAGCCGGATGCAGCCGTTCGTTACCTGCTCCCCGAGACCCTGTCGCAGGGTCTGTTGTTGCCTGGGTGGCGGTCTTGGGGGTCTTGGCGGCGCTGAGTCTCGTTTCAGGGTGGCGGCGAGGTCGCCGGGTTGTCGAGAGCCGACTGCTGTGGCCGGCCTTTCTGCTGCTGCCCCTCCTGGGGGCCCTCGTCGCCGTTGACCTTCTGTTCGGAGAGGGAATCAAGCTCAAGGCAGGGCTGATCCTGCCGGTCGCGTTGCTCTTGATGGCGCTTGCGGTCGGGATCGCCGGGCGGCCGTTGGCTCTTGCGGAACGTCCCGGCATCCGTCGCCTCGGGCGGTTGGTGGTCGTCGCTGCACTGAGCCTTGCCTTGATCGGGACCGCAAAATCCGCCGCCTGGTGGACGGCGACACACGGGCTGATGAATGCCACGGCCAGCGCCGAGACCACCTGTCTGGCGTTCGGGCCCGAGGAGCCTTACGCGCTGCAGTGGCCGTGGATGGCGATCATCGACGATTGGGCGACGCCGATGAATGCCTTGGTTTTCCGGCCTCCTTGGGCGATCCCGCTTCTGTTGCCGGGCGACGGGTGCCGTCGGCTCGAGCAGACCGGTCAGGCGCATCTGGCGTCATGGATCCAGAGGCCGGCCGCGCAGCTCCAAGCCAAGTTCGGGCCTTTGCGCAGTGTCGGAGCTCCCTGATCATGCGACGCCCTGATCGTGCGACGGGTATCGCACCAGCTCTTTCAAATGGATAAGTGAGCTTTATGAATCAAGATCTTGTCAATAAATGGGTCGTCATCCTGATGGCGCTCGGGATCTCCGCGCTCTTTTTCGCGATGATCCAACAGTTTCTGATGGCGCTCTTTCTCGCCGGGCTCTTCAGTGCGATGGCGCGCCCGTTGTACTTGTGGCTGCAGCCGCGCCTGCGGGGCAGTGCGAGCCTGGCATCGCTCGCCACACTCCTGGTGGTGGCCGTGGTCGTCCTGATCCCGCTGTCGCTCCTGGTCGCGGTCGTGGTGGGGCAGGCGCTCGATGTCACCCAGACCTTCTTGCCCTGGATCAAGGAGCGGCTCGCCGATCCGGATGCCTTCCTGGAAGGCATGCGCCGCTTGCCCTTCTACGAGGATCTGCTGCCTCTGCGCTCGCTCCTGCTCGAGCGTGCCGGCGAGGCTGCAACCTTCGCCAGCAAGTTCGTCGTCGGGGGCCTCTCCTCGCTCACGCTGGGTACGCTGAACTTCTTCTTTCTCGCCTTCGTGATGCTCTACAGCATGTATTTCCTGCAGATCGACGGCCATAAGCTGATCAATAAGATCCTCTACTACTTGCCGCTGAAGAGCGCCGACGAGCGGGTCTTGCTGCAGAAGTTCACCTCGGTCACGCGCGCGACCCTGAAAGGAACCCTCCTGATCGGAATCCTTCAGGGCGGACTCGCCGGCATCGCCTTCGCCATTGCCGGGATCGAGAATGCCGTGTTCTGGGGCACCGTCATGGTGGTCTTGTCCATCATCCCGGCGGTCGGCTCGGCGCTCGTCTGGGTGCCGGCGTGCATCATTCTCGCCGTGCAGGGACAAACGGGAAGCGCGATCGGCTTGGCTGTCTTCTGTGCCTTGGTCGTGGGCAGCCTCGACAACGTGCTGCGCCCCATCCTGGTGGGACGCGACACCAAGATGCACGAGCTCATGATCTTTCTGAGCACGCTCGGCGGCATCGTGATGTTCGGCTTCAACGGACTCTTTATCGGGCCACTGATCGCTTCGCTGTTCATCTCGATCTGGGAGGTGTACGGGGTCGAGTTTGCCGATTTTTTGCCCGATGTCGACTTCGTTCTGGACGACCTGGGCAGTGTCGTGGAGGCGCCCATGCCGAAGCCCGTGCCCGACATGGCGGCCGCGTCACCCGATGGCTCGGAGCCGGTTGCGCCTTCGCCGGACGATTCGCAGAAGTGACGGCCTTAAACCGCGCCCAGCGGTATGCGCTGTTTTGGGGTGGGATCGGGTCCGGACGACTTGACGATCGCTGGAGCCTGTGCGGTTTAAGATATTAAAAAATATGTTATTTTAAACCGCGTCCCCGCTAAGGGCCATGGATGTACCAAATGTCTGGCGCACTCGAAAATGAGCATCTCGCTCTGGACGCGGTTTAGGTCGGGAGAAAGTGCAGCGTTTCCAGCTTGCGCAGAGAGGGCGGGGGTATTGTCTTCTGATGAGGGACGACGTTCAGCTACCGGTCAGCTGCCGCGTGTTTCCGGGGCCGAGGATCGGCCGACTGAAGTCGGCGTACCCGGGGGGCCGACTGAAGTCGGCGTACCCGGGGGGCCGACTGAAGTCGGCGTACCCAGGGGGGGCGACTGAAGTCGGCGTATCGGCCCCTGGGTTCGCCGGTTTCAACCGGCCCGGGGGTGGCGGACTTCAGTGCGCCGGGAGCAACGATCGGCATCGCGCATTAGGCTGCCCGATTCGGTACGACGCCCGTCGAGGTTCCGTCCTCACGAACATTGGTCACTCATCGTTCTCTTTGCCTCCTTGCGCCGCTTCGCGTCGGAATCCTTGTTTGGAATCAACCTCCGATCGGACCGCCGTCCTCCCGTGTGACCACGACGACCGAAGGGCGCGGCGGTATCGCGGGGTCGAAGTCCGGCCAGCGTGTGGCTGGATCCTCGAAGGTCGAGGGGCGCGCGAAGCCCGGATAGTCGAGCGTGCCGTCGGTGGCCGGGTGCTGCACGGCCAGAAAGAGCGTGCGTCCGTCCGGGGTGAAGCAGGGTCCGCAGAGCTCGGCCCCGACCGGTACCCGGAAGAACATGCGACCGGTGCCGCGTCCGCTGCCCTCGGTTTCGAGCGCCCACAGCCCGTCGGCGCTGCCGGATGCGCTGTGCCATGCCTGACCTTGATCGGTCGCGACCCAGAGTCGGCCTTGATGGTCCAGAGCACAGTTGTCCGGACAGGCAAACCAGCCGTTCTCGCCGGTCGCCGGGTTCCAGAGGGCGGCGGTCGCCGGGTCCCGCGGATTGCCGGCCTTGACGAGAACCTCCCAGCCGAAACGCTGCGCCGTATGATCGCCGGCGGGCGGGGTCAGCTCCAGAAGATGACCCCAAAGGTTGGCGGCGCGCGGGTTCGCTGAGTCCACTTGCTCGGCCGCGCGTTCCTTGTTGTTGGTGAGCATCACATAGAGGCGTCCGTTGTGCGGGTTCGGCTCCACGTCCTCGGGTCGGTCCATCGGGGTCGCCCCGAGCAGGTCCGCGGCACGACGGGTCTCGATCAGGACATCGGCTTGGGAGTGGAAGCCGTTCTCCGGGGTCAGACCGGGTTGGCCGAAGATGAGCGGGAGCCAGGCGAGCGTGCCGTCCGCCTCGAAGCGTGCGACCGAGAGCGTGCCCGCGTCCAACAGATTGCGGTTCGCCGCGCGATGGCTTGGGTCGACCTTGCCGTCGGTCACGAAACGATACAGATACTCGAAGCGCTGGTCGTCGCCCGAGTAGAGCACCAGACGGCCGTCGGCGTTGACGATGGACTCGGCGCCCTCGTGCTTGAAACGCCCGAGCGCGGTGCGCTTGATCGGCATGGATGCCGGGTCGAGCGGGTCGACCTCGACGATCCAGCCGAAGCGATTCGCCTCGTTCGGCTCTGCATTGACGTCGAAACGCCTGTGGAATCGGCCCCAGACGAAGTGGCCGGCAGGCACACCGTAGCGGGCGTAGTTGCGTTTCTCCGGATGCTCTGCGACGCCGTCCGCGACGGTTGCGTCCGGATGCCGATTTAGATCGCCTGAGAAATAGCCGTGGAAATTCTCCTCGGCCATCAAGTAGGTGCCCCAAGGGGTGATGCCCCCGGCACAGTTGTTGAGCGTGCCGATCACCCGCGTGCCGCTCGGATCCGCGGAGGTCTTCATGCGGTCATGCCCGGCGGCCGGTCCCGAGAGTGCGATCTCGGTGTCGAGCGCGGTGATCCGGCGGGCGTAACGGCTGTCGGCGACGATGGACCAGCGCCCCGCGTCCTTTCGGATCTCGAGGATGGATCCGCCGTTGCAGGCCATCTCGATCTCGACGTGCTCGCGGGTCGGCGCGCCCGAGGCAGGGAACATCACCTCGGCGTTGGTGTACTCGTGATTGATGCACAGCAGGCCGTGCTCCGAACTCTTCGAACCGAGCGGCAAGGGCACATAGCCGACATAGTCGTTGTTGTAGCCGAACTGCCGGGTCTGGGCTTCAACGCTTTGGCGATCCGGGTCGAAGGCGGGTGCGCCGGGCAGGACGGGGTCGCCCCAACGGATCAGGATGTCGGAGCGATAGCCGGGTGCGACATGATGGGTCTCGTCGACACCATGGGTGATCTCCTGGAAATCGAAGCGGGTCTTTGTGGTCTCGCGCTCGCTTTCGGGCACCGTGACCGTGTCGGCAAGGAGCGCCAAGGGACCGGCCGCGAGACCGCCGAGCGTGCTCGCGGCGAGCGCTCCGCGCAGCAGGTCGCGCCGGCTGAAGCGGGCCTGGATGATGTCGCCGAGCGTGGCCGCGGCGCTTGGATTAAGGGGGCGGTCGTCCGACGCCTCATGGGCCTCGGCTGAACATGAATAGCGCTGATCGATGCTCGACATAGGATTCTAAACCGCGCCTAAACCGCGCCCAGTGCGGTATGCGTATTGTGTTGGATTGGCTTGGCCGCGCCGGCTCCGACAACCGCCGGAGCCGGCGCTGCTTAACATATTGAAAATATTAATTTTTAAAACGCCTCTCACCGAGGTCGAGAACATCTCCGAAGCCAAACGCAAAGTGCAAATGACGCATTTCACTCCGGGCGCGGTTTAACGCTCTCGTTGTCGTCGGGTCTGTGCCCGCCCGAACCCGGTCCTTTGCGCGGGGTTGGCGCGGGAGGGCGGAACCCTGATTCGAGACGAAATGTCTCGCGTACGGGCTCGAGGGTGCCCGAGATGTCGCGGTCGGGCTGTCGGACGGCGCTCGACCCCCACGCCCCGTCCGGACATGCAGGATACGCCCCCCGCATGACAATCCTATGTCGTGCTCGACCTGTAGCTTTGCGATACGCTTCCGGACCCTGCAGATGCGATTCGATGGAGGACGCAGCGGATGACGACGAAACGGCAGGAACGCGAAACTATTTCCTTGGCACTGGGCAGCGGAGGAGCCCGCGGACTCGCCCATATCGGCATCATCGAGTCCCTGACCGCGCGGGGCTATCGTATCTCCTCCATCAGCGGTGCCTCCATGGGCGCCTTGGTCGGCGGCATCTATGCCGCGGGCGAGCTCGACGCCTACAAGCGTTGGGTCTGCGCGCTGAACCTGGGCGATGTCCTGAGGTTCGTCGATTTCGCCTTCAGCGGGGCCGGGCTACTCAAGGGCGATCGCATCATCGAGACCTTGCGCTCGATGGTCGGCGATCATGTGATCGAAGATCTGCCGATCAGCTATACCGCCATCGCAACGGACATCGACCGACAACGCGAGGTTTGGATCTCGACGGGTCCCCTCTTCGACGCCATCCGTGCCTCGATGGCCGTGCCGGGCGTCTTCACGCCGCACCGCTATCGTGGATTGACGCTGGTCGACGGCGGCCTGCTCAATCCGGTGCCCATCGCCCCGACCTTTCGGGACTTCACGGACTTGACCGTGGCGGTCAACCTCAATGCCGAGACGAGGTCGGCGAAGGGCGTCGAACGGATGCCCGATTCGGCCGCAGCGGCCAAGACGCACGAGGAGACGCCGGTGGATCTCGGCTATCAGGAACGGATCCGGCAATTCTTCGACGCGATCGGCGAGACCCTGGCAGGGCGCGCCGAGGAGCAGCTCGACGTGTTCGATCTCACGCTGCGATCCTTCGAGACCATGCAGAACGCGATTGCGGCGGTCAAGCTCGCCGCCTATCGCCCGGACGTGGTGATCGACGTTCCGCGCAATGCGTGCGCCGCGCATGAGTTTCACCGGGCACGCGAGCTGATCGAGCTCGGGCACCGGCTGGCGGAGGAGGCGATGGCGGGGCGCTGACCCTGCGCGGGCGGGGCTCCGACATCGCGCCTGCGGTACGGGACCCGACGAACGGGACTAAACCGCGTCCAGAGCGACATGCGTCATTTTCATGTTGCGTTTGGCTTCGGAGATGTGCTCGATCTCGGTGAGGCGCGGTTTAACTCTCGGGGATTGGGGAGGTGGTGCGTCCCTGCACCGGCGGAGAACGGTTGGCGGGTCGGTATGAGGGCTCAGTGCGCGGTTGCCCGGATGGCCTCTTCGCGTGTGTAGAACCGACCGTCGAGGATGAATCCGGACACGATACCCTGGCGGGTCGCAGTCACATGACCTTCATGATCGCGTTCGAGGACCCAGGACTCGGGTAGGCCGTCGAGCAGATGCACCGGCGCCGGCGTTCCGTTCGCAAAGCGCGACAGCACCGCCTCGCCGGTCGCGCCGTTGCGATAACCGGGTCGAAATCCGAACGATCCGTTGTTCCGGCTGATGCCTCTGGTGCGCGCGTAAAGGACGTTTTCGTTTCGAAGTGACGCTTGCGTCAAGGCACCGCGGAGCCGGCGTGCGCGCTCCTGATCCTGTGTCGTCGCGGTCTGCGTCTGGGTTTGGAGGTGTAGATCGTTCATGGGTTTCTCCTCGCCTCTATGATGAATGAGGCTTTCGCTGGAGAGTCAAGCATTCGGCGTGCCGGAGGCGGGATTCATGCGAATGCGGCTGGCTTGGGCGGTCGGTGTTCGGTCGCTATGGAGTTTCAGCCAACCATCCAAACCGAGCGCTGCTCGGCGAAAGTCGCGAGCGCCGATCCGAATCTTGGTGCGCACGCGCCGGCGCATCACGCCCTTGAGGATGAGTTTAAACCGCGTCCCCGCTAAGGGCCGCGGATGCACCGAACGTCGAACTCACGCGAAAGTGAGTATCTCGCTCTGGACGCGGTTTAGTCGTCGGATTCAATCCAACGGGAGACGTGCGCGCTCCACCACGCGCCGCAGGACGAAGCTCGAGTGCACGCCGGTGACCCCTTCGATGCGGGTGATCTTGTTGAGCAGCAGATCCTGATAGGCATCCATATCGCGCACGACGACCTTGAGCTGGTAGTCGGCGTCGCGTCCCGTGATCAAGAGACATTCCTGCACCTCCGGGATGGCCGCGACGGCGGCGTCGAAGCGCTCGAAGCGCTCCGGGGTGTGCTTGTCCATGGAGATGCTGAGGATGGCCATGAGGTTGAGCCCGAGCGTCTTGGCATCGAGCAGCGCTGCGTAGCCGCGGATGATGCCGGACTCCTCGAGTGCCCGGACACGTCGCAGACAGGGCGAGGGCGACAGCCCGATGCGGTCGGCCAGCTCTTGATTGCTGATACGCCCGTCGCGTTGCAGCTCTTCGAGGATTCGGCGGTCGTAGCGGTCCAGCGTCATCGGGGTTGCTCCGTCCGGTGGGTCGTTCGGGGTGGTGGTTTCGAGATCTGCCGAAGAATTCGAAAAGAGTGGTAGATCCTTGCGCAGAAGATCCGCTAGAAGGGCGGTTTTGCAATCATCTGCGTGCCTTTTGATCCTATTCTATCCCCGTCGGCCAACCAGCCGCGACCCGGGCAAGGGCTCACGAGGCACCTGCCCATGAGGCTCCAAGTCCTTACCGGGACGGGAGCGGCCAAGTCCCCTACCGGGGCACGGCAAAGCGGTTCCACCCCGCCGTTTGCTCGGCGCGGGCGTGAATGACCCGCCTGCTGGGAATAGCTGGTAGCTATCAGCTATCAGCTATCAGCTATCAGCTATCAGCGATTGGATGTGCTTTGACAGCATTGAGTCGAACGCATCGACTCGGCTGACGGCTGGCGGCTGGCGGCTGGCGGCTGGCGGCTGACGGCTGACGGCTGACGGCTGCAGCGCACTCATGACTCCGGAGAACAGCATGACCTGTTTTGACCCCCGAAAATATCGTCGCGGTCCGGTAGTGGATCTGCCGAACCGCCGCTGGCCGAGCCGTGTCGTCGAGCAGGCTCCGATCTGGGCGAGTGTGGATCTGCGCGACGGCAACCAGGCGCTGTTGGAGCCGATGGGTGTCGCTCAGAAGCGTCGTCTTTGGGTGCTTCTGGTCAAGCTCGGCTTCAAGGAGATCGAGATCGGTTTCCCGGCTGCGAGCCAGCCGGACTTCGACTTCGTGCGCTGGTTGATCGAGGAAGACAAGATCCCCGAGGACGTGACCGTCCAGGTCTTGGTCCAGGCGCGCGAGGATCTGATCCGGCGTACCTTCGATGCCTTGGAGGGTGCTCCGCGCGCGATCGTCCATCTCTACAACTCCACCTCGCCGGTTCAGCGTGATTGGGTCTTCGGCCAGGAGCGCGCGGGTGTGAAGGCGATCGCCCGTCAGGGTGCCGAGTGGGTCTTGCGCGAGGCGCAACGCCGGCCCGCGACACGCTGGACCTTCCAGTACTCGCCCGAGAGCTTCACGGCCACCGAGCCGGATTATGCGGTCGAGGTCTGCGAGGCGGTGCTGGAGGTCTGGCAGCCGACCCCGCAACGGCCGTGCATCGTCAATCTGCCCGCGACGGTCGAGGTCGCGAGCCCGAATGTCTTCGCCGATCAGGTCGAGTATTTCGCGACACACATCTCGCGGCGCGAGGCAATCATCTTGTCGGTGCACACCCACAACGATCGCGGCGGTGCTGCGGCAGCGGCGGAGCTCGCCCTGTTGGCGGGCGCGGATCGGGTCGAGGGGACGCTGCTCGGCAACGGCGAGCGCACCGGCAACCTGGACATCGTGACCCTGGCGATGAACCTCTACAGCCAGGGCATCGATCCGGGTCTGGACCTGAGCGACCCGGACGAGATCGTCCGGGTGGTGGAGGAATGCACCGGCACCGCGCTGCATCCGCGACACCCCTGGGTGGGCGAGCTGGTCTATACCGCCTTCTCGGGCAGTCACCAGGATGCCATCCGCAAGTGTCTGATGCGACAGAGCCCGGACGAGCCCTGGCAGGTCGCCTATCTGCCGATCGACCCGCGTGATCTGGGTCGCAGCTATCAGGCGGTGATCCGGGTCAACAGCCAGTCCGGGAAGGGTGGCGTCGCCTTCGTCATGGAGCGCGACTTCGGGCTGAACCTGCCGCGCTGGATGCAGGTCGAGCTGGCGCGATTGGTCCAGTCGCAGAGCGAGCGGCGCGGCGGGGAGATGGATTCCGAGAGTATTCATCGCATCTTCATGGACCATTTTGTCGTCGATCGAACCCCGGTCCGGCTGCTCGGCTATCGGCTGGATCGCAACGGGCACGACGTGATCGAGGCCCGCATCGCGGGACCGGACGGGGAGCATCGGCTGCGCGGAGAGGGGGAGGGCGCCATGGCCGCTTTCGTGGATGCCTGGTCGGGCTGGAGCGGTCAGCCGGTTCGCATCCTGGATTATCAGGAGCATGCGATCGGCGAGGGCACGGATGCCGAGGCCATCGCCTATGTCCAGCTGGAGCTTGGATCGCAGCGGATCGCCGGCGCGGCGATCGATCGCGACACGGTGGCCGCCTCTCTGGGTGCCGTCCTGTCCGCGCTGAATCGCGGCGAGGTCAGACAGGCTCGGGCGGCTTAAACCGCGTCCAGAGCGATATGCGCTCGCCTTTCGTCCATGCCTCTTGGGTTCCCCAACCGGACGCAAGACTTCGGTTCCACACCCGGGTACGCCGACTTCAGTCGGCCCCCCGAGCACGCCCGCACGGCGGACTGAAGTCCGCCTCCCCGGGGGCCGACTGAAGTCGGCGTACCCGGGCGGTCGCGGTCGGTGACCTGAACACTGCTGATGTGGCCGAAAACGATGATCGAGGCTGACAACGACAACGACAACGACAACGAGTATAGCGTTCGACCACTTGTCCTGGTTGCGGCGCTTACGGTCGATCATTTCCCGGAAATCACCTTATCGCGCGCGTCCCGAGGCGACGCCGAGTCGCTCCTCGCAAAGCTCCAGGAGCGCGGGCGTCCAGGGTCGCCGCTCCGGGATGCGGCGGCTGATCGCGATGTGACGGACCAACGTCAGCATGGCGTAGGTTCTCACCGCAGCCCGGCATGCCTCGCCGGCGAGGCGGACGAAGGCATCTTCGAGGGCCAGTTCGAGGTCGGCCAGCGCATTCGGATCGCGGTAGGTGCGCAGACTCAGCTCGGTGACGTGTCCGATGAAGTTGCCCATGTCCAGACCGGGATCGGCCAGACAATAGAGATCGAGATCGATCAGATAGAGTCGGGTGCCGTCCAGGATGAGGTTGTCGGCATAGCAGTCGCGATGGCTCGGGCACGGGGTGCCGGGCGCGAGCGAGCCGCCCAAACGCTCGCAGGCAGCCAAGAGACGCTCGATTCGACCAGACCAACCGGGGTGTTGCGTTGCGACCTCCCCGAGTGCGCGGTGCAGGATGCGCAGCTCGTCACGCAGGGTGTGGCGGCGGTCCGACATCGGATCCGTGCCGTGCAGCTTGTGGATCCCTGCGGCGATCCGCGGGGCTAATGCCGGATCAGCGGGGGCGGTCAGGTGTTCCGTGAGGGGTTGCCCCGAGACCTTCTGCTGCAGCCACATGGCGAGTTCGGGCACGACACCGAAGGTCTCGGGCACCGCGATTCCATCCTCGGCGTCGGGACCGAAACCCCGGTGCCAAAGCCGGGTCTGCACCGTATGACTGTATCGGTCCAGACCCTTTGCTCGGATCTTGCCGAGCAAGACCAGCGCTGCCGGGTCTCCGATCGGCGCGCTCGGCGCCAAGCGATACTCGATCAGGCACCGCATCCCGGGCTTATGCCGGCGCATTCGGACGGCCTGAATGCCGAGCCCCGGCGCGTGGGCATCGAGCCGTCGGCTCAGTGAAGGGCTGGCCCGGAGATGCCGTTGCATCCGAGCTGGACTCAAGGCGAGCGGCAGCATCGGCATTCGGGTGTCGACCGGAGCGACACTCGAATCCACCGTCGGCCGCGATTCATGCGTCGGCATCCTCATGCTGTCGACCTCCTCCGTCGGGGTGCGTGCGGTTCGAATGATGGTCTTCCTGTTTGGCCTCGGAGGAGATGTTCCACGCGCAGAAGCGTCTGCTCGATCCGCTCCGGCCAGTTGCACTCGCGCCTGCGGAAGGCCTCCGGCGCAAGGCGCAGCAGACCGGCCGCGACGTAAAGATCCGTGCGGACCGGTCGCGCGCATCGGCCTTCACGGCAATAGCCTTCGATCAGGTCGGCGGCGATCTCCTCGGCACGCGCCGACGCGAGGCGTCCGGCCAGGCAGTCGTCTTCGAGTCGGGCGATGAAGCTTCCGAGATCGGCCGCGGGGTCGCCCGATCCGGCTTGGTCGTAGTCGATGATCGCGACCCTGTCCGCGTCCAACAGGATCTGATCGGCGGAGAAATCGCCGTGGATACATGGGTGCTGACCCGGTGCCGCAAGGAGCGCCGATGCCATGCGCGAGGCGAGCCGTTGCGCCAGATGGGCCAGTCGGGGTTGGAGCCCGGCCACGGCATCGGCGGCCGCCAAGGCCGCCATGGCTTCCTGCTCGCGCATGACCGGTGCAAGGGACCCCGGCGCTTGGCGATGAAACGCGGCGAGTGCGGCACCGACCGGCCGCATCGGACTCGGTTCGTGAGCCGGCCCATGCAGCCATGCATTTAGCGGATCTCCGGGTATCCACCGGCTCACGATGACGCGCTGCTGCTTGGAGCGACCGATCGCTCGGGAGACCCGCAGCCGCTCCGACGCAGTGAAATCCCGGATCGCCTTGGCCGAGCGCCAGGCGTTGGGGAAGTCGCGCTCGTCGTAGAGCTTGACGATCGCCCGGGCGCCCCCGTCGACGGACAGTTTGCCCACGTATCGACGTTCGGGCTTGTAGTGAAGGGTCTCCAGCTCCGCGCGGCGGAGCTCGAGCGCCTCCGGCGCCAGTGCGCTCATCAGCAAGCCGCGCGCCTCGGCATCGACAAGTGCGGCGAGCGCAGGGAGACGACGGTCGAGGGGAAAGCGCCGGAGGAGACTTCGGCGCTCCTCGATGAGGCAGATCCCCGCACCCGTGCCCGCTTTCGCCGCCTTGCCTGCTTGGCGGACTGCATCCCGCGCGTCGGCGAAGGCCTTGGCGTGGAACCGCAGCGGGCCGCGCGGGGTGCGGGCACGATAGCCGACAAGACAATTGGTGCCGGGTTTGTAGCGCAGATAGCTGGTCTCGAGCGAAGTGATCCCATCATCCGGCCAGGCCATGCACACGGCGTCGAGGATCGCCTCCCTGTCCAACACGAGCCCGAGTCCCGGCAGCGCGGTGTCGCGCGCCGCGAGTGCGCGATCAGGGTCCGAAAGCATAGTCCGCTCCGATCGGGCGTGTGATGGCCGGTGACAAGGCCGGTGAGGGTGGACCCGAGCGGCCCCGAACGAGCGCGGTGTAGGCGCCTTCGCGTGCCAGCAGCTCGGCGTGGCATCCCTCCTCGCGGATACGGCCTGCCTCCAGGTAGAGGATCCGGTCGGCCCGTGCGGCCAGATCGAGATCATGGGTGACCATGAGGACTGTGCGACCCTGCGCGAGCTTCTCCAGGGCCTGGATCACGGCCTGCGCATTGTGCCGGTCGAGCCCGGTGGTCGGCTCGTCGAGGATCAGGATCGGGCTCGGTCGCAGTGCCGCCCGAGCGATGGCGATGCGTTGGCGCTGCCCGCTCGAGAGCGTGACGCCGCGCTCCCCGACCAGGGTGTCGTAGCCGTTCGGAAGCGCCTCGATGAAGTCGTGGGCATTGGCCAAGCGGGCGGCCCGGATGATTGCGGCCTCATCGGCACCAGGTTCGGCACCAGTGTCTGAACCAGCCGCGCCGTACCCGATGTTGTCTCGGATGCTGGCGGCGAACAGCAGGCTGTCCGACAGCACCACGCTCATCTGAGCACGCAGCGACGCGAGCCGGTAGGTGCGGATGTCGACCCCGTCGAGGAGCACGCGGCCCTCGGTGGGATCATGCAGGCGCAGCAGGAGACTGAGCAGGGTCGATTTGCCCGCCCCGGACGGGCCGACGATCGCGACCCGCTCGCCCGGCTTCAAGGCGAGATCGATGCGATCCAGCACCGGTTTGCCGGGGGTGTGTGCAAAGGTGACCTGTTCGAATCGCACGGCCCCGGCGAACGCCGGTGCGGGTCGCGCGTCCGGGCGATCCTGCACATCCGATTCCTCGTCGAGCAGGTCGACGACCCGCTCGCCCGCGGCCGATGCCTTGGCCAGGCGTGCGGTGTACTTGGCCAGCTCGCGGACGGGTCTGAAGGCGGTCTTGAGATAGGCCAGAAAGACGATCAGATCGCCGGGGGTGAGCGCACCCGTCAGCACCAGCCGGGCGCCGAGCCAGAGCACCAGCGCCGAGGCCACACCGATCAGCACATCGACCGTGCGCTCCAGATTGGCGGCCAGGCGTTTGGCCTTGACCCCTTCACGCAGATCTCTGTTGCCTTCGCAGCAGAAGGACTCGGCGAATCCCTTCTCGAGCGACAGGGCCTGGATGTCGCGGATCGCCGCCATGGACTCGGCGGCCTTCGCGGCCATGGCGCCCTCGCGCCGACGCTGCTCGCGGCTCACCGCCTGGATACGTCGGCCGAAATGCAGCGTGGTCAGCCACAGCAGGGGCAGCGGCAGCAGTGCCGCCAAGGCGAGCTGCCAGTTCAACCACAGCATCACGGCGATCATCCCGACCAACACCAGGCTGCTGGCCAAGAGCGGCAGGATCGCTGTCACCGTCACCTCCTTGAGCATGCCGATGTCGCCGATGATGCGCAGCGTCAGCTCGCCGGTCTTGGCGCGATCGTGAAAGGACAGCGAGAGCCCCTGCAGATGCCGATACAGATCGTTGCGCACCTCGGTCAGGACCCGATGCCCGGCCAACGCGAAACCGACGGTGCTGAAATAGGAAGCGATGCCGCGCACCGCGATGACGCCGACCAGCGCGATCGCGGCGAGGGTCAGGAGTGTCGTCGGATCAAGTGCGTCGATAAGGGCGATGCCCGAGACGCCGCCCGAGGGCGTCGCGACGACCACGCGATCGATCACGAGCTTCAGCGGCCAGGGCTCGAGCAGCCGTGCGGCCGTGCTCAGAAGCAAGGCGAGCAATGCCCCGGCGAGCAGCGGGGCCTGCGGGCGCAGATAGGGCCTGAAACGGCGCAGGATGCGCAGCAGGCTCGGGAGCATGCGGGTCAGCGTCATCAGGCGTTGTCGTCGACTCATGCCGAGTACCCTTCGCGTTGTGATGGGTGTCGCGGCCGCAGTCCGGCCAGATCGAGGATTCGGGCCACCACGGCGTCCCAGGTGTGGTTTCCGAGCACGGCCTCGCGCCCGGCCGCGCCCAACCGCCGGCCCATGGCAGGGTCTCGCCGCAGTCGATCGAGGGCGGAGGCGAGGGCGCCGGGATCGCCCGGCGGGCAGAGGAGTCCGCTGACCTCGTGTCGAACGATCCGGTGCAGATCGCCGATGCGACTGGCGACGACCGGCAGCCCCGCGGCCATGTATTCGACGATCTTGAGCGGCGAAAAATAGAAACCCGCCTGATCGGGATAGGGCGCGACCGCGACATCCATCTCGGCGAGCTGCCCCGGGACCTGATGCGGCGCCACGGCACCCGTCAGCACGAGGGCAGACGCGATGCCGAGCCGTGCTGCCACCGACTCGATCATCCCGCGCTCCGGCCCCTCGCCGACAATGAGTAGACGTCGGTCAGGGGCGTCGCGATGGCCGCGTGCGAAGGCGTCCAAGAGGACGCCGAGCCCGTGCCAGGGCTTCAAAGTGCCCAGGAATCCGACCGTGAAGGGTCGGCCACTGCGGGTCGCGGCGCCTGGTCCGTGTGAGGCCCCGACGGCGCGAAACCGGCCGGGGTCGACGCCGTTCGGGACGATATGGATGCGTGCGGGCTCGACACCTTGCTCGGCCAGATAGGCACCGACCCCGGGCGAGACGGCCACCAGAGCGCGTGCCGCGGCAAAGACACGGGTCGCGACCTGCTCGGCCTCGGTGCGATGCACCAGGATACGATGTCGGGCCTGCTCCTCGATGAGCGGCGCGTTGACCTCGAGGATGCCGGGCCGGCCGGTCGCTCGGGCGTATTCCATGGCGTCCCGGCTCCAGAGCGCATAGCGTTCGTAGACCAGGTCGAAGGGGCCATGCTCGGCGAGGGCGGCCCGCAGCGCGCTGTTGGCGGCCAGCCCCGCCAGCTCGCGCGCCGCCGGCTCGCCGCAGGGCGGGGAGGGCAGTCGATGCACCGCGATCCCGCGCAGGTCGTTGGGCGGGTCTCCGCCGAGCCGCGTGGCGAAGAGCGTGACCTCCGCGCCGGTGCGTGCGAAGCCACGAACGACCTCCTGGACATGGATCGAGGAGCCCTTTGACCCGAAGACGGGAACGCCCGGATCGGTGCAGATATAGGCGATACGCATGGCCTAGTCGACCTCCGTCGCTGCGCGCGCCGATGTCCGCGTCGCGGCCGCGAAGACATCGCGCAGGCGGGCGGCGTTGCGGCGGATGTCGAAGGCCTGCTCGACCCGAGTCCTGGCGCGGGTCGCAAGCCGCGCCCCGAGGTCGGGATCCGCGAGGATGCGCTCCAAGGCATCGGCCAGCGCCTCGGGGTCGCGCGGCGGCACGCATCGACCGGTCTCGCCGTCGTGAATCAGCTCGGGGATACCGGTGACCGCGGTCGAGACGCAGGGTGTCCCGAGCGCCATGGCTTCGAGCAGCACGGTCGGCAGCCCGTCGCGATCGCCGTCCGTGGCGACGACACAGGGTGCGACGAAGACGGCCGCCTCGCGGAACAATCCGATCAGATCCGCATGGGGCCTTGGCCCCTCCAGCTGGACCAGGGCGCCGAGATCGAGCCGCTCGATCCGGTCGTGCAGACTCGCCGCGTCGTTTCCGTCGCCGACGATGCGGCAGCGGAATCGCACCCCGCGCTCGCGCAGGATCGCGCAGGCATCGATCAGGACATCGAAGCCTTTCTTCTCCACTAGTCGGCCGACCGCCAGGATCGCGTCGCCGGCCCGCGTCGCCGGTATGAGGTCGAAACGCGTCAGGTCCAGACCGTTGTAGATCCGCGTGACGCCGGAGGCGGCATCGCCGTAGGTTGCCTCCAGATGCATCCGGTTGTAGTCGGAGACCGTCACGACGGCCGCGGCGTCCGAGAGGATGCGTCGCATGACCTGCGGATCCACGCTCTCGTGATAGATATCCTTGGCATGGAGGGTGACGCTGTAGGGGATGTTCGCCAGATGCGCCGCCCCGCGCGTGACGGTCGCCGCCAAGGTGCCGAAGTGTGCGTGCAGATGGCTCAGGCCCCGTTCATGCGCGTGCAGGGCCAGATCGATCGTCTGCATCAGGTCTTCGGTTGCCGGGTCCGCCGCGTTGACCTCGGGGCCGACCAGGGTGTCGAGCCTCTGCCAGAAGTCGGGCAGCCTGGCGCGCGCGTCCGTCATCAGCGACCAAAGTCGTCGGGACCGTCGGTTGTCGTCCGAGAGATAGGTCACCGGGGCACGCACCGCAGCCAGGGCGTCCTGAAAATGGGTTTCGCGGACCGGGCGTAGGGCGAAGATCTCGATCGGCAATCCTGCCTTCTCATGCTCCAGGATCTCGTTGACGATGAAGGTTTCCGAGTAGCGCGGATAACGCTTCATGACATAGCCGATGCGTGGGTTTTCAAGAGGCGATGGCATAGTCGGTCCTCGGTGTGTGACGGAAACCTGAATCGCGGAGATCGGGTCGCGGCGGATCGATCGGGACGCGGGTGGCGCGCCCGAGCAGCTCGCCGGCCAGGATCCGCACCCGATCGAGACCGAGAAGGTCGATCTGCGCGCGTGGGTGGACGGACGCATGTGGCGCCCGGGCGTCCGCGTGCATCCAGCGCGACAGCGAGCGGGGGTCGAGTTCCTCCGAGCCCAAGAGATCGAGCAGGCCGAGGTGTCGCAGGCGTTCGGCCCGAATCCTCTGCTCCAGGCGCGGGCGGTCTCGGGGCACGACCAGCGCCGATTTTCCGAGCGAAAGGATCTCCATGACGCTGTTGTAGCCGCCCATGGCAATCACACGGCAGGCGCCTTGGATCAGCCGCATGGGCTCGGTGAGGAGCCCCAGAACCGACATGCGCGGGTTGTGTGCCGCGAGGGCCGCGATGCGGCGTCGGTCCTCCGGGGGCAGGAAGGGGCCGGTCACGAGGACCCCTCGCTCGCCTGGTGGAAGCTGTGCCTGGACGAAGGCTTCGCCGATTGCGCGGCCGTCTTGACCGCCGCCGACGACGCACAGTGTGAACGGCTGCTCGGCGAAGCGCTCGGGGAGCGACGGGTGCAATTCGGCATCGGCCCGACCGAGCCGCAGGGTCGGGTCGAGATAACCGGTGAAGCGGGTCTTCTCGGCGATGTCGGGCGGCAAGGCATACTCGCGAGTCGCGTCGTAGACGGCTTGGTCGCCGTAGATCCAGACGGCGTCGTAGTACTTGCGAATCGCCGAGATGTTCATCCGGCGCCGCCATTCCTTGCGAACCCGCTCCGGGGAGTCGAGGATGTCCCGAAGGCCCAGCACGCAGCGGGTCCGTCCTCGTGCCTTCAGGCGCTCGAGCACGGGATTCAACTCCTCGAGTGCACCCCGCGGGACGTTGTCGACGATCAGCAGATCCGGCTCGAAGCTCTCCAGCGCAGCGCCCATCACCTGGGCACGCAGCGCCGTGAGGGCCGCCGTCCCCAGACGCAGTGAGCGCGGGGCGTAGCCTCCGCCTTGATCCTTGCGGTAGGCGGGAAGCGTCAAGCGGTCGACGCCCGGCGGCATGGCGAAGAGCCCGGCCTCGTGCACGCCTGCGATCGTGAGAATGCTCGCGTCAAGCGAGGATGCGGCAAGGGTTTGGGCAATGAGCTGGTTGCGTCGGAGGTGACCCAGTCCCATGGTGTCGTGTGAATACAGGGCAATTCTCGCCATTGATTCAGATCCATGTTCGGCTGTGCAATGCATCGATGCCTCCGAGGTCGGGGCGTGCGTTCGGGAGAATCACCCCATCGGCCCCGCGTGGGGCGGTGATTCGCGGCAGTTGTCGGCGTGGCCCGTCTCGGTTCCGATCGGTTCCGAACCGGTTCCGGATTGGATACGGCGGTATCGCCGACGAGTCATCGTTTCACATTGGAAAACAGGTTCGGTCATGCGCAGATGCAGGAGCGGACCTCATCCTCCGGACACGAGACTCTCACGGGGAGGCTGAATGGATGCTGAATGCGGCGGCGAACTTCACACCGCGATCGGCGATCGGCGATCGGCGAGCGCCACGATGTGCCGAGCCTTCCACTCCCGTGCACGAGGTTGTAGGCTCGCGGCTTTCTCGTTGTAACCCTCAAGACACGCGATGCCTTCCGCTCCACTGCTGCTCGACCCCGAAACCCTGAAACATGCGATCCCGCCGACCTACCTGGAACGCGGCCGGCGTTATCTCCAAGAGCGGCGCGTGCTGAGCGCGGATCACGATTCCGAGCGCGGGATCGTGACCGGGCGCGTGCGGGGCTCGGGCGGGCGGATTTATCAGTGCATTGTGCAACTCGGCGAGCGGAGCGACGGCGCCCTCACGGTGGTCGGACAATGCTCCTGTCCGGTGGGGTACAACTGCAAGCACGTGGCGGCCGTGTTGTTGTCGTTGGGAAGTCGAGCGACGCGCGCAACCTTGCCGGCCGCGGCGCGCGCGCTGCCGTTTCAGTTGAAGAGCTGGCTCGATCAGATCGAGCGTGCGTCGGGCGTTCCCGAGGAGGAACCCCATCGCATCCTCTATCTCATCGATCCGCAGGAGTACCTCGGGGTCAGGCGCACGCGGGTGCGTGCTGCGAAGGTGCGGCAGTTGCTCACCGGCGGTTACGGTAAACCGCAGGATTTCAACATCCTCGGTTCTTCCCGAGCGAGTTTCATCGGTCCGGCGGATCAACGCATCATGGGGTTGCTCGCGATCGCGCGGGGCGGCAACGACCCGAGCGGGGTCTATCTGGACACGCTGACCGGTGCGGATGTCATGCAGTCCATCGTGCGGACCGGACGTGGTCATCTGCGCACGATCGATGGCCCGGTCCTGCGCGATGCGGGTCCGCTCTCGGGGCGGCTGGAGTGGCGTCTCGCAGAGGATGCACGGCTGCACCTGATCCTCGAGGCCGACCGCCGGGGGCTCTTGCTGTTGCCGATGTCGCCGCCCTGGTATTTGGATCCGGAGACCGGCGACTGCGGTCCGCTCGAGACCGGTCTGGATGACTGCGAGGCGGGTGTCTTGGCCGCTGCCCCGGTGGTGGCGCCCGAGTCGGTGGAGGCGTTGGAGCAAGCCGCGCGGGAGCGTTTCAAGGGCCGCTCGGTTCACCTGCCCAAGAGCCCCGAGCGACGTCGCAGCCAATCGGAGATGCCCGTTCCACGGCTGCGTCTGCGCAGCGTCGACCTGGCGGCAAGCAACGTGGGGCGCTACTGGGGCATCCAGCGTCAGCCCGAGTGGGCACATCATGCCGTGCTCGACTTCGCCTATGGCGGCACCTCGGTCGATCCACGCGAACGCGCGCCGGTGCTGCGTCGCGTCGAGCAGGGCGTGCTCGTGGAGGTGGAGCGTCAACCCGAAGCCGAACAGGCGGCGATCGGCATGCTCGAGGCGTCGGGTTTCCATCGCGCCGCGGAGGCGTCCGACGCCGATGGTCTCTGGCTCGAGCGTGCCGACCCCGAATCCTGGATCGATTTCATGCAGGATCAGCTGCCCGATCTCGCGGCGCAGGGTTGGCGGGTCGAGGTCGAGGATGGATTCCATTTCCGGATCGCCGAGATCGGCGATTGGGAGATGGACATCGCCGAGGGCGAGGGCGGGAGTTGGCTCGACGTGGGGTTGGGCGTGGAGGTCGACGGACAGCGGGTCGACCTGCTCCCGCTCTTGGTGGAGATGATCGGGCGCTATCAGGTGGACCTCTCCACGCGGACGCTCGCGGCGATGGACGCCGAAACGCGCCTGCAGATGCGCCTACCCGACGGGCGGCTGATCTTGATGCCGGTGGAGCGTCTGCGGCCCATCCTCTCGACCTTGATCGAGCTGTACGACCCCGAGGGTCCGCTGAGATCACAGGGGAGCAAGGGCCGTCTGCGTCTGTCGCGTGTCCATGCCGCACAGCTCGCCGAGCTGGAGGCGGCGGCGCCGGCGATGCGCTGGCGGGGCGGGGAGTCGGTGCGCGAATGGGGCCGGAGGCTGCGTGACTTCCAGGGGCTGGAGGGGATCGCGCCGCCTGTCGGGCTGACCGTCGAGCTTCGGCCCTACCAGCGTCAAGGGCTGGATTGGCTGCAGTTTCTACGCGAATACGGGCTCGGCGGTGTCCTCGCCGACGACATGGGTCTCGGCAAGACCGTGCAGACCCTGGCCCATCTTCTGGTTGAAAAGGAAAGCGGGCGGGCCGATCGCCCGAGCCTGGTGGTCGCGCCCACGAGTCTCCTCTTCAACTGGCGCCGCGAGGCCGAGCGTTTCGCCCCGGCCCTGCGGGTCCTGTCGCTGCACGGCTCGACCCGCCACACGCGGTTCGCGTCGATCCCCGATCATGACTTGGTGTTGACGAGCTACCCGCTGCTGCCACGTGATCTGGACGCACTCGCGGAGCAGGATTTCCATCTGCTCGTCCTGGACGAGGCCCAGAACATCAAGAATCCGCGCAGCAAGGCCGCACAAGCGGCCCGCGGATTGAACGCCCGCCATCGGCTCTGCCTGACCGGCACGCCGATGGAGAATCATCTCGGCGAGCTGTGGTCGCTGCTCGATTTCCTGATGCCCGAGCTGCTCGGCGACGAGCGCCGTTTTCGGCGGCTGTTCCGAGTCCCGATCGAGCGCCATGGCGACGATGTGCGTCAGGACGAGCTGCGTCGGCGGGTGGCCCCCTTCCTGTTGCGTCGCACCAAGGAAACGGTCGCCGCCGAGCTGCCGCCCAAGAGCGAGATCATCCGCGAGGTCCCCCTTGCCGACGATCAACGCGATCTCTACGAGACCCTGCGTCTGGCGCTGCACGAGAAGGTGCGCGAGGAGGTGGCCCGCAAGGGGCTTGCGCGCAGCGGGATCATCATCCTGGACGCGCTGCTGAAGTTGCGTCAGGTGTGCTGCGATCCGCGATTGGTGTCGCTCGAGAGTGCGCGCCGGGTCAAAGGCTCCGCCAAGCTGGAACTGTTGATGACGCTGCTGCCCAAGCTGCTCGAGGAGGGTCGGCGCGTGCTGCTCTTCTCGCAGTTCACGAGCATGCTGGCCTTGATCGAGGAGGAGCTGATGAAACGCGGACTGCGCGAGGATCAGGACTTCGTGAAGCTGACCGGGCGCACCCGCAACCGCGATCGTCCGGTCGATCGCTTCCAGGCCGAGGAGGTGCCTCTGTTCCTGATCAGCCTCAAGGCCGGCGGCACCGGGTTGAATCTCACCGCTGCGGACACCGTGATCCACTATGACCCTTGGTGGAACCCGGCGGCCGAGCGCCAGGCGACAGACCGCGCGCACCGCATCGGTCAGGACAAGCCGGTGTTCGTCTACAAGCTCTTGACCGAGGGCACCGTCGAGCAACGGGTGGCCGATCTGCAAGCCCGCAAACAGGCCCTTGCCGACGCCATGTTGGCCGGAGGCGGTGCTGCGTCCGGCGTCTTGAGCCCGGCCGATCTCGATCTCTTGTTTGCGCCTCTCAGCGACGATTGAGCATTACCAGGGGATGTGCCAACCGGTGGCGCGGATCAGGATGACGCCGATCAGCAGTGCGAGCAGGATCGCCCAGAGCGAGAGATAGATCGCGTTGGATTGTTTGGCTCGGTTGCGATCGGTCCAGGAGCGCGGTCTTACCCCTTTGAGCAGGAAGACGACCTTCGCCGAGAGCAGGACGCAGACGATGTTGACGATCAGCAGCAGAAAGGCGCCGAGCGCCTCTTCCCACCGTCCCGCGCCCAACATCATGCCCATGGTTGCGGTCGGCGGGAGCAGGGCAACGGCGACCATGACGCCGACCAGGGTGGAGGACAAGCCGGTCGTCAGCGAGAGGACCGCCGCAGCACCCGAGGCCAGCCCCAGGACGACGCCGCCGAGATCGACATCCGTGCGGGACAGGATCTCGGGGCTGTCGAGCCCGAGCGGCAGCACCAGCGCGATCACGACGGCGATCAGAAGTGAGAGGCCGATCCCGGCGACGTTTGTCTTGAAGGCACGCCAGGTCAGCTCCCTGTCGCCGAGCGAGGTGGCGAACGCGAGTGCGATATTGGGCCCGAGCAGGGGTGCGATAACCATCGCGCCGATCACGACGGCAACGTTGTTTTCGATCAGACCGATGGCGGCCACCAGGGTCGAGAGGACCGTCAAGACCAGAAAATTGCTGTCGAGCTGGGCGCCTTTGGCGATCTGGCTGTAGAGTTCCTCGCGTGTGGCTGCGACGGCCTTGGCCTTGTCCTCCTTGAGATCTTTGTCGCCTTGGCCTTCGTGGGTCAAGACGGCGTCGATGGACTGAACGACGATGCGTGCGCGGTCGTTGGCCTTAAGCAGGTCCTGCAGCGAGTCGATCAGCGCTTGCCGACAATCGTCCGGGACCAGCATGCGGATGCTGCACCGTCCGTCCCCACCGTCTCCGCCCCACCAGAAATCCTCGGCGCCGTAGAACTTTGCCATGCCGGCAAGCGTTTTGGCGTGTTTTTGATCTGCGATGACCTCGACGATACGCATGGGTCCGGACTCAGAAGACGGGGATCTGGGCGAATAGGACGAGGAGGATGATCGCGAGGATCCCGACAGCCGTCCAGATGCGATTGAGCCAGCGTCGACGGCCTCGCCGCTGTTCGCGCGCGGTTGAGAAGCCCGGATCGGATTCGATCTCGGGCGCGAGATAGACCCGTTGATGGGTCAAATCGATCGCATCGACAGCGGCGGCCGCGGTCACCGGATCGGTTCGGTAAAGGCCGGCCTCCGCATCGACCATGCTGCGCCGCAGTGCCGTTTGTGCGTGCATCCGGGCGACGTGGAGTGCGGGAAAAAAGGCCGCGTAGCGCAGACGAGGCCCTGCCGAATCGGTTCCCACGACATCCGAGGTTGTCGGGTTCTGCGGTGAACTGAAGACACGCACGAGCCCCGGCCGGTCGTCACGTGTCTCGACGATCAGGTAACCTTCGAGATCACTCATCGCGTCGTCACGCGCCCGACGGGCGCGTCCCTACGCCGAGGGTCGGACTGGATTCGGGCGTACGCCCGATCGATGCGTTTCAGGCCGCGCGGCTCTTGCGCTCGATCTCCCAGTTGCACCGGTCGATAAGAACCTTCAGCGTTCGCGTGACCGCGATGTCGCTGCGCAGCTCGAACCGTTTGCCGTGCTCCCAACAGTCGTCGGCTGCATCCGCGAGTAGCGGAAGCCCTTGACGGCAGAGTTCCCAAAAGGCGAGTGAACGTTGTGTGCTCATGACGCATATCCCCTGACGATGGATCCGAAGACGGACGATGGCGACTTGCTTGGCTTGCTGTGAATGACGCACAAGTCTTGCCATCTCGTCGAGACCCTTGGCTACTCAGGATCTGTAGCCGCTTCGCAACAAACAAACGCATGCGATTTGTCGTTGACCCCACATGGAGTCTAGCGTATCGGAGCGCTTTTGTCGGCATCGCAACACTCATGATTCTTTTCCGCAACGCATTGATGTGTCTCTATGATGATTAAAAAATGCGTGCAGCGTCCGGCTTTGCAAGACAAAAGGTGCCGAACGGGAACGAATTCGGTTTTAATCTCGGCGACCGGCAGGTGGGAGTCGAGCTGCAAGAAATCGACGATTCCCTGATCGGGATCAGCTCAGACGTCTTACCGTGTTCGGGAGGTGCTGCCGGATCACCTCGGCGAAAGCCTGCAGCGCAGCACGTCTCGGGAAGCTGCGCCGGTAGACCAACGAGATGCGTCGGAACGCATCCGGAAGGTTGCTCAGCGGGCGGGCGATGATGCCGCTGTCGGTCATCCAGGCCCCGCGGATCGCCAGCGCCGGGACCAGCGTACAGCCGAAGCCCGCGCCGACGAGCTGCAGCAGCGTCTCCAGGCTCGCGGCGCGCAAGTCCGCCATCTCGCCCTTCGTCGGCCGCTCGGCGAGACGGCAGACCTCCATGACCTGGTGGGTGAGGCAATGACCGTCGGCCAGCAGAAGAAGATCGACCTCTTCCAGGTCCTTCGCCGTGATCTCGTCCTTCTCGTAGAGAGGATCGTTGCGCGGATGGGCGAGCCAAAAGGGTTCGTCGAACAGCGGCATGGTGTCTAGGTCGGTATCCTCGACCGGCGTGGCGAGCAGCGCAGCATCGATCTCATGCCGCACGAGGCGACCGAGGAGCAGGTCGGTAATCTCCTCCGACAGGATCAACTTCAGATTCGGGTAGTTGCGTTTCAACGGCACCAGGATCTGAGGGATCAAATAGGGGCTCAGTGTCGGAATGGCCCCGATGCGCAGCGGGCCGGCGAGCGGGTCTTGATGGGCGCGCGCGACTTGCTCGATGGCCTGGGCCTGCTCCAAGGCGAGCCGCGCATGCCCGAGAATCGCCTCGCCGACCGGTGTAATCTCCACCGAGCGGTTCGTGCGCTCGAAGATGACCACGTCGAGCTCCTCCTCGAGCTTCTTGATCTGCCCGCTCAAGGTCGGCTGACTCACGAAGCAGCGCTCCGCGGCACGACCGAAGTGGCGTGTCTCGGCGACGGCCAGGATGTATTTGAGGTCTCGGAGGTTCACGTAGCGATGATACAGCGGCGGGGCGTTGGTCTCCAGCTTCCAGCCTCCAGCTTCCAGCCTCCAGCTTCCAGCCGTCAGCTCTCAGCTCTCAGCTCTCAGCTCTCAGCTTCCGGTTGTCACTGTTCGGGTCAGGGTACCTTGGTTTCGCTGTTTAGTTGCTGTTTCCGGCTTGATTGGACGTCTGGAATGCCGGCATCCTCTGGCTGACGGCTGACGGCTGACGGCTGACGGCTGACGGCTGACGGCTGACGGCAGGAGGCAGGAGGCATGAGGCAGGAAGCTGAACGCCGAGCCCGCTTGATTGCCCCCGGCCGATTCCCCACCTCCGCAATGACCTTATAAAAACTCAGGAGTCATGCACCGTGAGAATGGACAAGCTGACCGCGAAGTTTCAGATGGCCTTGGCGGATGCGCAGAGCCTGGCCGTGGGACGGGATCACCAGTTCATCGAGCCGCTTCACCTGATGGTTGCTTTGCTGGATCAGGAGGGCGGCTCGGTGCGGCACTTGCTGACGCGCGCCGACGTCAACGTGAATCGGTTGCGCTCCGCCTTGGGTGATCAGCTCGACCGGCTGCCGACCGTGGAGGGCGCGGGCGGCGATGTCCATGTCGGCAACGACCTGAACCGGCTCCTGAATCAGACCGACAAGCTCGCGCAGCAGCGCAGCGATCAGTACATCTCCTCCGAGCTCTTCGTGTTGGCCGCGCTCGAGGATCGCGGCGCCCTGGGTTCCGCGTTGCGCGAGGCGGGTGCAAGCAAGGGCGCGATCGAGAAGGCGATCGAGGCGGTTCGGGGCGGTCAGAGCGTGAACGACCCCAATGCAGAGGAACAGCGTCAGGCGCTCGAGAAGTTCACCATCGATATGACCGAGCGCGCCGAGCAGGGCAAGCTCGACCCGGTCATCGGGCGCGACGACGAGATTCGGCGCACCATCCAGGTTCTGCAACGCCGCACCAAAAACAACCCGGTCCTGATCGGCGAGCCGGGCGTGGGCAAGACCGCCATCGTCGAGGGCCTTGCGCAGCGCATCGTCAACGGCGAAGTCCCCGAGGGGCTTAAGGGCCGGCGCCTGCTCTCGCTCGACATGGCCGCCTTGATCGCCGGGGCCAAGTTCCGCGGCGAGTTCGAAGAGCGTCTCAAGGCGGTCCTGAACGACATCGGTCGTCAGGAAGGCAACATCATCCTCTTCATCGACGAGCTGCACACCATGGTCGGCGCCGGCAAGGCCGAGGGCTCGATGGATGCCGGCAACATGCTCAAGCCGGCGCTGGCGCGCGGCGAGCTGCATTGCGTGGGTGCGACGACGCTGGACGAATACCGCAAGTATGTCGAGAAGGACGCGGCGCTGGAGCGGCGTTTCCAAAAGGTCCTGGTTGATGAGCCGAATGTCGAGGACACCATCGCCATCCTGCGCGGACTTAAAGAGCGTTACGAGGTCCATCATGCGGTCGAGATCACCGATCCGGCCATCGTCGCCGCGGCCGTGCTCTCGCATCGTTACATCTCCGATCGTCAGCTGCCCGATAAGGCGATCGACCTGATCGACGAGGCCGCCTCCCAGATCCGCATGGAGATCGACTCCATGCCCGAGGAGATGGACCGCCTCAATCGGCGTCTGATCCAACTCAAGATCGAGCAGGTCGCACTCAAGAAGGAGTCGGACGAGGCGTCCAAGAAACGCTTGATCGATCTGGAAAGTCAGATCGAGCGTGCCGAGCGCGAGTTCTCCGATCTCGACGAGATCTGGAAGTCGGAGAAGGCGGCGGTGCAGGGAACGGCGCACATCAAGGAGGCGCTCGACCGGGCGCGTGTGGAGATGGAAACCGCGCGCCGCGCCGGGGACCTCGGACGTATGTCCGAGCTGCAATACGGGCGAATCCCGGAGCTGGAAAAGCAGCTTGCCGGAGCCGCGGATGCCGAGCAGGGCGAGAACCGACTCCTGCGCAACAAGGTTACGGAGGAGGAGATCGCCGAGATCGTCTCCAAATGGACCGGCATCCCGGTCTCGCGCATGCTCGAAGGCGAGCGCGATAAGCTGTTGCGCATGGAGCAGGAGATCGAGAAGCGCGTCGTCGGCCAGGCCGAGGCGGTGCGTGCGGTGAGCGATGCCATCCGCCGCTCGCGTGCGGGACTGTCCGATCCGGGCCGGCCGATCGGCTCCTTCCTGTTTCTCGGGCCAACTGGTGTGGGCAAGACCGAGCTGTGCAAGGCGCTCGCGTCCTTCCTCTTCGACACCGACGAGGCGATGGTCCGTATCGACATGTCCGAGTTCATGGAGAAACACTCGGTCGCGCGTCTCATCGGCGCACCGCCCGGCTATGTCGGCTACGAGGAAGGCGGCTATCTGACCGAGGCGATTCGGCGCCGTCCCTACAGCCTGATCCTGCTCGACGAGGTCGAGAAGGCGCACCCGGATGTCTTCAACGTCCTGCTTCAGGTGCTCGACGACGGGCGTCTGACGGACGGGCAGGGGCGCACGGTCGACTTCCGAAATGCAGTGATCGTCATGACCTCGAACCTAGGCTCGGACGTGATCCAGCAGGTCGCCGGCGAGGCCAACTATGCCGAGATGAAGGACGCCGTGATGGAGATCGTGCGGGTGCACTTCAGGCCCGAGTTCATCAACCGGCTCGACGAGATCGTGGTCTTCCATCCGCTGCAGCCGGCGCAGATCCGGGCGATCGCACGGATCCAGATCGACTATCTGCGCAAGCGTCTTTCGGATCGGGATATGGCGCTGGAGGTCAGCGATGCCGCTCTGGATCATCTCGGCGAGGCTGGTTTCGATCCGGTCTACGGGGCGCGTCCGCTCAAACGTGCGATCCGGGCGCAGCTCGAAAATCCGCTCGCCCAAGAGATCCTGTCCGGGAAGTTCGCCCCGGGCGATCTGATCGAGGTGGGTCTGGAGAACGGACAGCTCAGCTTCGAGCGGGTCCTGCAGGGGGAAGTCTTATAGCGTTCGGGCACTGACCGAACGAAGAAGGCGCGAAGGGGTGGATATCCTTCGCGCCCTTGAAGTGACTTCCTGCGGGATGGCCGTCCGAGATGTTCTGTCGCCGAGTGGGGATCTTACTCGACTGCCGAGGCCATGATCGGTGCGCCGA
The DNA here is from genome assembly GCF_003634315.1 of Thiocapsa rosea. Classification (NCBI taxonomy): domain Bacteria; kingdom Pseudomonadati; phylum Pseudomonadota; class Gammaproteobacteria; order Chromatiales; family Chromatiaceae; genus Thiocapsa; species Thiocapsa rosea. Next base: position 3,997,069 of record NZ_RBXL01000001.1, read on the forward strand.
GCTGCACGGTGCCCACAGGTGCGATGCGTGACGCGACGACCGCGCTCGGATCCGGGGTCGGCGTGGCGTGAGGGTTGGCGATGACCAAGAACGATGCGGTCAGGACGACGGCGCCGCCGACCGTGCGCGTGGCGACCTTCCCCGCATCCATCGATGCGAGTCGATCGCGGATACGAATCGCCGTATCGATGACGTTCGAAATATCGGTTGCTGTCGGAATACGCATCTTGAGTCTCCTCCAAGGTTTTTGTTGTCCTTATAGACTGTCGTTGATTCAGATGCGAATCAAAACGCCTAATCCTTCCGATTCGGTCGGGATTTTGTTCGAATTTCTCGACGTGCCCGACCAGGGCATCAGGTGCGATCGGCCCGTCCGGCCCGATTCCGGCTAGAATCCGCCCTTAAACCGCGCCGGCTCCAGCGGTCGTCACATCTGCCGGGGCCGGCCCCATCCAAAAAGATCACGTACCGCACCACAGGGCGCGGTTTCATTCGAATCGGGAGACCCTTGCAATGAGCCAAGCGCTCAAAACGGTCGTCGCACGTCAACGCATCCTCTTGCAGGGTCGACTGGCGGCATCGCTCGCGCGGCTGGTCGAGCCGTGTCGCGCGGCTTGGCCGGATCGCACCGCTTTGGAGCAGATCCTGCTCGCGGCATTGCCGACGCTCGCGTCCTGCAAGTATCTCTACGTGCTCGACCATGAGGCCCGCCAATTGACGGCGAACGTCTCCCCGCACGGCCTGTTGCCGGAGCATTGGGGTCGAGATCGGCGCGAGCGACCCTACTTGGCCGAGGCGCTCGCCGGCGAGCGCTTCTCGCTGTCGCCCGTCTATATCAGCCGCAACGCCCGCCGTCCTTCGCTCACCGCGATCCAGCGGATCGAGGACGAGCAGGGCGCACCGCTGGGCTATCTCGGTGCCGACTTCGATCTGCGCGAGCTTCCGCTCACCCGCGAGCTCTACGAGCAGCCGGAGCAATGGCTCCAGCTCAAAGGCGATCCGGCGATCCGCGGCGGTCTGTTCGATCAACAGCGTGTCGAGAGTCTGATGGACGGGCATATCGACGAGATCCTCGATCTCCTCGTCGAGCTGATCGCCGCGCACGGGGTCTTCCACGGCAAGCTGCATTTTTCCAGCTCGCGCGCCACCCTCTGGCTTGTCGACGACCCCTTTCGGTTCCGAATCCTCGACTACGAGGATCTCGCCGATCCGGGCACCTGTCTCGCCTATCCACAGCGCCCCTATCCGGTCGATGCGTCCATTCCGTTGGATCGGGTCGCCGAGGTCTTCCGCACCTTCCGGGCGCTGCGCTTCATGGACGAGAACATCTATCTACGCTCGGGGTCGCTCAACATCTACAACGGTATCGTCGGGCTGAACTTCTCGTGCGATGGCTCGCACTACATGCCCTGGGACGACTTCCTGCACAAGAGCCTCGATTTTTGGATCGGCACGGGCGAATCCTGCGCGTTGGAGGGCGGCAGCTGAGGTCTGGAACACCGAGCCGACTCCAGCGGCCGTCAAGTCTGCCGAGTCCGATCCCCTCCAAAAACATCGCATACCGCGCTGGGCGCGGTTTAAGCCGATTGTTCGTTCTCCAAAGCCTTCTTGGTGATCTCCTGGTACAGCGCGACCGCGCGCGTGTAGATCCCCTGCACGTCGGGGCGCTGGTCCACGTAGCGCTTCATGCCCTCCGCATCCTCGAAAACCGCGTGAAGATGAGCGAGGTCGGCGTCGTCGAGTCTCTCGCCGCGGTCGACCTTCGCCTTGATGTCGAGCGCGCGCGGCAGCCGAAACTTCTCGAAGCGTTCGAGAATGGCAACGATCACACCGTCTTGGTGCGAGGCATCGGTCATGGTGTTCTCCCGTGGGATTGGGTTGATTCGGTGTCTGCGCCGATCGGCGCGTGACGGGCCGAGAGCAAGAGAATACGCTTGCGCCTGCGAGATCGGAACTCCTGAAAAGCAAGGGTTTGGAAGCGCCTAAAAAAGGGAAGACAACTCGACGAGTCGATCCCTTTGGCACGGTTGTCGTTCTCGATTACGACAACGACAACGATTCGGTGCTTGAAGTATTGCCGACACATGGCCTGATAGGACTTGATAAGGCGGTTAAACCGCGTCCAGATCGAGATGCTAAATTTTCGAGTGAGCTCGACGTTCGTTGCATCCGCGGCCCTGAGCGGGGACGCGGTTTAAAATCATATCTTTTTAAATCTCTTAAACCGCGCCGGCTCCAGCGGTCGTCACGTCTGCCGGGGACGATCCCATCCAAAAACATCGCATACCGCACCGGGCGCGGTTTAATGACGGGGAGATAAGCGGCGTGAACCTGTTCCAGTCCATCTTTCGCGGCGGCGAGTCACGCGGACGTTATCCCGAGTCGCTGATCGAGGCGGCCATCGATCGCGCCGTGGAGGGGACCGACGCTCGGCTGCTTCTGCTGCCGGGTTACCGCAAGCGTCTGCGCGGGCCGGTCATCCACGCGATCGATCATGTTGTCGCGCTGGTGGACGCCGTCCCGACACCGCTGATGGCGGGGCGGCGCGAGCATGGCGAGGATCCTCGCCTGGCAGCGGTCTTTACATCCGCCGCGGACATGCTCGGGATCTTCGGACGGGATCCCTCGCTGACGGCCTTTTTGGCGACGCCCGAAGGTGCTGCCGCCGAACAGGTGACCTGCTTGCTCCTCGCCGAGCGCGTGGAGCGAAACATCCTCGGCATGGATCTGGTCGGCGACCAGGTGCGGCGCGATGTGCCGCAAGTCGCCGTCAGCTTCACCGGTCATCGCCTGGTGGATCCGCGCGTGGATGAGGCCGAGATGCGCCGTGCCCTGCGGCGGCGGGCCTTCGACCATCTGCTCGCCCTGGCGTTGAACCGGATCGCCGAGGTGCGGGTCGAGCGCGAGGACCTCATGCGCCAGCGTGATCTGCTGCGCCGCAAGCGCACGGCGTTGGAGCGCGGGGGCTGGACCTTCGAGGCAACGCAGACCACACCCGGTGACCCCGCTGCGCTGATGGGCGAGCTGAACACAATCACGGCTCAGCTCGCGGCCTTGGGTACGGATGACGGCGTCTTGCGGGCTCACCTGGGTATCGTCGCCGACTCGCTCGCCGAAGCCGAGCGCCGGTTCTGGGCGGAAGAGCTCGACCTCTCGCTCGATGCGATGAATATCCGGCGCGACCCGGGGCAACCGTCGGCTCGGCGTATCGTCCTGAAGGAGTTGCACAACGCGCGCGGGTGGCGGCTTGTGATGCTGCCGCTGATGATCACGCCCGACGAGATTCCGCCGCGCGAGGACTTCGTGGCTGCAGCGGAGCGCTATCTTTAGGGCGAACCCCGGAAGTGCGAGCCGCAGGGTCGGCACGCCGTCCAATCCGGTCGCCCGTGGAAGAGGACGACTGCAAGTCGTCTATCCCGGGGGCACGCCGCTTCGCGCCGTTGCTTCCGGCCGATCGGATGTGCAAGGAAGGATCGGTTCCTCCGGAATCCGACAACGACAACGACAACGACAACGAGTAGAACCTTCGACGACTGACCTTGGTTCCGGCACTGTCGGTAGATCCTTTCCCGGAAAGCACCTAACGTGCGCGCCGCGATTTCCTTGGCGGCCAGACCTTCGGTCAACAGCTCGCGTGCGATCAGCGCGCGCTCCTGTTCCTGCGCGCGGAGCAGTTGTTGGCTCAGCCGCTGCAGTGCCAGCTCGGTGCGCTTCTTGCGGCTGATGTCGCGCAGAACACCGAAGCTGCGTCGGGCCAATCCCGTTCCCGCCCAAGGGTATTTAAACCGAGCGCCCCCACAGGCGGCTCGCCGCCCGGGGCGAGCGGCAGCCAGAGTGCCGCGCGCACGTTGTAGAGCGCACAGGATTCCCGATCGACGGCCGCCTGAGCGGGCAAAGACTCAAGAGAGCGAGTCAGAATCAGACGGCCGGCCAGCATCTGCTGGACGTACCAGTGGAACTGCTGCTCATCGAGTGGCCGGGGAGGCTCGAGTCCTTTCTCGGCATCGTGATAATGGGAGGGCACGATGCTCCCCGGCGGCGCGGCGGACCACTGCCAAAGCACCGCCAAGTCGATGCCGAAGTAGACGCAGATTCGCTGCAGCGCGATTTCGATTTCCAGGTCGATGTCGCCCGCCGGTAGGTTCGCGAAGCGCGACGACAGATCGGCAATCAGCGCTTCGAAATCAGCGGCGCGCGCGCAGGTTTGATTTGTCACCTTGAGATGCACCAGGTTATCGGCGGTAGACCCGCCCTGTTTGCGATCGCTCGCGGGAGACAGGCGCAATGGCCCAAAAGCACCCAGTCGACCGGTCAAGAATACACCCGGTCCGAACGCCCGCGGCGACCGGCACCATCGTGCCGAATTCCGTGATCCCGAAAGTTGTTGAGCCTTGACCCCGGGAAAATTCCCGGGTCACAAGTCGTTCGGTTGCTGCCATGCTGCGTGGATCACGGGCGTTGATTCTCACTCGATTGGCCTCGACCATGCCGCTCTGCGCGGCGCGATACCGAGGGCACGAACGACCTGTACCTATCAGTAAAACGATCTCCCTCAATCGCCGAATCACGATCGGAAGGCACACCATGAGTAAGAAAGCACATACGAAGTCCGGTGACGTGCCAGCGGTGACCGCGTCCACCGAGCTGCGCAAGCTGGGGACCAAGGACTATGATAAGGCGCTGCGCAAGCTGCACGTGGAGCTCGTGAAGCTCCAGGAGTGGGTTAAGCACGCAGGTCTGAGGGTCTGCGTCGTCTTCGAGGGCCGCGACGGCGCCGGCAAGGGCGGCACCATCAAGGCGATCACCGAGCGCGTGAGCCCGCGGGTCTTCCGCGTGGTCGCCCTGCCGGCGCCCACCGAGCGCGAGCAGAGCCAGATGTACGTGCAGCGCTACATGGCCCACTTCCCGGCAGCGGGAGAGGTCGTCATCTTCGACCGCAGTTGGTACAACCGGGCCGGAGTCGAGCGGGTCATGGGCTTCTGCACGGAGAAACAGACCAAGCGCTTCCTGGAGATGACCCCGATGGTCGAGAAGGCGATGATCGACTCCGGGATCATCCTGCTGAAATACTGGCTGGAGGTCAGCCCCGAGGAGCAGACCCGGCGCTTGGAGGCCCGCATCGAGGACGGGCGCAAGCTCTGGAAGCTCTCGCCGATGGATCTGCAGTCCTACAGCCGCTGGTATGACTATTCCCGGGCGCGCGACGCCATGTTCGTGGCCACCGACACCCCTTGGGCGCCCTGGTACGTCGCCCGATCGGACGACAAGAAGCGGGCTCGCTTGAATATCATCAACCACCTGCTGAGCCGCATCCCCTACCAGGAGTTGCCGCGCGACAAGGTGGCGCTGCCCAAACGGCAGAAACCGGGCGATTATGTCGAACCGGACTATCCGGTCAAAACGATCCCGGAAACCTTCTGAGCCTATCAACCCGGAGCCCTGAGAGCGAGTGAGTGGAGCGCGGAGAACAGGATGACGAACGATCCACCGACGTCCCCGAACGGGTCGACCGGGCGCCTGGCACGCTTCGCCCCCGGCCTGCCCGCGCTTCTTCACTACCGCCGAGCCGATCTGTCGCATGACCTGATGGCCGGCCTGTCGGTGGCCGCGGTGGCGCTGCCGGTGGGCGTGGCCTACGCCCAGCTCGCCGGCTTCAACCCGGTCGTCGGACTTTACGCCAGCATCCTGCCGTTGCTGGCCTATGCACTCTTCGGCACCTCCCGACAACTGATCGTCGGCCCTGATGCCGCGACCGCGGCGCTGCTGGCGGCCTCCATCGCGCCGCTTGCGGCCGGCGACCCGCAGCTCTACGTCGCGCTCTCGGTGGTGATGACGATCCTGACCGGGCTGTATCTGATCGGCGCCAGTTTTCTGCGGCTCGGCGCGCTGGCGGACTTCCTGTCCAAGCCGATCCTGGTCGGTTATCTGAACGGCATTGCGCTCTATATCATCGCCGGGCAGTTGGGCAAACTGTTCGGCTTCGCGGTCGATGCCCATGGCATCGTGCCGAAGCTCGTGGAGGTCGCGACGCATATCGGTCAGACCCAGTGGCCGACGCTGGCGGTCGGCGTCGGCACCTACCTGGTGCTGATCCTGTCCAAGCGACTGTTTCCGCGGCTGCCGGCGGCCCTCGTGGCACTGGTCGCGGCGACGCTCGCGGTGGTGCTGCTCGGTCTGGACAAACTCGGCGTGGCCGTCGTCGGCACGGTGCCGGCCGGATTGCCGACGCTCGCGATCCCCGGCATCCCCTTCGATCTGCTCGATGACGTCGCGGCGGCGGCGGCCGGGCTGGCCCTGATCAGCTTCTCCAGCACCATGCTGACGGCCCGCAGCTTTGCGGCGAAGAACCAGTACGACATCAATGTCGATCGGGAGATGAGCGCGCTCGGCGCGGCCAACATCGCCGCCGGCCTGTCCCAGTCCTTCGCCATCGCCGGGGCCGACTCGCGCACGGCGATGAACGACGCCGCCGGCGGACGCACCCAGGTCGCCGGGCTGATCGCCGCCGGCAGCATCGCGCTGGTGCTGTTGTTCCTGACCGGGCCGCTGCAGTACGTTCCGATCGCGGCGCTGGGTGCGATCTTGATCAGCGCCTCGCTGTCGCTGGTCAATCTCAAGACACTGGCGGTACTCTACCGGCTGGACCGGCTCGAGCTCGCACTGGCGTTGCTCGCCACCATCGGCGTCATCTGGGTCGGGGCGCTCAAGGCGATTCTCGTGGTGGTCGCGCTGGCACTGGCGCGGTTCGTGCGCTTGTCCGCGCGGCCGCAGGTCGAGGTCCTCGGCAGGGTGCCGGGTCTGTCCGGCTTCCATTCGATTGCCCGCCATGCCGACGCCGCAACCGAGCCTGGACTGGTGCTGTTTCGCTTCAACGCCCCGCTGGTGTTCTTCAACGCGCCGCATTTCAAGCAACAGGCCCTGGCGGCCATCGCCGCCGCGGGACCGGACCTGAGGTGGTTCGTGCTCGACGCGGTGCCGGTCACCGGCCTCGACTATACCGGCTACACCGAGCTCGAAGCACTGGCCGCGACGCTGCGCCGGCAGGGCGCCGAACTGGTGCTGGCCGGGCGCATGACCGAGGCTGCGCAACGGCGTCGGGCCGCGGGGCTGGACGAGCCCGGACTGATACGACGACATTTCCCGACGCTGCGCCAAGCGGTCAAAGCCTACCGAGCGATGCAGACAGCGGCGCCCGCCGGCGAGCAACCCGAGTAATGTTCACTGCATGTGCTTCGGAATCACCAATAAGAGAGGGCAAACCATTGATCCAGCGATGTTTGCGAATAACCACCGTTCGGGGGCTTGTTCAGGCGACGGGCATCGTCCTGAGCCTCGGTCTCGCGGGCGGTGCGGCGGCGGCCGAGCAGGGCGTCGATCCCGAAGCGGATCGGGTTCTGCGGGCCATGTCGAGCTATCTGGGCGGTCTGGCCGCCTTCAGCGTTCAGGCCGATGTGGATGACGAGATCATCGATCTCGCCGGCCAGAAGCTGCAGCTGAGCAGCTCGGCAAGCCTCCTGGTCGAGCGGCCCAATCACTTTCATGCCCATCGGCAGGGTCCCCTGGCCGAGATGGAGGCCGTCTTCGATGGCCAGACCCTGACGCTGCACGGCAAGCGCCTCCAAATCTACGCGCAGATCGAAGCCCCCGGCACCATCGACGAGGCGGTGACCGAGCTGCGTGCCGCGACGGGTTTCGACGCCCCGGCGGGCGATCTGTTTTACGCCGACCCCTATCCCGGTTTGATGACGGACGTGACCGCGGGCGCATATCTCGGCATTGCTTATGTCGACGGGACCGAGGCCCATCATCTGGCCTTCCGAGCCGCCAAGGTCGATTGGCAGATCTGGGTCCGCACCGGCGATCAGCCGCTGCCGCTGAAATATGTCATCACCAGCAAATGGGTGACCGGCGCACCGCAATACGCGGTTCGGTTCCGCAACTGGGATACGGCGCCGACGATCGCGGCCGATCGTTTTACCTTCGTCGCCCCCGAGGGCACCCGTCAACTGGAAACGCTCTCGGTCGACGACCTGGGCGCGCTCACGATCGAGGAGGCTCCCTGATGAAGACACGCCGTCCAATCAACTCAATCGCGATGGGGATCGGCCTGATCGCCGCCGCGCTCATCGTCGACGGCTGGCTGCCGATCGGCATCGCGATCAAGGATGCGCACGCGGTCGTGGGCCGGCCCATGACGCCCGCGAGCGTCGCCGGCGTCGCCCGCCGCACCACACGCCGGACGATTCACCGCTCTGCGGTCTATGTGTCCACGCTGCCGGCGGCCTGCCGTACGGTCGTGATCGACGGCACCTCCTTGTACAGCTGCGGCGGGAGCTACTATCAGTCCTACGGCGGACGCTACGCGGTGGTCTACGTCGATTGATTGAACGGGTCCGAGATAACGATAGACGGTGGATGAGGGCTTCTCGCTCACCCCCAATGACTCCCATCAACGCACCCAGGATACTTTCGATATGGCGGACCTGCTCCACCCGGCCGCAATCCACCACTTACCCCCGTTCGTCACGGCGCCCGGGCAGACCGACGTGTTGTTCGTGGCGATGGCCATCTTCGTGCTGCTCGCCGTGATCGGCGTCGGCATCTTCTATCTCAAGCTCCATTCATTGCCGGAGCGAATGGCGCATCGCGGCCAGAAGATGCAATTCCAGATCGTCGCCGTGCTCGGGCTGCTGGCGCTCTTCACCCACAACCACGCCTTCTGGGTCGCGGGGTTGCTGCTGGCACTCGTGCCCTTGCCGGATTTCGGGACGCCGCTGTCGTCGATCGCCCGCTCGCTCGACCGAATTGCCGCGAACTCCGGCCCCGAGACCTCCGCAACACTTGCACAACGCGTGTCGCCGCCCGCGCCGACGCCCGAGCAAACAGGGCTGCAGCCGACCGCCGAGCGTCCGGCCGCGCAACGGGAGGCATGAGCGATGTTCGAACTCTTGCTGTGCTCCTCGCTCACCATTCTGCCGGATTTCCTGTATCGCCGCTTCGTGCAGGGCAAGCGGGTCGGGCGCGAGATCACACTGTTCTCGGTCTGGTACGAGCTGCGCTGGGGCATCACCCTGTGCGTGATCCTCACCGTCAGTCTGATCACGACGATCTTCTACTTCCACCCCTCCACGAAGGCCGCCAACTCGGTATACCGCACCGTGACCGTCCTGCCGAAGATCAACGGTCGGGTCGCCGAGACCTTCGTCGAGATCAACCAGCAAGTGAAGGCCGGACAGCCCTTGTTCCGCCTCGAAAGCACCCAACAGGAAGCGGCGGTGGAGACCGCCCGTCGTAAGGTCGCAGAGGTCGAGGCCGCGCGAGTCGTGGCGCAGTCCCAACTGGCCGAAGCCGATGCGCGCATCGTGCAGGCGCGCGGGGCGCTCAAGCAGGCGACCGACGAGCTCGAAACCCGCGCGGAATTGCAAAGGCGCAGCCCGGGCTCGATCTCGGAGCGCGACGTCGAGCGGATCGGGGTTCAGGTCGAAACCCAACAGGGCGCGCTCGACGCGGCCCTGGCGGCCCGCGAGGCGGTCTTTTCGCAGATCGAGTTCCAGCTCCCGGCCGAGCAGGCAAGCGCCGAGGCCACGCTCAAAGAGGCCGAGGCGGACCTCGCCAACACGCTGGTCGTAGCCGGTACCGACGGCATCCTGCAACAGTTCGCGCTGCGCCCCGGCGACGTGGTCAACCCCATGCTCAGACCCGCCGGCATCCTGGTGCCCGAGCGCAAGGTGGACGGCCTCATGGCTGGCTTCGGACAGATCGAGGCGCAAGTCCTGAAGGTGGGCATGATCGGCGAGGTGACCTGCATCGCCAAGCCTTGGCAGATCATCCCGATGGTCGTGACCGAGGTTCAGAACGTCATCGCCTCCGGTCAGGTGCGCGCGACCGACACCATCATGGATATCCAGCAGTTTGCAAAGCCCGGAACCATCACGGTGATGATGGAACCGCTCTATGCCGGCCAGCTCGACGACTTGCCCCAGGGCGGCAGCTGTATCGCCAATACCTACACCAGCACCCACGAGGCGCTTCAGGAGCCAAATATCGGCGCCCTGCGCTGGCTCGGGCTCCACGCCATCGAGACCGTCGGGCTGGTGCACGCGATGCTCCTGCGCATCCAGGCGCTGCTCTTGCCGATCCAGACACTGGTCTTGGGCGGGCATTGATCGGGGTTTTCGGGTCGGGTTCACGGCTGAAGAGAGCACCCGCCTGGCCTTGCTGCAAACGGGAAACAGGTCAACGGCAGGCGGCGAGGGTCGAGCATGACCTCGGGCCTTTTCATCTTCGATCCGGTGGAACATGCGCCATGCCAACACCCCCGATGAACCGGCGTCAGCCGATCCGTATGTGCTGCCTCGGGTGTTTGATCTGGATCCTGTCCTTGGGATCGGCGTCGGCAGCCGCTCCCCCGTCAGCCCCGGAGTCCGCCCCCGCGCCCATCTCCGAGTCCGGTCGGATCGAGGTCAGCCAGGGTGAGCCCGCGAGTCTGACCTTTTGGAATCGAGAGATTGCGATCCTGCGCGCCGATATCGGCGGGATCTCGCCAGCGGAGCGGGTCCGGCGGATCCAGGGCAAAATCACCGATGTCTTGGTGCGCGAGCCGGGGAACACGGCCGAGGCCGTCCGCTCGACCTTCGCGAATCTCAACGGTTTCTGGGTGCAGATCGACGGTCATCCGGTCTTCGGACTGGTTCCCGAGGACGCTGACGCGGTGACTGGGGAAACCGTTGACGAGCAGGTTCGGCGGGTGGTCGATGTGCTCCAGGAGGCGCTGGATGCACGGCGCGAGCAGCGCAGTCTGCCGCTGATTCTCGACGCGGTGCTGGTGGGCTCGCCCATCACCAACTATTCGCGCCTGGCCGACGAGCGCGGGGCTGTCGTCGGGACCAAGGTCACCATCGGCTACGACACGCCCTGGCGTCAGGTCCATGCGATGCTGACGCTCGCCGCCGGGCGCACCTCCCTGGTCCGCAAGGAGCCTGCGCCCTTTGTCCTGCAACGTACGCTGGCCGATTTCTATCCGGAGTACGAGCTGTTCGTGCACATCGATCGCCCCGAGCAGCGGTTCTTCGCCCTGTCGGAGCTGCACGGCCACATCCAGGATGTCTTCAACGAGTACGGCGTGCAGATCATGTCCCCGAATTTCGTGTCGCAGCCCGACCAGAAGGTTTGGGTGCCCGAGCAGGACTGGTACGCGGCGCCCGCGGCACCGGAGACCCGGACCGCGCGCCGAGAGCTTTGAGTCATCGCGTCCGGAGTCGTATGTCCCGCTTAACCAGGCATCTTGTTTTTTGCGGCGCAATTGTCGGGTTTCTGCTCGTCGGTCAGGTGTTCCAGGTGCAGGCCCAGGACATCGAGCCGCGGGCCTTCTCGAATGCGCCGATCGGCGTGAACTACTGAAGGAGTTTCGGGACTACAAACAGGACCTCATCGTCGGCGCCAGCCTACAGGTCTCGGCACCTTGGGGCCAATACGGCAACAGCCGCGTGGTCAACCTCGGCACCAATCGCTGGTGGTTCAAGCCCGAGATCGGCGTCTCGAAGGCCGTCGGCCCCTGGACCTTCGAGCTTGCCGGCGCGGTGACCCTCTACACGGACAACCAAGACTTCCTGAACGGCGGCACCCGCTCGCAAGAGCCCCTCTACTCGACACAGGCACATGTGTTCCGCGGTTTCCGCTCGGGCGTCTGGGCGTCGCTGGATGTGACACACTTCACCGGCGGGCGCACGGCCATCAACCTGATCGGCATCGCCTGGCAATACCGCTGGGGCGGGGGGCTTTGACCTCGGCCGACGGCATGTGCTGAGGCGTTTCGCCTTGCGAACCGCCGGAGCAAATGCTGCGCCCGCGCTCGAAGAACATGACCCCCCGGGACAGTCGCCATCCGTCCAAGAGACCCAGCAGAATCCGCGCCCCTTGGCGTAAAGACCAGCGCGCGCGATTCAGCGCTCGATGGTCACGCTCGAAGCGCCGCTCCGCGTTCAGCCCCATCACCCGCAGCGCCGCCGTCACCGTGCTCGGCCCTTGCGCCAGCAGCGTTCCCGCCAGCAAGACGTGCAGATGTGCCAGCGTCGGCGCGGTGAACAGGCAGGCAAAGGGCTGCAGAACAGATACAATCGAGGCTGGCAAAGGGAGCATCCGCGGGCATGTCCGGGGTTTTGGTCGACATCGGACGATACCGTCTGCGGCCCTCTGCCGCCACATCAATCGGGTCCATCACCAGATCCGCGTCACTCCATAGGCATCGAAGGCCGAATCGATCGACACCAGCGTCAGCCCCCCGTGCTGCGCCTGTGCCATCAACAGGCGATCGAAGGGGTCGCGATGACGCAGCGGCAGGGTCTCCACCAAGGTGACGTGTCCGAGGTCGATCGGCAGGAGTTGGAAGTCGTTGGCTGGCAGATGCTCCTGAAAATAACGCTGCACGGGCACCGCGAGCCTGAGCTTGCCGATCGCGGACTTGATGGCCATCTCCCAGGCGGAGACCAGGCTGACATGACAGGCGTTCTCTTCATCGCCGATCAGGCGCCGGGCTTCCGGGGAGAGTCGCGGGTCATCGTCCACCCACCACAGAAGCGTGTGGGTGTCGAGCAGGAGCCGCATCAGAGGTACTCCTCGAAGCCGCCCGGGATGGCGTCGAAATCCGGGGCGATCCAGAGCAATTGTCCCTTGCCGGAGCCGGGCTCGCGCGGCCGCTTGGGCGACTGCACCGGCACCAGCCTGACCAGCGGGCGGTTGTCCCTGGCGATGATGATCTCCTCGCCGGCCATGGCGCGACGGGTGAGATCCGAGAGTTGGGCCTTGGCCTCGGTGATGTTGTATTGACTCATGCGGGGATCCCGGTCGGTGACTTGTTGGTCAGTTTAGATGATTTGACAGAAACACTCTGACGCGACTTCAATCATGAATGACGTGATCCCGAGTCATCCCTTACGGATGTCCCCGATGAGCGATGCCACCCAGCGCGAGCATGACCGCATCAAGGCCGTCGCCCGGCTGCTGCATGAGGGCTGCCGACCCTTACGGGTTCTGAGCGCCCTGGCTTGGCCGCCCGAGGTCAAGGCCGACTTTCTGGCGAGCGGCGGGCAGACATTGCCCGAGGTCAGCTATGCGCCTTTCGACCCGGCTCCGACCATCAAGGCGGTGCGCGAGGCGCGGCGCCTGATCTTCACGGTCTTCGCCAACCGCCTGGATATCGCGCCGCTTGTCGCAGTCGTGACCAAGCTGCTCGACAGCGCGCCGGTGGTGCGGATGTCTTCGGCTGCCTGATTGCGATGATGGCGCCTTGAGCTGAGGATGTCCGCAGCGCCGATGAAAGCGGTCCATATCGCCTTGTGGGGACTCTTGCTGGTCCTGGCTGCGATCGGCATTACGATTGCCTCACTACCGGTTTACCTGGAAGCTCACAAGGGTCTGCTCGCCGAGGCTGCGAGCCGCGCCCTGGGTCGGTCGGTACGGATCGAGGGTGCAGTCGGAGTCGCTTGGTTGCCACGTCCCTCGCTCGTCCTGGTGGATCTCGAGATCGCCGGGGTGGAAGGTTCTGCGGCACCTCGGCCCTGGTATGCCGGGCGCTTGGAGGGCGATCTCGATCTTGCGGCCCTGTTCGACCGGCAGCTTCGGATCGGACGCATCCAGGTTCAGGACGCCGTCATCCATCTCGATCCTGATCAGCTTGCGGACTGGGTTCCGAGCGATCGGCCAAGCAGCCGGGGCGGCTTCCGGGTCACCGTCGATTCGGTTCGCCTGGTGGAATCGACGCTCGTTCTCCACGCGGCGTCGGATCCTCCCCGGGGCTTTCGGATCGACCGCATTGATCTGTCGGGTCTCGACGGTCCGAACACAGGTTGGAGTCTGGATGTCGAGGGCGAGATCGGCCTGTCGGGTATCCCCGTGGCAATCTCCGTCTCTGCCGGGCCAGCGGGCGAGTCAGGGTCAGCCCACTGGCCCTTCGCTGTCCGAATGCAGGTTGCCGATGCCAGTCTGGAAGCCTCGGGAAGCACGGGCGCACCCTTCGACGTCGCGCAGATCGAGGCCCGGGTCGACCTCGCCGTGCCGGATCTGCAAGCCCTGCAGCCACTGTTCCCTGCGTATGCCCCTCCGGCGGGCGGGTTGCGCATGTCGGGTCGTCTGCTTCGCGGCGATGACGGACTCGCGCTCGATCGGATCGAGGGATCCGTCGACGCACCCGAGCCATTGGGTCGAATCCCCCACGGCGACGCACGACTTGCCGGCGATCTCTCCCTGACGCTGGGCGGGCCGAGGCCGAGCATCCAAGGCAGTCTAAACATCGAGAAGCTGGATCTGCGTGCCCCGGGCAGCTTCAATGGGTCCACCGCGACAAGCGACGAGGCTCCCACCTGGCTGGATCGCCCCTTCCCGGTCGAGCGTCTGCGCAATCTGGACCTGGATCTCGCGCTGCGGATCGAGGGGCTGGAGACCAATCCCCTGACGATCGAGCGGCTCGCCACCCGGGTTACCCTCGACGACGGACGCTTGCGCCTGGGGTCGCTCGACGTCGTGCTTCCCGGCGTCGCCCTCGCGGGCGAGGCAGCGCTCGATGCTCGACAGGCTCGACCGGCCTGGACCGCGGACCTGAAGGCCGAGCGAATCCTCCTGCCCGAGGCACTCGCCTTCCTACACTCGGCGAAACCGCCCGGCGGGTATCTCGAGCGGGTCTCCCTGACCGCCAAGGCGCAGGGGACGACCGCGCGGGCGCTGATCGCATCCTTGGCCGGCGAACTCCGCTCCACGCAGGCCCAGCTCCGAGCGCCGGCGGCAAACAAGCCGCAGGCCCCGGCGGCGATCACGCTCACCAAACCCCGCTTGACTCTGGAGTCCGGCACAGCCGTCAGGCTGCAGACGGCCCTTGCGACGGGAGGCGAGCGGTTCGATCTGGATCTCACCGGTGGCCGACTCGTCGATCTGCTGCCGCAGGGCAGGGGTTGGCCGAAGATCGATGTCCTGGCGAAGCGGCGCTCCAAGACGAAAGGCGCGGAGATCCGCGGAAGTATCGGGCCACTCGACGCCTTGCTGGCCGGTCGCGACCTGAACCTGGATCTGTCGCTCGAACAACCCGGGCTCACGATCGGCGTGAAGGGACGGCTCGCCCGGCTCGACGCACTGCGGGGCAGCACGCTGGACGTCGAGGCCGCGATCCAAGACCTCTCCGTTCTGGGTGAGCTCGCCGGCAGTCCGTTCGGTCAAGGGCTCGCCTCCGGGTTTCCGGACGGTCCGCCCCTGACGGCTTCCGCCCGTCTCCAGGGTCTCGACGACGGTTGGGCGCTGCGCGATCTGAAGGCGGCGAGCGGGGACAGCGACCTCGCCGGGAACCTGACGATCCGCCCCGGTCCCGTGCCACGTATCGAGGCGACGCTCAGCGCGCAGCGACTGGATCTGACGCCTTACCTCGGCATGGGCTTGCCGACAGCGAGTAACGCCCGCTCGACGCCCGCACAACGCCTACCGCCCGATCTGTTGCGGATGCTCGACGGGACCCTGCGCCTGACGGTCGGCCACCTCAAGGCGGGTGACCTCGGGTTCGACCTGCTTGAGCTGAACGCAGCCCTGGATGCCGGGCACCTCCAAGCGACGCTCGCCACCGGGGCAGAACGTCTCCGTGCCGAGATGGATCTGCGCTCGGATCGGGCCGGGTGGCGATTCGACATCCGAGCCAAGGGCAATCTGGACCTGGCTCAGTTGCTCGATGCGAAGGACGCCGACGCGCTGTCCCATATCCAGACCGTACTGGACATGCGACTCACCGGCGTCGCAACCGCGTTGAACGATCTGCTACGGAACGCCGCCGGCCATCTGGAGCTGTCGCTGGGGGCAGGGCGATTACACAAAAAAGCGGCTGAGGTGCTGCCGCTCGGCGGGCTGCTCTTCACCCTGTTGGACGTGCTCAACCCACTCGCGCTCGACCTGGACAGCCGCGTGCATTACAACGATCTGGAATGCGCCGTTCTCCAATTCGATCTCGCCGACGGCATTGCCGTGAGCACCCGCGGCTTGGCCGTTCAGACCAAGACGATCAATGCCATTGGCGGCGGGGCGCTCAACCTTCGTACGGAGGGCATCGACCGCCGTTTCAAGACCGCCAAGCGACGCGGGATCGGGCTCAGCCTCCTCGGCATCGCCGACCGATTCGTCTATATCAAGGGCACTCTGAGGAATCCCCGGGCAGGGATCGACCCGGCAGCACTCCTGACCTACGGAGGCGCCGCCTGGGCCACGTCCGGAATCAGTCTCCTCGCCGACCAGTTCGTCCGGCGGCTCACCAGCGGGACGAATCCCTGCGATGCCGTCAGGAAAGGTTGAATCACTCAGTCGGCTCGGCGCTGACTTCAAGGGGTAGACCATGGGCGAGCCGCAGAAGGGTCGTGATCCGGACCCGGGGGGCACGGTTGCCGCGCGGGTGCTTGCATGGCTGTTCAATCTGCTGCTGGGTCGCTGGATGTACCTGGTCGGCGCGCCGATGTTGGCGTTCGGCGGTGCCTTTCTCGCGGCGGGCTGGCAAATCGGTCCGGATTACGCGCTGTTCCAACGGGAGGTCGCGTCGCTGACCGGGCGCGTGGAGGCTCGATCAGTCGAGCCCTTTTGGTGGCTCGATCTGGATGCCGACCGCGCACCGGACGGCGATCACTGGTCGGATCATGCCCTGATGAGGCTCTGTATCACCGCGGACTATTCGGTCGCGGGGCAGGGTTATCGGCGTGTGTTCTGCGGCGACGGGCACGAGCCGCGTCTGCCCGGTGACCTCGGCGTACTGGATGTCGGCGGGATCCTGCCGGGGCTGGATGCGGCCTGGCCCCCCGACTCGGCCGGCAACCCGGTCATCGCGCTGAGGATGTCTCCGGAGGTCCGGGTGCTCCTGTCGAGCCGCGATGCCGCCTACTGGACGCCGGTCGGGAAGACCGAGGAGGTTCGCGCGGCGATGCCCCCGCCGGGAACCGAGATGGATGCCCTGCTGCTCGAGCTCGATCGACCGCTCGAGTGGCTGGTTCGGCTGTGGCCGCGGGAGGGCGAGCAGTCGGTCGGCCTGCGCTATGACGCCGCGCATCCCGAGACGGCCTATCCCGAAACACTGGTCGGCGGTCTCGAAATGTCTTCGGACCGGCTTGGAACCTCGCTCGTCCTCTTGATGATCGGACTTTTGCTCTGGAGGACCGGGGTCGTCGTCATCCTCTTCGATCAATCGCCCCGAACCCGCCTGATCGTCGGGGTCTTGCCCTTGGTGTTGGTGCCCTGGTGGTCGGATGCGCTGCTTGGTGCGGCCCGTTGGATCGATCGCGAGAGCTATCACTTGGCGACCGATTTCCTCCCTGATCTCACGCTGGGCAGACGCCTGCCGATCAGCGTGCACGACCCCGCGGCTTTCGACAGGTTCGAGCATATTCGGTGGCCCGCGATCGGCACGCCCTCCTATTACGTACCGTTCCTCGAGCCGATGGGTCTTCGGCGTCCCCGGGTGTATCCCGAGGATGCCGACGCAGCGCTGATGGAGGCCGTCCGTCAGGTCGACGCGGCTGTCGCCGTGCTTTCCGATGCCGAGCGCGCGACGCTCTTCGATGCGTTGAGCCAGGCCGAGCTGAACGATCGCGGGGAGGTCGCGCTGCTGTTCCTGGTCAGCGCCCGCGCCACCGCCCTGGATCCAGGGCGATCACCCGCGTCGCGCCGCGCTGCCGAGCGTTTCCTCACCTGGATGACCGTCACGCCCATCGAGCCGCAGCCCGGGGAGCCTGGTTTTGCCGCCCGTGTGGCGCTGTGGCGCACACTGCTCGACGTTCCGCCTGTGCCGGGTGTGGAGGCCGCTGCACGACGGTTGCTCGAACGGATACCCGCTCAATAATGGTCGGGTCTGATTCAACAACGGCGGCGCGTGGTCGAGCCCAACCTCTCGCTGGATCTCGAACGTCGCACGCGCATAGCAGACAGAATGCTTCCGCTTAATCGGGCTCCCGCAGCCGATCGAGCAGATCGAAGGTGACGGCGCCCGTCGGTGCGACGCCGCGATCGGTCTGGAAGCGTCTGATCGCATCCCGGGTGCGAGGGCCGATCAGGCCGTCGGCCGGGCCGGCGTCGAAGCCGCGCGCGTTGAGATGAGTTTGTATGAGGAGGACCAGTGCGTTCGATAGAGGCGGCGCATCGAGACGTTGCGGCGTGCCGTCCACGGAGATGCATCGGTCCAAGACGACCTCGCGATCGCTTGCGGCGTGACGGAAGACATAGGGCTCATCGGGATCGCACACCAGCTCGGCGGGTTGGGGCTCGAGCGCGGGCGACTCCGACGTTGCGATGTCCGATTCCGTCGGTTCGATGGGCCGACTCGGCGCATCGAGCACGGGAGCGTCGGGCTCGGCGCTCGGGTCGAGCGCGTCTGGTCGATCGGTCGGCTCATCCGTCGGTGGTACGCTCGGGTCGTCATCGGTGACGTCGGGCAGGGGCGCGGGCGCAATCGTGACGGCATCGGGGGCTGCCGGGGAGGGCGTCGGCGGTGCCATGACCGGCCTCGGGTCGTCATGATCGACACGGGGAAAGGTCGGTTTCTGTGTCGGCACGACCAACGCCAGGACGATCAACAGCGTCATGATTCCCAGCCAGAGACCGCCCGCAAGCGGCCAAGCGGTGAGCCGACGGTCAAGATCGGAGGGTGGACGCCGAGCAAGCTCGGTCAAGCGTTCCCGAAGCGGGGCTGCCACGCGAGCATAGGCATTCCGATAGCCGCGGATCGACCAGCGCAGGGTCCACCGCGCACTCATCAGGAGGGGGCGGACCAGCCCGAGCAGATCGCCGGGTTTGATGCTGTCGACCAGGGTCGCCAGCGCCGCAGGCCGCCGCACGGCGAGCACGGAAACGGGGATGGCGAGCAGACCTGCCAGAGCGATCAGCCCGACATCGGTCAGCCAAGCCGTCGGGGAACCGAGAACCAACGGATAGAGGATCACCAAGCCGAGCAGCGGAACCCAACCCACGAGCGCCCAAGTGACCCGCGGCATCGAGGGCGATGCCGACCCGCGTCCGGAGCGATCGGTATCCGCACTGGACGTCTCGAGCCGCGCGCCGAACCCAAACCATCCCGCGACTCGGCCCCGGTCAAAAAATCGCTTTGAAGCGCGTTCCGCTCGAACCTCGTTGTTTCTGCCTGGATCGCGTTCCATGAGCACATCGTGACCCGCTACATGAACGCGCTTCAAACTCCAAACGAACCGCACCATCATCCAGGCGGTGGCGACGGTGGTCAGTGCGACCGCGACCTGCAGCCATGCCCAATCGGAGTCGACGAAGATCGGCTTGATCCCGTATTTCGCCACGGCGCCGCTGGTGAGGGGAACGGCGGCCATCGACAAGGCCAGCAGCACGAGCCCGCCGAAGACCAGGCCCTGTAAGCCTGAGGACTTGCGAAGCCCGACGCCGAGAAAGAGGCCGCCTTTGGTCAGCGCGTGATGCCCGGCGTAAAGCGCCAAGCCGATGGCGGCGACCGGTGCCATCGCGGGCTCGATGAGCATAAGCCCCAAGGTCATCGCCATGAGCCCCATCTTACCGACGCTCGAGTAGGCCAGCAGGACCTTGGGGTTGGACTGCAGGATCCCGATGGGGGCGGCATACAAGGCCGTCGCCAGGCCGGCAAAGACGAACAGCAGCCCCCAGCCCGGCAAGGCGACCTCCCCGACCGGAAGGAACCTCAGCCAGCCGAGCAGGGCGACCTTGATCATGGCGCCGCTGAGCACCGCACTGGCCGGGATGGGCGCGGCCGGATGTGCGAGCGGAAGCCAGACGTGCAGCGGAATCAGCCCGGCCTTCACCGCGAGACCGAGGATGAGGAGTCCGATCGCGAGATCGTCGAGCTCGACCAGATCCTCCGGTGTCGGCAGGATCGATCCGGTGATGGAGGCGATCATGACCAGCGCGACGAACAGAGCAAGCTCCGCTCCCAAAGTCAGAACGAGATAGACCTTGCCGGCCCGCAAGGCGCTGCGGTCGCCTTCGTGGATCACCAGCCCGTAGGAGGAGATCCCCATGACCGCGAAACCGACATAGAAGCTGACCAGGTCCTGCCCGACGATCAGCCAGAGGTTGCCGGCCATCGCCAGCAGGAAGAAGGTGTTGAAGCGCCCAACATGCGGGGTACCGCGCATGCTCGCCACGGCGTGGATTCCGGCCGCGGTCCAGAGGATCGAGGTGAAGATCAGAAAGATCCGTCCGATCTCGTCGAGCCCGAAATGCGCGCCGAGCAGAAGCCAGGGCAGATCGAGCGACTCCCCGATCGGCACCAGCAGTGCGGCGACGAGCGCCGGCACGGCCGCGACTGCAGGTGTCCACCAGGACAGCCGATGCATGGCGAAGGCTGCCGCCAGAAGCGGAAGCGCGGCGACGAGCGGTAGGAGCCAGGTCATCGGCCGTACTCCCGCTCGGCGATCAGCGTCGCCCACTCGAGCGGAGTGAAGGGCGCGGCCGCGAAGAGTCCGGCCCCGAGTGCCAGTGCGGCCGTGATCACCGGCGGCCACAGCAAGGCGCCCGCGATCTCCATTCGCCCGGCATGGCGGTGCTCCTGCGGCCACTGCTGCGGGGCAGGTCTGAACCAGGCGCGATGCAGGATGGGCAGGAAGTAGGCGGCATTCAACAGGCTGCTTGCGACCAAGACCGCAATGACCCAGTTCGAGCCGGCGTCCGCAGCACCCAGCCCGAGATACCACTTGCTGACGAAGCCTGCGACCGGCGGGACCCCGATCATGCCGAGCGCGCCGATCGTGAAGGCGAGACTGGTCCAGGGCATGCGCCGCCCGACGCCATCCATCTCGCTGACGTTGTGAACACCCAGTGACTCGGCATAGTTCCCGGCGCAGAAAAAGAGCGTGATCTTCATAAGACCTTGATGGACCAGATGGACCATGCCGCCGATGGTCGCGATGGGCCCGAAGATCGAGGCGCCGAGTGCGATATAGGACACTTGGCTGACGGTCGAGTAGGCCAGCCGTTTTTTGAGATTGTCCTGGGTCAGGGCCATCAGCGACCCGTAGATGATGGTGACGGAGGCGAGTATACCGAGGACGAGAAGCAGACCGTTGGCATAGGCGAACTCCACGCCATAGACATCGTAGACCACGCGCACAATCCCGAAGGCCCCGGCCTTCACCACCGCGACCGCGTGCAGTAGCGCACTGACGGGTGCGGGAGCGACCATCGCCTGCGGCAGCCATCCGTGCAGCGGGACCAGAGCGGCCTTCACGCCCAGCCCGGCCAACAGCACGAAGAAGATCAGGATGAGCTCCCAGCGGATCTCTTCGGGCGACACGCCCAGGATACCGCCCTGCGTGAACTCCACCGGGCCGACGAGCGCCTGCAGCCAGATCGCCCCGACCAGGAGCAAGGCCCCGCCGCCGACCGTGTAGGCGAGGTAGACCTTCGCCCCGTGCGCGGCATCGGGGGTGCCTCGGTGCGCGACCAGGGGATAGGTCGCCAAGGTCAGGATCTCGTAGAAGATCACGAAGGTCAGGAGGTTTCCGGACAGCGCGATGCCGACCGTCGCCGAGACACAGATGCTGAAGAAGCCGAAGAATCGGCTGCGGTTCGGCGAATGCTCCAGGTAACCGATCGCGTAGATCGTCGTCACCAGCCACAGGAGCGTGGACAAGGCGACGAAGAGCACCGACAAGGCGTCGGCGCTGAGCACCAGGTCAAGACCCGGCGCGAGCGTCCAGCGGGTCTCGTAGTGCTGTCCGTCGTAGACGCCGCCGATCATCCAGATCACCAGGCCCACCTTGACCAGCGCGCCGGCCATGTTCAGAACGGTGCGCAGGCGATGACTCTCTTCCCGCAAGAGGAAGATCATCATGCCCGGTATCATCGAGCTGAGGAGGATCGCGGCCGGCAGCCAGGCGTCGAAGCTCATCCGAACGCCCCCTGCTCGAGCAAGACCCACAGCGGCTGCGCGGCGATCCCGAACCCGAAGGTCGCGATCATCCCGAGCAGGAGCGCCGGAAGCTCGGTGCGCGCATCGTTGACGAAGCGATAGGGCGCGGGCTCGCGATTGAAGGCCCGGCTCAGCACCCGAAAGATGTAGGCGGCCGCGAGCAGCGTACCGATCATCATCACCACCAGCCACCACCAGTGCCCCAGGATCATCGCCTGCTCGAGCATCATCCACTTGGCCAGAAAGGTCCCGCTCGGGGGCAGGCCGATGAGGGAGACACCGGCCAGGCCGATCGCAAAGGTGGCTGCGGGAAGTGCCTGCGCGGCACCGCCGAGGTCGTCGATCCGGTCGTGCCCTGCGGTCTTCTGCACCATCCCGGCGGCGAGGAAGAATCCGGCCTTGGCGAAGCCGTGGGTCAGGGCGAGCAAGACGACCGCAGCCAGTAGATTGTCCCGGGCCAGGCCGGGCGGGGTGGCGACCAGCAGGGGGAAGGCGATGAAGAGATAGCCGACCTGGGCGACGGTCGAATAGGCCGCGAGCAGCTTGAGCCGCTCGGCGCGCAGTGCCCGCCACGACCCCCACACGACCGCGGCAGCCCCGAGAACACCGAGCAGATTCGCCGCGGCCTCGTTGAGCACCGGCGCGAAGACGTCGAGCCAAAGGCGCAAGACCAGATAGAAGGCGGCCTTGCAGACCAAGGCGGACAAGGCGGCACTGACCGGCGCCGGGGCGTTGGCATGGGCGGGCGGGAGCCAGAAGTGCATCGGGAAGAGTGCGACCTTGAGGATCAGGCCGCCGAACATCAGGGTCATCGCCGTCCAGGCGACCGGTCCGGGCTCGATGGCTTCGGCGACCAGCCCGATATCCAGCACCCCGTAGGCGGCATAGACGAGCGCGACGCCGAGCAGATAGCTCATGGAGCCGAGGAGCCCCACCAACAGATAGCGCAGATTCGCGGCGACCGCCTCGCGCGTCCCGGTGCGCGCGCCCAAGGCCGCGGCGGAGAGGCCGAGAAGCTCCAGCGTCACGTAGAGGTTGAACAGATCGGTCGCGAGGAAGAGTCCGTTCAATGCGCTCCACAGCAGCAACCAGAGCGGCCAGAAGTGCAGCGCGGTCTCCTGCTTGAAGTAGCCGCCGGCGTAGACGCTGATGGCGAGGGCCACCGCGTTGGCCATCGCCAGGAAGGCCGCTGAGAGCCCGTCGGCCTCCAGCGCGATGCCGAGCGGGGCGCCCCAGCCGCCGAGATCGGCCCTCAGGACGCCGTCGCTCCAAACCGCGGATGTGACCGCCAAACCGCTCGCGGTGGTGAGCACGGCGGTCAAGAGGCCCAGGCCGCGCGCATGCGCGGGCGAGACGGTGACCGCGAGTGCGCCGAGCAGCGGCAGTGTGACCGATAGGGGTAGGGCGTCGATCATTCCGGATCAGCGTCCTGATCCAGCCGTTTGCCGAACGCCAGGGCCAGTGCGGTGGCGCTCACGGCAACGACGATCCCGGTCAGCACCAGGGCGTGCGGGATGGGATCCGGCGCGGTGTCGATCCCCCGGTAGGCGATGGCGACCAGGATGAGAAAGACACCGGCCCCCATCACGTTGATCGCGATCAGCTTGCGCAGCAGCGGCGCATGCACGAGAAACGACCAGAGACCGAGGAGCACCAAGATGATCCCGGATCCGCCGTAGAGGAGTTGGGCGTAAAGAAGCTGATCGGTCACGCCGTCTCTCCGGTCGTCGGGTGTGCGGCGGGTCGGCCGCCCAAGTAGGCGGCTGCAAGGGTCGCGCCGATGGCCAGGGTGGCGGCTGTCTCGATAATCAGGATGAGCCATTTCGCGAGGCCCGGGGGGTAGGTCAAAAAGCCGTTGCCGAGGACCATGAGCAGCAGCCCCGTCATCGTGAAGACGAAGACCCCGAGCGCAACGAGCAGGCGCAATCGGCTTTCACACGGAAGCCCGGCGTTGCGATGTCCGGCAAGCGCGAGCATCACGCCGGCCGCGCCCAAGAGCGCCCCGGCCTGAAAGGCGCCGCCCGGTGCATAGGCGCCGACCCACAGCATGTACCCGGCCGAGAGGATCAGCAGGGGCACGAACCCGGCGACCATACCGTCGAGGATGCTCGCGGCCGGCTGAAAGCCGGACCCGGCCGCACCCAGAGACCAGATGCCGAGCAGCGCGCTCAAGAGCACCGCAAGCTCCAACAGGGTGTCGTAGGCGCGAAAGTTGAGAAGGACCGAGGTCACCGGGTTGGACACGCCGCTGTCGGGCACGCGCGCCAGTGCGACGGAGGCGAGCCGATCCCCCGCCTCACCCGTGACCGCAAGGAAGAAGGACCAGCCGAGCAGGCCGCCCACAGCGATGAGCCCGAGCGGGATGAGGATGTGCTCCAAAGGCCGAATCACGGCGTGCTCTCTTGGTTGTTGCGTCTGTCCCGAGCGGTCTTTGCATCCGCGGCCCGTCGGGCCGCGGCGAGCATCAAGGCGCCGCTCAGACCGGCCCCGATCGCAGCCTCCGCAAGGGCCAGATCGGGCGCTCGAAGTCTCGCCCAGACCAGCGCGAGCAGCAACCCGAAGGCGATGTAGAGAATCACGGCCCGCCGCGGTTCCCGACTCGTCAGCGTGACGACGGCAAGGCCGAGCAGGGTCAAGGTCAGCAGCACATCGAAAAAGGTGAGGACGACGTTCATCGGACGTCCTCGCCGTCGCCGCGCAGCGCGCGCTTGGCAATGAGGTGGGCACCTGTCGCGCCCGCGATCACCACGAGCAGCCAGACCAAGACGAGCTTGAGGCCGTAGAAGAGATCGGGCGCCATCGGCATCAGTCCGAGCACGATGAACCCCAGGCCGACGTTGTCGGCCTTGGTCAGGGCGTGGAGTCGGCTGAAGCGGTCGGGCAGACGGATCAGACCGACCGTCCCGGCCACGAAAAAGAAGCCGCCGACCAGTAAAAAGGCACCGGAGAGAAGCTGCACCGGATCCATCGAATCAGTCTCCGTGGTTCGTGAGACGCCGCCGCGTGAAGGCCGTGACGGCGACGGCGGCGAGCAGCGAGAAGATAAGCGCGACGTCGATCAGCGCCGGGACGGCGAGCACCGGGGCAAGAAGCAGGATGACGCCGATCCCCGAGGTTCCCATCAACTGCGCGGCCATCATGCGGTCCGACGGGGTCGGGCCGATGGCGACGCGGATCAGTCCGGCGGCAATTCCGGCCATCAGAACCAGTGCGACGGTCAAGAGCAAGGGGCTCACGGTCGATCCTCCGGAGGCGCCGGTGCCCCGTCAGCCGGGGAGCGCTCCGCCGTTGTCGGATGCGAAACGGGTGCGAGTGTTTCGCCGAACAGCTCCGCGACACGCCGCTCGAGCGCGCTCAAGTCCTCCACGATATCCGTGCCGACGTCAAGCGCGTGCACCGTCGCGAGATCCCCGCGCAAATCGGCGCTGAGCGTGCCGGGCAAGAGGCTGATGGTGTTGATGAAGACCAACCGGGCAGGCGGGCTCTGCAAACGCACCCGGTACGTCTGGTGCCCCGGCTGAACCCGTAGCCGCGGGAGCACGACCCGCGCGGCGACGTCCAGACCGCCGCGGAGTGACTCCCGCAGAAAGTAAGGCGCAAAGCGCGCCAAACTCGAAAGCGACAGCGTGCTGTTCCGCGGTTTCGACAGCCTTAAGCTTGCCAAAGTCGCCGCGATGACGAAAGGCCCGCCGACGATCCACGACGCGCCGTCCGGACCGACCAGGATCAACCAGATCAGCGCGAAGCCGATCGCTCGTGAAAGGGCTGCCGGAGGATGGGCGAAGACGGGGTGTCGGTGAAAATGACGCATGTCGCCCTGGACGCGGTTTAGTTTCGAAAATCGATACCCGGATGGTGTTGCGCGGCTCGAGACCGCCCGGCGAATGTCGAAGATCCCCGGCCGGGCCGGGGAGACCGTCACGAGGCGTATCCATCGACGCAATGCGAAGTGTGGGGCGTCGTCGGCATCACTCCAATGGGGATTGATTGGAATTGCACAGGCAGACGGATAAAGCGAAGGTAGATTCCCGAAAAGACGAGTTGTTAATAATATTATGCATGATATCTACATGTTCCCGGTGGCTGTTCGAGGGCAAACCATTTAGACTGTACGGGATGTGCATTCGGCGCACGATCGTTACCGCAACGCAGCGACCGGGGCCGCACGGGATGTCTCGCGTTCCCGGATCCCTTGCTCCGGGCTTCGCGAGGAGGATCGTTTCAATCATGGGATGTCGATGATTGATCAGCGGCCAGCGGCCTGAACGAGAAATCCTGGAAAGTCCGGCTTGATCGGATCTTCAAGGGGTTCGGCCAGTCAAACCCAGCGCAACCGTTCGGCAGCGAAAGCATAGGATACAGATGACGCATTTCCGGAGAAACTTACTCACCGGGGTGGTGACCGTGATCCCGCTCATGGTGACCTCCTTTGTCTTCATGTTTTTTCTCGACCTGCTCTCGGGGATCGGGCGGCCCAAGGTGATCATCCTCGCCAACGCCGTGCGACCGCTGTCGCCGGACATGGCCCGCTGGATTTTGGAGGTGCCTTGGCTGTCCTCGGCGCTGGCAATCACCCTTACCCTTTTGATGCTCTACCTTCTGGGATGGGCGGTGACGAATCTGATCGGGCGCCGGATCCTGTTGAATCTTGAGGATTGGCTCAAGCACATCCCGTTCGTGACCACGATCTACGGAGCGACGAAGAGGCTCGTCGAGGCATTTCGCAGCGACGGGAACGACGAGGCCGACAGGTCGCGAAAGGTCGTGTTGATCGAATTTCCCCACAGCGAAATGAAGGCCGTCGGCTTTCACACGCACACCATGATCGACGAAGAGAGCGGCATCGAGCTGGCGGCCGTCTACGTGCCGACGGCACCGAATCCGACCGGCGGCTACCTTGAGATCGTCCCCAAGGATCGGATCATACCTCAGGAGTGGTCGGTCGACGAGGCCATGACGTTTGTCGTTTCCGGCGGCACGACGGCACCTGATACCATTCGATTTACCCGCCCTGGTACGCCCCGATGCGGAAACCCGGGTACGGCGACAACCGCTGCCTTCTCAGTCGAGGGCGTTGTTTGCCCGCCCGGTGCGCGCGCGGCAAATCGCTGAATTCTTCGCAACCTAAAGGAGTTAACGCATGAACGAGAAACCGGCAATGGTGCCGCCGGGCCCCGATGAACGACGGGATTCCCTCGGCAATCAAGCTCACGATTCAAGCAATGCGGGTCAGCGCGATCCGTCGGGTGCAGGTTCGAGCGCGCGAACGGGTTCGCGCCCTTCGCCGCTGCGTGTCGTGGGAATCGGGCTTGCCCTCTGCGCTGTCATCGTGCTCGCACTCGGCATTGTCTGGTCGCGCCAGCCACCCACCTTCGACGTTGCGGCACTCCAGGCGACAGAGCTGGCGGCCATCGAGGGCAGCAGGCCGGTGCCGGGAACGGCGGTCGTGGCTGCGGCGATCGGCGTCGGAGAGACCCTGTTGGACAAGCCGGGTGGGTTTCTCTTCAACGATATCACTCCGCCGGGAATCTATCTGGACAACATGCCGAACTGGGAATACGGGGCGCTTAAGGAGCTTCGTGATTCCGTGCGTGCGCTTCGCAACGACTTCAGCCGCTCCCAAACCCAGTCCATCGAGAACGACCATGCGAAGCGTGCAGACGTGAAGCTCGCGATCGATGCCTCGTCGTGGATGCTCCCCTCCGCCGAGGACGAGTATCGCCAAGCCATGGATTCGTTGCGACTCTTCCTGCGTGATCTCTCCACCGGTCGGGACCGCAGTGCGCGCTTCTACGCCCGTGCGGACAACCTCGCCGCCTATTTGTCGGTCGTCGAGAAACGGCTCGGCAGCCTTGCCTTGCGTTTGAGTGCGAGCGTGGGCGACCATGAGCTGGCGGCCGCATTGATCATGAATGTCGGCGATCCCAATGCCGAGATGGAGCCAGAGATCGAGTCAATGAAGATCGACGGTGGCGGAGGGGCGACGCCTTGGTACCTGGTCGATGATATCTTCTACGAGGCTCGTGGCTACACCTGGGCCTTGTTGCACATGATGCGGGCCGTCTCCATCGACTTCGCGGACATTTTGGCCTCCAAGAATGCGGACATCTCGATTCAGCAGATCATTCGCGACCTCGAGGGTGCGAGCAAGACGATGGCCAGCCCGATCGTGCTCAACGGGCACGGCTACGGTTTCTTGGCCAATCACTCGCTGGTGATGGCGTCCTATATCTCGCGCGCCAATGCCGCGGTGCTCGATCTGCGGATCCTGATGCAGCAGGGCTGAACCGCGACCCGGTTCAGACAGGCGTTGTTGTCCTATCGGCTCGGCGTCGCGTGAATCAAGCGGCGTCGGAGCCGGCGCGGTTCAGAAGATCACCGAGGCAGGGTGGACAAGGAGAGTAGGGTGGACAAGCGCAGCGCAGTCCACCCGCGCCGGAGCGGGGTTCGGTGGATTTCGCTCTCGCTCGTCCACCCTACCGGCCGATCGTATGAACAAGACCGACTTGCCCCAAACCACGTCTAGCCCGCCGGAAATCACCGGGACCAACAAAAAGGGGCCTTTCGGCCCCTTTAAATCTCATCACGGTGTGATCAACCCACGTTAAACCGCGTCCAGAGCGAGATGCTGATTTTCGAGTGAGGTCGACGTTCGGTCCATCCTCAGCCGAAAGAGTCCTCTACGATGTTCTTGTACCAGCTGTAGGCGTATTGCACCTCGCGGGCCAATGCCCAGTCGGGTGCATCCATCGGTGTGACACCGCCCGAGCCCTCGACGTCCGCGATCGCGCTGCCGTCTTCGGCCATCCGATAGACGCCGGCGACCGAGATGCCGTAGTCCGTGCCGACGATCGAATAGCAGGTGTTGACGTAGGACGGTGTTCCGGGCTCTTCGCCCTTAAGCATGGCGACGACCGCAGCCGCAGCGACCTTGGCCTGGCTGTTGGCCGCATAGGCGGATTTCGGCATGGCGCCGGCGATGCAGGCGTCGCCGATGACATGGATGCCGGGTTGGAGCTTGGACTCGAAGGATCGGAAGTCCACCGGGCACCAACCGCTGTCGTCGGCCAGACCTGCGGTCTGGGCGATCTCTCCGGCCCGCTGCGGCGGGATGATGTTGATGATGTCGGCCTTGATCTCGTCTCCGAAGCCGGTCTCGACCGTCATCTCGTCGACCTTGACCAGGCTGACGGCCGCATCTGGACCCGGGCGCCACTCGATCAGTGCGTCGTCCGTCCCGAAGCCATAGAGTCTCTCCCAGGCTTGGGTGAAGAGCGCCTGTTTGGAGAACGCCTGCTTGGAGTCAAGGATGATGACCTTCGACTTGGGCTTGTTGGCCTTGAAATAATGGGCGATCTGACTGGCGCGCTCGTATGGCCCGGGCGGGCAACGGAAGGGGTTGGCCGGAGCCGAGATGACGACCACGCCGCCGTCGGCCATGTCTTCAAGCTGCTTGCGCAGGATCAGGGTCTGCTCGCCGGCCTTCCAGGCGTGCGGCAGCTTCTGCGCAGCGTCTTCGCTGTAGCCTTCGACCTTGTCGAACAGGATTTGGATACCCGGGGCGACGATGCAGCGATCGTAGCCGAATTCGGTGCCGCCTGCGGTCTTGACGACCTTCTTTTCGGCATCGATACCCGCCGCAGTGTCATGCACCACGTTGATCCCGTGCGCCTTGAGTCCGTCGTAGCCGACCTTGAGCGTATCGAAAGCGCGGTCTCCGCCGAGCACTTCGTTGCTCAGATAGCAGGTGATGTATTCCTCGTTGGGCTCGATGACCGTCACGTCGATGCTCGAATCGGCCATCTTGATGTACTTGGCGGCGGTCGCACCACCGGTGCCGCCGCCGACGATCACGACCTTCTGCGTCGCGCCGAGGGCGAGGTGCGGTGCACCGATCAGGCCGACAGCGGTTGCTGCGCCCGCGACCTTTACGAAATCACGTCTGTTGATCTTCATTCCGTTCTATCCTCCGGTGGCGATTACTGCTGGCTCGCGTAGAAAGCAAACACGGCGGCGAGCCCCGCGTCTCCGTCCTTCTCGAGAAGGTCATCCAGCTTGCTCTTCATCTTCTTGGGAATCTCGCGACGATCCGCCCGGAAGTCCTCCATGGAATAGGCGAGATAGGGTGTCCACTGGCCGGCGAGGAGGTAGAAATCCTCGGCATCTTCACCGGTGTCCGGATCACGCAACGGGATGCCGCCCTCGGCATGGCAGTTCTCGCAGTATTTGTCGTGCAGCTTCGCACCCTGGTCAACCAGCGCCTTGTCGTAATCCTGTTGGGCGGGCTTGAACTCCTGAGTGTTGAAGAACTCTGCCATCTGCTCGAATTCCTCGTCCGTATAGCCTTTGGCGATCCGGCCCATGATGGTCGAGTAGATGTCGCCGCTCTTGTAGCCCTGCATCATGTCGACGAAGACAACCCGGTTGATCCCGGCGATGATGGGCGATGCCGGACCCGCACTGTGGCCGAGGGTGCCGTGACAACCGGCGCAGGTGTTGGCAAGCATCGATGCTGTGGCGTCGGCATTGGCTCCCGAGGACACGCCGAGCGCGAGTGCGCCGGCAAGTAGGGCCAATCTTGGTGATATCGTGGCCATGCTTCCTCCAAATGGTCGTTAGGTGGTGTCGGTAACGCGCGGCGCTCGATGCCGCGATGCAGGAGGGGCGTCCTTTTTGCGTCCCTCGGTGCATTTGGTGTCGCCCCGGGCCGCGTCGGTCGCGTGTCGTCCTCAGGGGCTGAGTCGCTGCGCCAAAAGCGCGGCGGCTTCTCGATTGCCTCGTTGCTCCGCCAGATCCCCGGCGGTGCGCCCGTCGCTGTTTGTCAGGGCAGGGTCGGCGCGATAGGTCAGCAGGGTTTGAATCAACTCGGCGTGGTCCGTGACGACCGCTTCCATCAACGCGGAGGTGCCGTCCTCGTCCTGAAGATTGGGATTGGCCCCGCGCTCGAGCAGGAGCAGGGTGGCGTCGGGATGTCCCTGGCTGATCGCCAGGATCAGCGGTGTTGCCCCGAGTCCGTCGCGGGCATTGACGTCAGCGCCCGCGTCGAGCAGGGCCTTGACCACGTGCCAGTGACCGGCGTCGGCCGCAAGCAGCAGCGCCGTCTCGCCCTCCTTGTCCCTGGACTCAAGCTCCGCACCGGACTCGATCAAGAGGTCGACGACCTCGACCTGTCCGTGCACGGCGGCGAGCATGAGCGCGGTTCGCCCCTCTCGATCGGATGCCTTGGGGTCGGCGCCGCGAAAGAGCAGCTGCTCGGCCATGTCGGAAATGCCGTAACGCGAGGCGATCATCAAGGGATCCCAGCCGATGCGGGTTCGGTCGTGTACGTTCGCGCCGCGCTCGATCAAAACGGCCGTGATGGCGATGTTGCCGTGCTCTGCGGCAAAGGTGAGCGGCGTGCAGCTCGCAACGGTGCGGGCATTGACGTTGGCCCCACGCGTCAGGAGCAGGGCAACCGTCTCGAGATCGTCGGATTCCACGGCGACCATCAAGGCGGTTTTGCCTAATTCGTTGGCCGCATCAACCGGAATCCCTTGGTCGAGCAGGGCGGCGACGGCCTCGGTGTCGCCGATCATGGCGGCGAGGCGAAGCTCTTTGCCGAGGTCGGGGCTCACCGGATCGGCCGCCTGCACCTCGGTGAGCAGCACGGCACCAACGATCAGCAGGAGTGAGCCGATCGCCCGACGATATTGGCTCGAAAGCTGGATGACACTCATGACCGACCTCGGCGTGTTCGCTGCATGGCGCGCTCAGGCGGCGTCCGGATCCGCGGGAGTGGCTTTACCCCCGGTGCTCCGAGCCGCTTCGGATGTCGCTGCCGTGTCCTCTGCAGGCGCTTTCGGGGGCTCGTCGGACGGCGGCTCATCGGGGAGATGATGCGCGATCCCTTTGTGACAATCGATGCAGGTTTGTCCGCGATCCTCGGCCGCGCCGTGTCGGCTGCGTGCGGAGCGGCTCTGTGCCGACAGATCCATGTTGGAGAAGTCGTGACAGCTCCTGCAGGTGCGCGAGTTGTCCGCCTTCATCCTGTCCCAGACACGATTCGCCATTGCCCAGCGCTGCGCCTCGAACTTCTCCGGGGTGTCGATCGTGCCGATCAATTCGTGATAGACGTCCTTGGCGGCCATGAGCTTGGCATGGAGCTTGGGGAAAAACTCCCGCGGCACATGACAGTCCGAGCAGGACGCTTGGACACCGGAGGCGTTCTTGTAGTGAACCGTCTCCTGATACTCGGCGTAGGGGACCTGTAAACTGTGGCAAGAGACACAGAGGTCCATTCGGTTCGAATAGGCCAGACCGCCGGACATGGCAACGGCAAATCCGATCCCCGCCACGAACACCAGTACCAAGACGACAAGCGATGTCCTGCGTGTGGATTTGCGGGCTTCAGACATAGACATCCTCTTTACGGCGACGACTGGGGGACGTCGTTGGCCGTCACGGCTCTTATTCTTGTGAACGCCAGACGGGCGTTTAGTCTTTGACGATTCGCAATCGATGGTACGGCATCCGTGCCCTGCTTGCCAAGGTGGGCAAGCACTCAAGGAGTCGGTTGTCGGTGATCGGTTATTGCTTCGTCGGTTGGTTGGTGATCGGTGATCGGGGCGAGGGCGCCGGCCAGCGCAAGGCCGGGCCACGCGGATCGATCGGGTCTCAGTCCGCGTCGCGCCGTGCGCCGATCCCGCGCTCGTGCGCGAAGTCGAGCATGCGGCGAATCGGTACTAGTGCTCGTCTGCCGAGGGCCGGATCGATCAGGATCTCCTGGTCTCCCTTGAGCAGGACCTGCTCGAGGTTCTGCAATGCATTCATGGCCATCCACGGGCAATGCGCGCAGCTCTCGCAGGTCGCGCCTTCGCCGGCCGTCGGGGCCGGGATCAGGGTCTTGCCGGGCGCGAGCTGGTGCATCTTCCAGAAGATCCCGGCGTCGGTCGCGACGATGAACTCACGGTTCGGCATCTCGACCACGGCCTTGATGAGCTGGGTGGTCGAGCCGACCACGTCGGCCTGATCGACGACGTCGTCCGGAGATTCGGGGTGCACCAACACAGCCGCCTCGGGATGGAGCTTGCGCACACGCTCCAGCGCGAAGGATTTGAACTCTTCGTGAACCACGCAGGCGCCGTCCCAGAGCAGCATGTCCGCCCCGGTCATGCGCTGGACATAGTGTCCCAGATGCTTATCGGGCGCCCAGAGAACCTTATGGCCCTGCTCGGCAAGATAGGCGACGATGGGCAGGGCAATGCTGGAGGTCACGACCCAATCGGACCTGGCCTTGACCTCGGCGCTCGTGTTGGCATAGACCACGACGGTGTGGTCCGGGTGGGCATCGCAGAAGGCGCCGAAGGCGTCCGCCGGACAGCCTTCATCGAGCGAGCAGGTCGCGCGAAGGTCCGGCATCAGGATCCGCTTCTCGGGATTGAGGATCTTCGCCGTCTCGCCCATGAAGCGAACGCCGCAGACCACCAGTGTTCGTGCACTGCTGGCGGCGCCGAAGCGCGCCATTTCCAACGAGTCCGAGACGCAGCCGCCGGTCTCCTCGGCGAGCGCCTGAAGATCGGCATCCGTGTAGTAATGCGCGACCAGGACCGCATCCTGCGCCTTGAGCAGCGCCTTGATCCGGTCCGTGAGCTGTGCTTTCTCGAGCGTGCTCAGCGTCGGCCATTGCGGATGCGGCGGAACCGCGATGGCGGGTCTCGGCGCGTGCTCGGGTGCTCGGATGCTCATCGTGTCACCAGTGCTTGCGATTCGGTCAAGCCGCGGAGTGCTCCGTCCTGCCGAGCACGGCCGCCGGGTCATCGGGGAGGTGCGCCTTGTGCGGCGACTCCTTCAGGCCCTTGGGGTTCGTATAGCGTTCGTTGAGCGTCTGCACGAAATTCTCGCAGTTTTGAAGAACCTCGTTGATCTGTGTGCGGGTCTTGCTGCTCCATCCGATCGGCCGGCCGATGATGACCGGGCGATAGAAGCGGGTGTTCTTTTTGAAGGCAGACATCAGATTTCCCGGCGGGTTCTTGCGTGCGACCTGCTTTCTCAGCCAGGGCTCGACGCTCATCGCGGCCAGTTTGCGAACCGTGAAATGGGTGCCGATGGCCAGTGCGATCAGCGTCCCGATCAAGGCATCGTGGCCCCAAGTGTAGTGGCTCGTCAGGACCTCCAGCCAAGCGGGTTCATAGGAGAGCCCCACCCAGTGGCCTGCATTGATACTCCAATAGACGAAAAAGGCAGCGACAAGCGCGATGAGTGCTGCGTCGACGACCAGGGTGCGGGCGCGCCAGCGCCGCACGGCACTCTGCAGCAGGGGCACGGCCTGGTGTCCGAAGGCGTTGGCGGTCTCGCGCAAGGCTGCGATGATGCGGTAGGCGCGCTCGATCTCGACACGCTCCATGCGCAGGAAGATCTCACCGAGGTCTTCGTCGCGCTTCTTCTCGAAGCGCTTGCGCTTGTGCTCGTCCGGGATGGGAATCCCGACTTCCGGATTGTAGATGGTATAGAAGCGGCCCGCGGTCAAGCCCGCTTCGCCGATCGCGCGCAGCCAGGCCGCGACCACGTCCTCCGGGTTGTCCTCGTTGGCTGCGGTATCCAACTGATTGAGGATGTACAGGAACTTGCCCGAATCGGCACGGTGGATGGTGTCCTTCACCAGATGCTTGAGGGTGTCGCGCATCGCACCCGGCTCCGGGTGGCGCGCGTCGAAGAACACCAAGACCAGATCGGACAGGCCGATCATATGGTCGCTGATGCGCAGGATCCCCGTGCGCTGCGCGTCGGCGTCGAAGCCGGGCGAGTCGATTATGATCTTGCCGCGCAGACGTTCGCTGCAGCTGGTCTTGAGCTGCAGATAGGCATCGATGCGTTTGCCTTCCCCGCCGGCGACCTGCTCGATGTCGTGCGACATCTGGTAGAAGGGGAAGCGCGGATCCGAGTCGAGAGAGACGCCCGGAAGCGAATGACTGACCTTCTCCGGACTGTAGACAATCACGGTGAAGCGATCGTCGACGGCTTGATTGCCGGTGCGTTGCAGCTTTTGTCCGAGAAAGAAATTGATGAAGGTCGACTTGCCCGCCGAGAAGGTGCCCAGGATCGAGATCAGCGGCCACCAGGGGATCTGGGTCGCGAACGATTGGTTGGTTTCCAGCAGTCCCGTTCCGTACGCAACACGGTCGATCGCCCGAAAGCTCTGCACGGCACTGAGCAGGACCGGGTTCTCTTGCTCCAGATGAGACTCCAGCTCCTGCATGCGCTGTTGAACGGCCTCGGCGGTAGACGGCATAGGGTCAGCTCCTCGATCTGGATACAACGCTTCGCTTCAGTTGCAAGACAAGCGTCAAGGTTATGGGGGCAGCGGCGTCCGAGGCGCTCGGCGTCATTGACCGGCAGGCGACATCCGTCGCGGCGGCCAAGCCGATCCGGCCCCGACCGCAATGGCGCACGATGTTACACTGAAGTTCGGCGGGATGGATAGCCGGTCACGGACTAGGGGTACTCGGATCGGGCTCGGCTTGCGGGCACGGCGACGGCGGTGTCTTTTGTCGGTGTCGAAGCCCTCGCTGCCGCGACCGTCGCGTCGAGCCGGCGTTTGTCGGCTTGAATGTCGAGCGGCGTCGAAGGCATACTGGGATACTGCGCCGTCCGGAGAATGAAAAGACAACGCGGCACTGAGCAGGCCAAAGGTGCCAGGCTCGGATGCTGCGGATCCGCAACGGATGAGCGCCGGACCCGCGAGGCTGTCCGGTGTCCACGGCAGGTCCGAACGCCATAGCGCCGCTCGGACGTGCGACAAAAAACCCAGCGTTTGGTGTGCGATCCGATGTCAATACAGTTTCGAACCGCCCGTTTTGCGTGCACGCTCGCCGTTGCCGCTGTCGTCTCGTCGGGCTCGGTCCAGGCCCAGGTGCAGGCCGATATCGGCGATACCTTCGTCGTTCAGCAGGCGCAAGGTGCACCCACCGTCTCCTTGGGCGGCAGTGTGGTCCCTTATAAGGAGGTGACGCTCGCCGCGCAGCTGCCGGGACGCATCACCTTCATCGCCGGACGCGAGGGCGATACCTTCAAGGAAAAGGATTTGCTCGTCGCGATCGGCGACGAAGAGCTGCTCGCGAATCGGCGCGCGCTGCTCGCGCAGATGGCGAGCGCCGATGCCCAACTGCGCAATGCGGGCGTTCAGTACTCAAGGGAGATCTACTCGCCGCAGTCGCGTTCCGCGATGGGCGGGATGGGTCTGCCGAATCTGTTCGATCAGATGTTCACGCGCCCGGCCGAGAGCTTCATCGGGGAACGCGACCGCACGGCCGAGCGCTCGGCCGATCTCTTCGCCTCCGGGATTCAGATCCAAGAGGCGCAAAACGCCATGCTGCGCCTCCAGGCGGAGCTTCAGGCGCTCGACTCCAAGATTCGCGATGCCCGCAGCATCGCGCCCTTCGACGGGGTGATCGTGCGCAAACTCATCGAGGTCGGGGACACCATTCAGCCCGGGCAGCCCATGCTCAACTACGCCGACGTGGAGTACCTTCAGATCGAGGTCGATGTCCCGGCGCGCCTGCGTCCGGGGCTGCGCGACGGCATGATGGTCCAAGCCGAGCTGGACCCGGACAATCGGCGCGTGCCTGTCCGGGTGGCTCAGATCTTCCCGATGGCCGATCCGCAACGTCACACCGTCAAGATCAAGTTCGATCTCCCGCAGGGCGTGTCCGAGCCCGGGATGTACGCCAAGGTGCTGGTGCCGGACCTCAACGCCCCGGCGCGTGCCAATCCGGTCATCCCGAGCAGCGCGGTGCGCTACAACGGCAGCTTGCCCGGGGTCTATGTCTTGAGCGAGCGGGGCGAGCCCCAGCTGCGCCTCATCCGCGTCGGCGAGGAGCTTCCCGGCGCGATGGTCACCGTTCTGAGCGGGCTTCGTGCCGGCGAGAGGGTCCTGACGAATCCCGGTCCCCGCGTCACGGCCGGCTGGGCGAGCGGATCACCCGCGGATCGCTGACGACCGCTCCCTTCAGCCCCGGCGATCGCGCACCGCGATCGCCTGCGCAATCCATGTCGCAGCGATGCGGCGCAGGCCCGGTTAATCTGGATTCGACATGAGCCAAGACGTCACATCCCCTCCGCAGGATCGCAAGGAGCCTGCTTACGACGAGGACAATCTCGGAATTGCCGGGCGCACCGCCCGATTCTTCATCCGCTCGCCGCTCTCGCCGCTCTTCTACGTCGCCATGCTGATGATGGGCCTGCTCGGTCTCATCATGACGCCGCGTCAGGAAGACCCCCAGATCTCGGTGCCCATG
Organism: Thiocapsa rosea; assembly: GCF_003634315.1. Classification (NCBI taxonomy): domain Bacteria; kingdom Pseudomonadati; phylum Pseudomonadota; class Gammaproteobacteria; order Chromatiales; family Chromatiaceae; genus Thiocapsa; species Thiocapsa rosea. Next base: position 4,034,251 of record NZ_RBXL01000001.1, read on the forward strand.
ATCGACATCATGGTGCAGTATCCAGGCGCCTCGGCCCAGCAGGTCGCCAATATGGCGATGCAGCCGCTCGAACGGATGATGAGCGAGATCCCCGGGGTCAAGCACGTGTACTCCGCGTCTCAACGCGGCCAGGGGATCGTGACCGTCGAGTTCGTGGTCGGGGAGAAGATGGGTCCCTCCTTGCTCAAGGTGAACGACAAGGTCGCCTCGAACATGGACAAGATCCCGCCCGGGGTCATGCCGCCGCTGATCAAGACCAAGGGGATCGACGACGTTCCGATCGTCACGCTCACGCTTTGGTCCAAGGACCTGGACGGGGACGGAATACCCGATGTCGACGACGGTCAGTTACGTCTGCTTGCCCAGGATGTGCTGCAGGCGGTCAAGCAGGTCAAGGATACGGGCAACGCCTTCATTGTCGGCGGGCGCCGCGAGGTCGTGACCGTCGATGTCCTTCCGGAGCGCCTTTCCGGGTATCAAATCAGTCTGGACCAAGTTGCTCAAACCCTCGTCAGCGCCAACGCCGAGCAGGTCGCAGGCGGTCTCGAGGCGAGCGGTGCACGCTTCTCGGTCACCACCGGCGCCTTTTTGACGGGTGTGGAGGACATCAACCGTTTGGTGGTCGGCACCTTCAACAACCTGCCGATCTATATCCACGATGTGGCGCGCGTGACCCAGGGTCCCGAGGACGCCTCGGAGCTGGTCGCGTTCTACACCGGGCCGGCATCCGAGGTCGAGGACGCCGCGGACGGCCGCCCGGCCGTCACGATCGCTGTCGCCAAGAAGGAGCTGACCAACGGCGTGACGGTGGCGAACGCCATCATGGATCGCGTCGAGGAGCTCAAGGGCTCGCGAATCCCGGCCAACGTCGAGGTCAGCATCACGCGCAACTACGGCCAGTCCGCCGACCAAAAGGTCTCGGAGCTGATCGGCAAGCTGATCAAGGCGACCCTGTTCGTCGTCATCCTGGTGCTGCTGGCCTTCCGTGCGGTGCGTCCGGCCATCGTTGTTATGCTGGTCATCCCGGTCGTGCTCTTCATGACCGTCTTCGTGGCTTGGGTCACCAACTACACGATCGACCGCGTGAGTTTGTTCGCGTTGATCTTCTCGATCGGCATCCTGGTCGACGACGCCATCGTGGTGGTCGAGAACATCTATCGGCGCTGGCTCGAAGAGGGACGCACCGACGAGGACACGGCCATCGACGCCGTGCGCGAGGTCGGCAACCCGACCATCCTCGCCACCTTCACCGTCATCGCGGCCTTGCTGCCGATGGGGTTCGTCAGCGGCATGATGGGTCCCTACATGGCGCCGATCCCGGTGTTGGGCTCGGTGGCGATGTTCATCTCTCTGTTCGCGGCCTTCGTCTTCACGCCCTATCTGGCGATCTCCAAGTGGCTGCGACCCTCGATGAAATATCTCGAGGCCGCGGAGAAGCGCGAGCACAAGGAGGCCGAGGGGCTCGAAAAGCTCTATCGACGGATCCTGACACCCTTGATCGAGCACCGCAGCAAGCGCTTGATCTTCAAGCTGGCCCTCTGGGGCACCTTCCTCGTCACCCTGTCGTTCTTCTATTTCAACCTGGTGGCGGTCAAGATGCTGCCGCTGGACAACAAGCCCGAGTTCTCGGTCGTGCTCGACATGCCCGAGGGTACGGCTCTGCCGGTGACGGCGAACCTCGCGCACCGCATGGCCGACAAGCTGCGCAGCATGCCCGAGGTGACCGCCATCCAGCTCTATGCCGGGACTGCGCGACCCTTCGACTTCAACGGCATGGTGCGTCATTACTATCTGCGCTCGGATCCCTGGCACAGTGAGCTTCAGGTCCAGTTGACGGATAAGCACGACCGGGATCGCACCAGTCACGAGATCGCGGTCGAGGCGCGCGAGCTGCTCGCCAAGCTGGTCGAAGGCACGGGCGCATCGCTTGCGGTGGTGGAGATGCCGCCGGGTCCGCCGGTGCTGCAGTCGGTCGTCGCGGAGGTCTACGGACCCACGCCGGAGCTGAGGCGTCAGTTCGCACGCGACCTCACCGACATCTTCGGCAAGGCCGAGAGCACCCGCGATGTCGACAACTATCTCAGAGGCGCCTTCGACTACTGGCGCTTCAACGTGGACACCGAGAAGGCGGTGCGTCGCGGGATCTCGGTCGACACCATCAACCGCAATCTGGCAATGGCCCTCGGCGGCTCGCCGATCGGCGACATCAAGCCGCAGGCGGGGCGCCAGATGGGCCACGAGCCCGTGCAGATCGTGCTGCAGGTGCCGCTGGCGGAGCGCTCCCAGGTCGATCGCCTCGGCGATCTTCCGATCCAATCCAATCAGGGATACACGGTCCCGCTGCGCGAACTCGGTGAGTTCCAGTTGACGCCGGAAGAGGACATCATCTACCACAAGGACTTGCGTCCGGTGGAGTATGTGGTGGCCGATGTCGGCGGGCGGCTTGCGGCACCCGTGTACGCCATGTTCCAGATCGAGCGCATCCTCGATCAGCAGGACTACACGGCACCGGACGGCACCAAGCCGCAAGGCAGCGAAGAGATGGACGACGCCATCTTCTGGCTGGGTGCGCCGCCCGACAGCAGTCGCTTGGCCTGGACGTGGGCGGGCGAGTGGACCGTCACCTACGAGACCTTCCGCGACATGGGCGCCGCCTTCGGTGTTGCGCTGATCCTGATCTACATCCTGGTGGTTTGGGAGTTCGGCAACTTCCGCATCCCGCTCGTCATCATGGCGCCGATTCCGCTCACCTTGCTCGGCATCATTCCGGCGCACGCGATCATGTTCAGCCTCGGTTTCGGCGGGGAGTTCACGGCCACCTCGATGATCGGCTGGATCGCGCTGGCCGGCATCATCGTACGAAACTCGATCCTGCTCGTGGATTTCGCGATCCACGAGATCCAGAAGGGCGTGCCGGTCGCCGAGGCGATGATCCGCTCCTGCAAGATCCGCACGCGCCCGATCGTGATCACGGCCTTGGCCTTGGTCGCGGGCTCGAGCGTGATCATTACCGACCCGATCTTCCAGGGCATGGCGATCTCGTTGCTGTCAGGCGTGCTGGTCTCGACCGTCCTGACGCTGATCGTCATCCCGCTCGGCTGCGTGGCCGCGGGCGACGACATGTGCCGGGTGGCTCTGGCAACGGCCCCGCCCGGAACCAGCCTCCCGTGCATGACGGATGCCGAGCCGCGGAAGGCATCGCACACGAGCTCCGGCGGCGGTGTCAGCCGGTTCTTCGGCAAGGTCGTGGAGTTCTTCATTCTTGCACTCTATGCGGTGCGCGGAATCTTCCTGCTGCTCTTCGAAGCGGCGAAGAGCGCGCTCAAGACCAAGACGAAAACGAAGTCCGTTCGCCGGCCGGCCGTACGCTCTGAGGCGACGACTGCGGCAGCCGATACGCCCGTGGAGAAGGATGTGCCCTCGGTCAAAGGCGAGAGCGCCGCGTCCGAGCCCGCTCGGACGGTGACCAAGAAGCGCGCGACAACGGCGTCGAAGGCGAAACCGACGACGCGTAAGACGGCGGCGAAGAAGTCCGCAGCGGCCGACACATCGAGTCAGGCGGTTCAGAAGAAGGCCCCGCGGCGCGGTATTCGCTTGAAGATCGACGACGAAAACGATACAGGCGATCGTTAGTGTATCGGCGGCGAGGGGCGCGATGCGTGCAACCGGACGCGGGGCCGGGCTCGGACTCCGATAGGGTGCGATCCGTGCTGCATGAGCGATGCTCGGGGTCCATCGGAAGACCTGCCGCGATGCAGGGGATATCGCCTGAGAACGGATTAAAGGTCGCGCTATGACGCCTGTCCTGCTCGTCACCGGGCTGCTGCTCGGCTTGGCCTCCGTAACGGCAAGTCAGTGGGTATTTGCGGCGGAGTCTTGGGGGCAGGCTCGACAATCGACATGGGCCGATGCACCGGATTATTCCGGCGGATACGAGATGCCGCGCTCGGAGTTCGATCGCGGCGCGCACGATCCGCGCATGTACGGCGACGACCCCGATTCCTCCGCGAGAGGCCGATATCCCGACGCGGCCTCGACCCCCGAGGTTTGGGGCGCGCCCGATGATCGCGCAGGGTACGGAGGTTGGCGTGAATCCTCGCCGGGTCCGTCGCCGTGGGGCGCGGGTGCCGGCTCGGCCGCCCCGCAGCCGGAGTATCGGTTTCGCGGTGATCCGCAGCCGTGGTCGGGTCGCTGGGACGGCCAGGAGGAGGCGCCGGGATACGGATTCCGACCGCTGACGGGGCGGGAGGCGGAGCAGCGCGTGCAAACGCCGGGCTGGCGTCCGCTGGAGCCGGGGCGAGACGACCGCGGCGGGCGGACTCGGGCTCCCGCGGGACTGATGGACGCGCTGACGCCCCCGCCTCGGACGTTCGGCTTCGAGCCGACGCCTTGGCCTTGAGTCGGCGTCGGCTCGCCCGAAGCCCGACTGCCGATCCCGCCGCTTGCGACCGGATTGCGAACACGGCAATCGGCAGCGGAGGTGCGATGCGGCGGGCGCCGCAAATGACCCCGATCGAGGCGCGGGGTGTCGTCGTGACTGATCACCGATCGATGGGAGGAGAAGACAAGATGAGCACGCAAACGCAGGCTGTGTTGGGTATCGCGCTCGCATCCGCCTTGGCGGCCACGGCGCACGCGGAGATCTCGGGTGTCCAGTTCTCCGCCGACATGATCAGTCAAGGCCCGGACGGGCAGGCCGAAACCGTCAAGATGTTCGTGGGCGACGGCCGGATGCGCAAGGAGATGACGCAGCAGGGACAAGAAGTGATTCAGATCATCGATCAGAATCGCGGGATGATGTGGGTCCTCTTCCCCGATCGACAGACCTATATGGAACAAGGAGGGGCGCCGGGCGAGGGCGCGCCGGAGCCGACGCCGACCGCGGAGACCGATCCCTGCGCCGGTATGCCCGGCCTGACCTGTCGACGTGCCGGCGAGGAGACCGTCGGAGGGCGGGCCGCGGTGAAATGGGACATGGTCATGACCCATGAAGGCCAGTCCATGAACGGGACCCTCTGGATCGACGCGGAGCGCGCGATTCCGTTGAAACACGAGATGTCCAATGGCGAGACGATGGAACTCGTGATGGTCGGTTCCGAAACCATGGATGGCCGCCAAGTCGAGAAATGGGAGATGACCACGACCGCGCCCGATCAGCCGCCGACCCGGGTTCTGCAATGGTACGATCCGGAGTTGAAGCTGTCGGTGCGCGAGGAGTTTCCGGGCGGCGGTGTGCGCGAACTCAAATCGATTCGGATCGGTGCACAGCCGGACCATCTGTTTGCGGTGCCTGCCGGGTACACGCGCATGGAGATGCCCCAGCCCGGACAATAGTCGCTCGGGGCGGCATCGGGGATGAACGCGGACGCGGAAGCACGGCATGATCACGATCGTCGGAAGTCTTAAGGGCGGTTCGGGCAAGAGCACCTTGACCTTTAATCTCGGGGTGTGGCTCTCGATGGCGGGGGTGAAGGTCCAACTGATCGACGCGGACCCTCAGGCGACCCTGACCGACGTCATCGACGTGCGCAAGGAAGAGGGGTTCGATCCTGTCCTGAAGGCGTACGACAAGCGCGCCCTGACCCCCGAGCAATTGAAAGCCGCCGACGAGACCCTGATCGACGTCGGGACCTCGGACATGGAGAGCCTGCGCACCGCGCTTGCGCGGTGCGACCGCGTCGTCGTGCCGGTCCCGCCGTCGCAGGCCGATATCTGGTCGACCCAGCGTTTCATCCAACTGATTGCCTCGGTCGAACGGGAGACGCCTCCCGACATCATCGGGTTCATCAATCGGGGCGACACCCACCACGCGGTTCGCGAGACCAACGAGGCTGCCGCCGCGCTGGTCTCGCTCCCGGGTATCCGCTTCATCAAGCCGAGGCTGTCGCAACGCACCGTCTTTCGGCGCTCGTTCAGCGAGGGCTTGGCGGTGTTCGAGCTGGAGTCCCGCGGCAAGGCGGCGCGGGAGTTTCTCGGGCTGGCCGCGACGCTCTATCCGCATCTCGTCAGTTGATCCGTCGACAAGAGGCCCGTCGCGTCATGCCTGCCTGCTTGGCTGTCGGTGACGCTGCGGGACCGATTCGTCCGCGGCCGGTGTTGTGATCAAGGCCGCCTTGTTGCATGCTGCAATTCTGTTAAGCTCTTGAGGAAACGGGACGGAAGGCGGCTTCTTCGTCGTCTACCCGCAACAATGGCTACGCTAATAGCCTTGTTTTAAAAGCGGTTTAAATCGCTTGGTTTTCATCCCAAACTGGGCATTCAAGACAGACCCGTTTGTTGCAACAGTGCCTTTCGCTTTGGGGAAGGCCATCTTCGCGAAAAGAGTGCATGTGATGCCGCGCGGTAACTCGCCGACCATGTTGACTTTTTTCATCAACTGATCGAGAGCCGGCCCGACTCATGGCGCACAACGAGACCCCGAAGACCGATGCCTTCCCGGACAACGGAGTATCCAACGAGCAAGCGGAAGCCGATGCGCGTAACTCAGGCGTCACCGAGACCCAACTCCATGCCTTTGCGATCGATCGCCTATCTCAGGCCTTCGAAAACAGTGCAAAGCGCTGGGAGTTGATCGTCTACCCCAGCCTGTTCGCCTTCATCATCCTTGCGGCCTACGGCTTCTATCTGGTCTTCAGTCTCGCCAAAGACGTCCATTATCTGGCCATCAGTGTAGACACCAACATGACGGTCCTGGCGAGCAACATGCAGTCGATCTCGGACAACATGGGTCAGATGAGTGCGAATGTGCGAACCATGGCGGTGAGCGTAGACTCGATGGCGCGTGACGTGAATACACTCGAGCCCATGCTCACGAGCATTCAGACCATGGATCGCTCGATGCAGGCGATGACCATGTCGACGTCCGCGATGCGCAGCGATGTGGCGGGCATGAATCAAAGCATCGGTCGCCCGATGCAGTTCATGAATTGGTTCATGCCTTGGTGATCGATCGCAATCCCTGCGCGGTTGCTTAGAGCCGCAACGGGTTGGAGTTGACGGTGCACCCGGGTCTCCCCGAATCCGTGCGTCTGATCGTCGCGATCTCCTCGCGCGCGCTCTTCGATCTGAGCGAGTCTCACCAGGTGTTCGAGACGCAGGGTGTCGATGCCTATCGCAACTTTCAGGTCGCCCACGAGAACGATATCCTCGAGCCCGGCGTTGCCTTCGCGCTCGCCAAAAAGCTCATGAGCCTCAATACGGCCCTCGGTGACCGCGGGCGCGTCGAGGTTATCCTGATTTCACGCAACAGCTCGGATACCGGGCTGCGCGTCCTGACCTCCGCCCATCACCACGGCCTGGATATCGCACGCGCCGCCTTTACGGGCGGGGCAAGTCCTTACCGTTATGTGTCCGCCTTCGGTGCGCATCTGTTTTTGTCCGCGGATCCGAGGGACGTTCGCTCGGCCTTGACTGCAGGGTGTGCCGCAGCGACCGTCCTGCCGGCAGCGTTTCCGGCGGATCCGGAGGAGGATGAGCAGGTTCGCATCGCGTTCGACGGCGATGCGGTGTTGTTCTCCGACGACGCGGAAAGACTCTTCCGTCGCGAGGGGCTCGAGGTCTTCAACGCGACCGAGCTGGCCTCCGCGCATGAGCCGCTACCCGGCGGACCTTTCAAAGGCTTGCTGGTCGCGATCCATCAACTTCAGGCACTCTTCCCGCCCGAAGCATCGCCCCTGCGCACGGCGCTCGTCACCTCGCGCGGCACGCCATCCCATGAGCGGGTGATCCGCACCTTGCGTGCTTGGGATATCCGCATCGACGAGGCACTTTTTCTCGGCGGGCTCGACAAGGGGCGCTTTCTCGCGGCCTTCGACGCGGACATCTTCTTCGATGATCAGCGTGTCCATTGCGATGCCGCGAGCCGTCATGTGGCAACCGGCCATGTTCCGCACGGTGTCGCCAATCCAGAGGGTGACCCGCCGATCCGAATGGCCGAGTCCGCAGATAACCCCGGCTGAACCGCGTCCGGACCGCCATGTTCGGTTTCGAGCGAGTTCAACGGTTCGTGCGCCCCGGCCTCTCGGCGGTGACGCGGTTTAGAATCTCATCTTGTTCAATTTCCTAAACTGCGCCGACTCCCACAGTGGCCGATCGCTCGAAGGCCGATCCAATCCTCCAAACATCGCATATCGTAACGGGCGCAGTTTAGGGCTGAATGTCGAGCGTCGGCGAAGGACGCTGCAGGAAATTGCCCTGGACATAATCGACCCCCGCCGTCCAGAGAACGGTGAGAGCACGCGCGTCCTCCACCCCTGTCACGACGCTCTTCACGTTGAACTCGCGTGCGAGATTCGCGATGCTCATGAGGCGTTGTTGCTTGACCGGGTCTTCGGCCAGTGCACGGGCGAAATCCGGCATCAGAACGACGAAATCGACCGGAAGCGCCTGCAGGATCATCTCGGAGCGGTTGGTTGCGCCGAAACGGTTGATCGCGACCCGGCACTTGATCTGCTTTAAGGCATCGATCAGCTTGCCGAGACTGGCCAGATTCTCCGCAACCAGCTCTTCCTGAAACTGGAAGGCGAGCCAGTTGCCGCGCACGTCGAACTCACGCAGACAGTCGCAGATGTGCAGGATGATGCTCGGGTTGCGGAAGGTGTCTTCCGCCAGATTGATCAAGAAACGCAGGTTATGGCCTGCTTTGCGCTGCTCGGCGAGCACGCGGACTGCGTCGCGGATCGCCCATTTGTCGATCTCCTCGATCAGCCCGCGTCGGATCGCCGCGCCGATGAAGTCCTTGGCCTCCAGCAACTCGCCGTTCTCGTCGAGCAGGCGCACCAGAACACTGTAATTCTCCTGGTTGTCGCCCATGAGGCTGATGATGGGTTGATAGACGAGCTTGAACTGCTCGTTGCCGAGCGCGGTCGCAATCTTGTCCGCGACCTCGGTGTCGCCGTCCACCGCGGTTTGTTTGGTTCGTGCAGCCAGCGATGTCGGGGTCTGCATCCCGCCGGCACAGTCACCGGGCGATGCCGCGCTGTAGACACAGAGTCTGTGCGCGGCATTGAGGATGTCTTGCGCGGCGGCTGCACGTCCCTTCACCAAGTAGTATCCGATATCGCAGTCCGGCGCGATGTGTCCCGTGGTTGCAAGGCGCTGCGGCAGGCGGGCGTGCTCACGGATGTGCTCGGCGAGTGCCTCGGCTTCTTTTTCGTCTAAGCCGTCGATGATCATCGCGAAACCGTCGTCGCTGATCCGGGTGAGGGCGCAGGCTTGGACGGCAACCGAGGCCAAGACCGGGCCGAAGCCGTCGACGATGTCCAGGCCGTGGGTGAGACCCAGATCGCGCAGAAGCTCCGAATGGCGTCTCAAGCGGATGAAGAAGACCGCAAAGGGCAGCGGGACCGATCGATCCGGACCGAGCCGCGTTTCGATCTCCTCGAAGAAGGCCGTACGAGCGGCGGCGATATCGGACGCCATGTCGCCACCCTTGACCCGCTCGCCGCACTGTTGCACGGGATCCAAGATCAACCGCAGACACGGCTCGTCGTCCAGGACAGCATGTGCCGCGGACAGGCGCGCCTCGAACCCTCTGCCCCGGCTCGAACGCAGGCGTGTCGTGATCTCGACCGGCTCGGTCTGAGCCGTGCGCTCGGCGCTCTGCAGCAGATCGCGCACAGCGTCGCGCTGGCTCGGATCGACAAGGTCAAGAAGGGCAATCGCCTGGATCTCATCCAGGCTCGGATAGCCGAGAAGCGCAAGATAGGTGCTGTTGGCGTAAAGGTGGAGACCCTGCTGCACGAAGGCGATCGCGGCGCCGGTATGGTCGATCAACTCACGGGAGCGTCTTTCGCACTGTTTGAGCCGAATCGCCAACTCACGGGCGCGGCGACGTTGACGCAGATCGCCTGCTTCGCGTCGGATGGCCCAGAGAAGCTGCTCCTCTTCGCCGAGGGCGAGCAGGCCGCGTGCGCCGAAGCGCTGCGCTTCGAGCACATCCTCCGGGCTCGGCCCGCCTGCGGCGATCATGATGAGCGGGGTCTCGGCCGCGCGCTCGCCGCGACGTCGAATCGCATCCGCCAACTCCAGGTCCTCGTCGTGGCGCCACCAGAGGATCATGTCGAAGGCGCGACGCGCGAGCAGATCGTTCAATCGATCCGATCGCGCGGTGACCAGCGCACGGGCCGCGAGCCCGGCTGCACGCAGGCGCTCCACCAAGCGCTCCGCGGCGACGGTGTCGGTGGTGAGCAGGAGCAAGGCCAGCAGTTGGGGTTGCGCGGACATGATGCGGTCTGGTGGTGGACCCACGAGGTTTCGGGACACTGTTGTCTCGGCGATTATCGGACTTCGCGGACCATTAGGGAAACGAACGCGATCACAAGAACGGAGATCCGATTGGAGCGGCGTCGGTTAAGGGGGTCTTGGATCCGACGCCCGGAACCTCGCGGACCAAGCGCGGGACCAGATAGCCGGGCAGGCGTTCCCGCAACGCCTCGCCGAGTCGCAGTGCTTGCGCGTCGGAGACCGCGAAGTGAGCAGCGCCTTCCACCGGGTCGAGCTGGTGGAGGTAATAGGGCAGGACCCCGCATTCGAAAAGCCGCTCACTGAGGGCACCGAGTATCGGGGCCGCGTCGTTGACCCCGCGCAGCAAGACGCTTTGGTTGAGCAAGGTCAGATCGGCGCGACGCAATCGCTGCAATGCCTCCTCGGCCTGCGCGCCGAGTTCGTTCGGATGATTGGCATGGACGACGAGGATCGTGGCGAGACGGGAGTTCGCCAAGCCTCGACAGAGTGCATGGGTGACCCGAGATGGCAGAACGACGGGGAGGCGTGTATGGATCCGCAGGCGTTTCAGGTGCGGGATCTCGTGCAGGCGTTCAAGCAGTACACCGAGGCGATCGTCGTCCAGCATCAAGGGATCCCCGCCGCTGAGGATGACCTCGGAGATCTCCGGGTCCGCGGCGATGGCGGCCACCGCAACGGCCGTGCGATCCGGCGTTTGGCCGAGCGCGGCATATGGAAAATGCCTTCTGAAGCAATAGCGGCAGTGCACTGCGCACCCCCCCGTGACGATCAGGAGGGCGCGGCCCGCATATTTTCGCAGCAACCCCTGACCGAGATCGGCCGACGCATCTCCAACCGGGTCGCGGGTGAAGCCGGCGACGGGCAAGCGTTCCGCTCCGAGCGGCAGGACCTGTCTGAGCAGTGGGTCGCCAGGGTCGCCCGGTGTCATCAAGGCGGCAAAGGCGCGCGGAACCAGCATCCGGAATCCAGGTGCAGCGGGGTCGAGATCCGGGATCGCCTCCGGACTCAGGCCGAGTGAGGCGAGGAGCTCCTCGGCCTGCCGGTAGGCATCGGCGAGGTCGTGTTTCCAGGCCGGCTCCCGCGCGGGCGTGCGGAACAGATCCGGCGTCGCGGTCTGACAAGCGGCGATGCTTCGCGGTACCATTGCGCGGTTTAGCTCCACAGTCAACGAGGACGATATGGCCTTTTACAGTACCAGCGAGTTCAAGGGTGGACTCAAGATCATGTTGGACGGCGATCCTTACAACATCGTCGAGAACGAGTTCGTCAAGCCAGGCAAGGGCCAGGCCTTCAACCGAGTGCGGGTGCGCAACCTCAAGACCGGACGAACCGTGGAGAAGACCTTCAAGTCGGGCGACACGGTGGAAGCGGCCGATGTGCATGATACCGACATGCAGTATCTCTACAACGACGGTGAAGAGTGGCACTTCATGGACCCAGCCAGCTTCGAGCAGATGACCGCCGACGCGAACGCCATGGGCGAAGCGGCCAAATGGATCAAAGAGGAAGACATCTGCCGGGTGACGCTCTGGAACGGGGTGCCGCTGATCGTCGAGGCACCCAACTTCGTGGTGCTGGCGATCACCGAGACCGACCCCGGTCTGAAGGGCGACACCTCGGGCGGCGGTGGCAAGCCGGCGACACTGGAGACGGGCGCAGTGGTCCGTGTGCCCTTGTTCGTTCAGTCCGGCGAGCTTGTGAAGGTCGACACCCGCACCGGCGAGTATGTCTCGCGCGCCAAAGAGGCATGACGACGAGACGCGGTCGCGCGATGCCGGCTTGACCGGCGCCGTCCGCTCGCCTTTGCCGTCGAACTGCCGATCCTGATGCCTGCTTCCGATGACTGGTCGGCGTGCGCAACGACCGCCGTCCTACAGGCCCGTGCCGAGATGCTGGCGCGGATTCGCGCCTTTTTTGCCTCTGCCGGCGTGATGGAGGTCGAGACACCGATCCTCTCGCACGCCGGTGCGACGGATCCGGCGCTCGCGAGTCTCTCGCTCTCGGTTGGCCGATCGGGTGGCGTGTCCGACGCCGATCGGAGGCTCTTCCTGCAGACCTCGCCCGAGTTTCCGATGAAACGTCTGCTCGCCTCGGGGAGTGGTCCTATCTATCAGATCTGCAAAGTCTTTCGCGGCGAGGAGCGCGGGCGACGGCACCACCCCGAGTTCAGTTTGCTGGAGTGGTATCGACCGGGCCTGGACGACGGACAGCTCATGGACGAGGTGGCCGAATTGGTGCGCGCCGCGCTGCAACGCCCCGGGCTGCCGATGGAGCGCATCCGCTATCGCGACCTGTTTTGCGAGGTGTTGGACGTGGATCCCTTCACCGCGTCTGCGAAAACCCTGCGTGCGGCCGCGATCAGAGCCGAGATTCCCGATGCCGATCGGCTGGAACTCGAGCGCGACGCCTGGCTCGATCTCCTGCTCACCCAGTGTCTCGAGCCGCGTCTCGGGCGTGCCGGCATGAGTTTTCTCTGCGACTACCCGCCGAGCCAGGCCGCCTTGGCGCGGATTCGGCCCGCCGGAGAGCCGCCCGACGATCAGGCGGTTGCCGAGCGTTTCGAGCTGTATATCGACGGCGTCGAGCTGGCGAATGGTTTTCACGAGCTGACCGATGCCGCGGAGCAGTGTGCGCGTTTTGCGCACGATTGCGCCGAGCGTCGCCGTCTCGGCTTGGCTGAAATCCCGCCCGACACCCGTCTGCTTGCTGCACTTCAGGCCGGCATGCCGGTGTCGAGCGGGGTCGCGCTCGGACTCGACCGCTTGTTGATGATCGCCGTTGGCGCCACGCACATCGATCAGGTTCTGGCCTTCCCCATCGAGCGGGCCTGACGTGTGAAACCGCGTCCCTCTGCGCTATGGGCCGTCGGCGTTCGGGATTGATCTTGGAGGGTGTCTGCGGGCCTTTGCGCCGACGCGGTTTCAGAGATTGAACGCCGAAAGAAGGATTCAAACACAACCGAAACCCTGTCTTTTCCGCGCCGCGACCCGGATTGGGCGTTTCAGCTGTGAGGATGGGTTTCGCGGTGCTCTACCCATCCTACGCATTCGCGGTGTGGTTGGATCTCTCGTTGTTGAAATCTCCTGAACCGCGTCCTGCCGAGGGCATGTGTCGAAGCGACTCATCGTTACCCAGCAACGCTGCATGTCGCTCCGGACGCGGTTCAGTCGGCCAAGGCGTTTTGGATGGCCACCAGGTCCAGCGCCTCCAGGTATTGCTCCAACGGGGCGGAATCTGCCAGGCCGGAGCCTTCGCCCTGCACCAAGAGTCGGTTCCCGACCATGAGGGTGACTTTGTAGGTCTGGCTGCCGGGGGTGTGCTCCATCATGCCGCGCTCGCCTTTGAGCGAGTAGGTCTTCAGATCCTCGTTGGCCTGCATCATGAACGGCATCGAGATGGCCATGGTCAGCATCGGCATCATCGGCGAGTCGGCCATCAGGGTCAGGCTCACCTCGGCGTTGTCTTCTCGGACATAGCGCCGACTGAGGTGAGTCCCGGTCAACATGGACGCGAGGCCGCCCGATTGGGACTGCGCCTCGTCTGCGACCCATCCGTCCAGAGGCGGCGGAAACAGTGTCAGAAGGCTGGCGGTAATCTGCGCCCGAATCGCCTCGGCGGCGGCGTTCAAGGTCTCCGCGGCCGTTCTGAGCTCGCCGGCCGCGTACGCCTGCTTGGCCGCGTCCATTTGATCCGTCACCTCGTCCGCGGCGGCTGTGCCGAGCGTCAGAGCGAGTCCGGCGGCCAGGGCCAGGGTGCCCGTGATCTTTGCGTGCATCTGTTTCTCCGTTTGCGCGTTATCGAGACGGCATGAAGGGTGTTAAACCGCGCCAGGTGCGGTATGCGTCATGTGTTGGAATGGCTTGGTCGCGCCAGCTCCGACGGCTGTCGGAGCTGGCGCGGTTTAACGTCCGTCAGTGCTCGACAATCGCATCCAATGCCTGTTTGGCCTTGTGGCAGGCGCCGGGTTCGGTGCGTTCGGGGTCCATCTCTTCGAAGGCCAGGCCCAAGCGCGCGAACAAGGCGCGATCTCGGTCGGACTCGGCATTCGGCGTGGTCAGCAAGCGATCGCCGTAGAAGATGGAGTTGGCGCCTGCGAGGTAGCAGAGTGCCTGCAGCTCGTCGCTCATCTCGCTGCGTCCGGCGGACAGGCGTACATAGGAGGCCGGCATCAGGATGCGCGCGGTCGCAACCACCCGGACGAACTCGAACGGATCCAGAGCCGCGCTTTCCTGAAGCGGTGTACCCTCGACCCGAACGAGCAGATTGATCGGGACGGACTCGGGATGCGCCGGAAGGTTGGCGAGTTGCCGCAACATGGACGCGCGGTCGCGCCGCGACTCGCCCATGCCGAGGATACCGCCGCTGCAGGTCTTCAGACCCACGTCGCGGATATGCTCGAGGGTGTCGAGCCGGTCCTGGAAGGTGCGTGTCGTGATGACTTGACCGTAGAATTCGGGGGAGGTGTCGAGGTTGTGGTTGTAATAATCGAGCCCGGCGTCCTTGAGGCGGCGCGCTTGGGCTCCGGTGAGCATCCCCAAGGTGACGCAGGTCTCCAGCCCGAGCGCATGGACGCCCTCCACCATGGCGATGACCTGCTCCAGGTTCTTGTCGGTTGGATTGCGCCAGGCCGCGCCCATGCAGAAGCGGGTTGCCCCCTGCTCGCGGGCGATTCGCGCGGCGTCCAGGACCTCGTCGATCGGCATCAGAGACTCGCGCTCGAGCCCGGTCTCGTGACGTGCGCTTTGGGCGCAATAGCCGCAGTCCTCGGGGCAGGCGCCGGTCTTGATGCTGATGAGTGTGCTGACCTGGACGCGGTTGGGGTCGAAGTAGAGTCGATGCGCCGTCTGGGCGCGAAACATCAGATCGGTGAAGGGGAGGTCGAGGATGGATTGGATCTCCTCGACCGACCAATCGTGGCGCAGGATGGACACATGGAGCGGGGAAGGCTTGGGTGACATGGGCGTGATGGGCCGATTTCCGGGTGCGGAAAAACCACTTATGCTAGTGGGCTTGGGTCGGTTGTCAACCAATGTTCGGTGATCCGGTCGAAACGGGCGGCGTCATTTCCCGGCTCGCCTCGGTGTTGTTCCCGCCGACCTGCGTCCTCTGCGGTGCGCCGGGCCTCATGAGCGGAGGAGGGCGCGACCTCTGTTCCGGCTGCGCGGCCGAGTTGCCGCACAACCGCGATTGCTGTTTCCAATGCGCCGTGCCCTTCGACAGCCCGATGCCCGCGGGGACGCGGTGTGCCGCCTGTCAGCGGCACCCGCCGCCGTTCGAGACCAGCCTTGCGGCCTTTCGCTACGAGGCGGCGATCCCGACGCTGGTCGGCGGCGCGAAGTTTCGCGGACGGCTCAATCTGGTGCGGTTGCTCGGCCAATGTCTCGCCGATCGGGTCCGAGAGGTCGATCCGCCCCGACCGCAGGTGCTGTTGCCGGTCCCGCTGCATGCGTCTCGGCTGCGCACCCGCGGCTACAACCAAGCGCTGGAGATCGCCCGCGTCGTCGCCCGTGATCTGGCCCTGCCGATCGATCACGCCTCCTGCATCCGCACTGCGCCGACCCCGCCGCAGGCCGGCCTCGACGAGCGCGCACGCCATCGCAATATTCGAGGTGCATTCCTGGCCCCCGGCTTGCTGCCTTGGAGCCACGTCGCCATCCTCGACGATGTCGTCACAACCGGCAGCACCGTCGCCGAGCTGAGCCGGGTGCTGCGCAAAGCCGGGGTTCAATGGATCCAGGTCTGGGCGGTGGCGCGTACGCCCTGATCCCTGCCGGCTCGGCTTAAGAAGTGAGCCGTTACGACGCCGTCGGTTGTGCTGACGCGCGCTGGAGGCATCAGGCGAGTTGTTGGATGAGCTGGGTGTCGCGCTCGATCTTGTTTGCGAAGTGGCTCGCCATACTCATCAGCATCTTCACATGAAGCGATTCGGGGATGGCGTCGAAGCGCAGCTCCAGGCAGCGGGTATCGGTGACCGCCGATACGTTGGCCGTGCGGCGCTTCCGGTTCACCAAGGCAACCTCGCCGAAGACCATTCCCGGGCCGAGGCTGGTGAGTCTCAAGCGGTGTCCCGCGCCGGCATCGACCCAGACCTCGACCTCGCCGCTGAAGATGAAGAACATGGACTCGGCACAATCCCCGGCGTCGAAGATGCGGGAGCCGGTCTTGAACGCGCACTCCCGGCCCGCTTGCCGGAGCGCTTCAAGCTCGTCGCCCGTCATCGCGGCGCACAGATACTGGTGGCTGAGATCCGCGACCGGGGTGTCGGCACCGGTTGTCTCCGCCTCGGCGATCAGTTGATTCTCGCACCACTCCACCGCGTGATCGGTGTCCTCGAAGTGCAGCGGACCCGGCTCCTGCCCGCGATAGGCACTTCCCTGGAGGTGCTTTCGGAAGCGATAGAGGTTCTTGCTGTCCGTGAAGAAGAGCCTCTTGCCCTCGTCGGCAATCCGCATGCAAAGTTCGCTCAAGACCAGAATCGATGCCTGGTCCGTCCCGATCACCCGTTTGAGATCGATGACCAGGTAATCGACCCGCGCCAGCTCCGAGAGGATCTCCACGCCCACCGATTCGGCACTGCCGAACAACAGCTCTCCCTGCAGCTCGTAGACGCGGATGCGATGCCCTTGCTCCGCGAGTACGGCAAGCTCCGCCTCGCTGCGACGGCGGCGCGAGGTCCGCTTGGCGCAGTCGTAGACCTGACGCATAACGGTGGCGGAGGTCGAGCGTGCGACATGGAAGAGGTGCAGACTGAAATCCTTGGAGAGCCGCTTACAGGCCTCGATGCCGCGCACACTGTTGCCCTTGGCGTCGAGGCGCGGCGAGAAGACGCCGAGTCCGAACTGTCCGGGCAGCACGGCCATGATCCCGCCGCCCACGCCGCTCTTCGCCGGCATCCCGACGTTGTAGATCCAACCGCCCGAAAAGTCGTACATTCCGCAGGTGCTCATGACGCTCAGCACCTTCTCGACGTAACGCGACTGCAGCGCGACGACCCCGGTGACCGGATTCAC